>NZ_BAABEV010000005.1:0-325233 GCF_039540335.1 Actinomadura verrucosospora | reverse complement strand
CGGTGCGCTGGCCGTAGAGCCGATCACCGGGGACGAGGACACCGATGAGAACCGGCTCTACCCCCGCCACGAATTTAGCCCGGTGTGCGGTCGGCCGGAACTGATGCATCGCCCGGCGCGACAGCTCACGGACCGCCCGGGCCGAGGCCGGACGCGACTTGGCGGCGTAATAGGTGGACGGTGCGATCTTGGTGCCGTGCGCAGACAGCACCCGGCAGATCGGCTCGACCCCGAACACCTTGCGGAACGCGTCGATGAACGCGATCAGTACGTGTGTGGCCGGTCGAGCTCGGCCGCGAAGAAACCCGCAGCGGCCCTCAGGATCTCGTTCGCCCGCCGCAGCTCGGCGTTCTCCCGCTTGAGCTCGCTTCCTCGGAGGGGGTTCGCGGGCGCACGTGAGAAGCATCCGGTGCCGGAGTCGTTGGACCCGCGAACCCTGGGGCCCGGCTCCCTGGCACTGGGGCCGGGCTCTCGGGCGGGTGGGAGGTTGGGCCGGTGGGCCCTGGACGCCGGGAGCGGGCGGTCTCATCCTCAGAAGCATGATCTCTCGGGATTCGGGGGCGTCGGCGATCGAGTACGGCGCGCTTCTTCTGGTTGTCGCCGTGGCCGTCACCGGCCTTGTCGAAACGGTCGGCGAGAGGCCCGCCCGGGCATGCCAGGCGGCGCTGTGCCGGATGTTCGGCGGGGACTGCGGAAGGCCGCGGACGGTGAGCGGGAGCGCCGGTGGAGCGTCCCCGCGTCCCTTGATGGCGCCCCGTGCTCCGAGGGCCGGGGCGGCGCGGGATGCGGTGCCGGGGGTGCCGCTGACGGCCAAGGCTCCGATCCCGCCGCGGGTGTGCGCGCCGAACCCTGGCGCGAAGTGGGTCGACGGGCTCAACGCGCACAACGACTACCAGAACCGCCGGCCGCTCAAGAGCGCGCTGAGCAACGGGGCCACGAGTGTGGAGGTGGATCTGGCGTTCGATCCCTCCGGCCGCCTCATGGTGACCCATGAGGCGATCGGCGATCCCGAGGGGAGGGAGTTCCGCGCCACGTACGTCAAGCCGCTCATCGACCGGGCGAAGAAGAACGGCGGGCAGATCTATCCGGGGCAGAACGGGAAGTTCCAGCTCTTCGTGGAGGTCAAGTCCAAGAATGGCGTGAAGCAGCGCAAAGAAGCCTACGAGAAGATCGTCAAGGCGGTGAAGGACCTTCCCGACAGCGTGGAGGTCGTCCTTCCGGTGAGTCTCATCGTGGGCCTTCCCGGCCAGAACCCGGTGGAGAATCCGCCGCCGCACATCACGTTCTCGCAGGGGTTCACGGCGTGCACGTCGACCGCCGAGCGGGGATGTGAGAACGGCGAGAGGTGCAAGGTCCCGGACCACCTCGACCCCGTGACTCCCAAGGATCCCCACCTCACCGCGTACGCGGAGCACGTCACCGTGCTCAACGGCAGTTTCAGCGACTGCGTCTCCTCGAACGGCTCCCTCACCGAGGACGAGAAGCGCAAGTACCAGAAACTGGTTGATCGTGCGCATGCCGCGGGCCTCAAGGTGCGCCTCTATGAGGGCCCGGACGGTTCGAAGCGCGGGCTGTCATCGGGGAAGTTCTTCCAGTGCGCCATCGTGGCCTGCAACAACGATCAGCGGCACGACTGGTGGAACCTGCAGATAGCGGCCGGTGCCGACTACCTGGTGACCAACCACCTCGGGACCGGCGCCGACTGGCTGACGCACTGCGGATCTCCCAAGAAGAAGTGATCCGGAAGAGACGGCCTCCGTCCAGAAAGATCTTTCCGGCGAGCCGCTGCGCTGGGACGGATACTCGCCGATCTCAGGTGAGCGCTTTCCAGCTTGATCGTGCTGGTCACAAGGTGGATGCGGTGGGCTGAGGTGGCCGGTGACGCGGCGAGGCCCCTGGTAGGAGCGAAGTCGACCAAAACAACCGCCCCTGCCAGGAGCCTCTGATGTTGTTCTACCGTGCTGCGCTGGATCTGTCGCCCGCTACCCGTGCCTTCGTGGCCGAGCTGATCGCCGGCCACCGCGACCGGATCGGCTAGCGCTGGCGTGCATTGAACCCCGGCCGCCAGGCGCTGCTGGTGCTGGTGCACCTGTGCTGCAACGAGACCTTCGCGGTGCTGCCGGGCTCGACGCACGATCTCACCGCCGCCCGCACGCACGGCATCAGCGACCCGCTCACCAGCTGGGCGATTGCCTGCTACGCCGACGCCGCTCATCGAATTCATTCCAATGAAGCGGATGCTTGGCAACTCTATGAGAGATGGGCTGCTCGAGTAAATAGTGTCACAGGAGACCCTCTTCGTGTGATCGCGGCTTTGGGGTATATTTTTACTGTGGAACTGAAAATGCTGGGGAGATTTTGCCTCGATGATCCTTGGCGGCGAAGGTTTGCAAATGTTGTCTTCTTGTCAATTTTCGTGGTGTTGTTTGGGCTCGGGGCTCAGTCTGCGCGAGTTGCTGTGCACATGACTTGACTTGCGCTGCCCCTGAGCCAGATCCCGCCGAAACCGACACGGTTGACCGTCTCCGAGCCTCGGTGGTGGCGACGCTGATCGTTTCGGAACTCGTCACGGGACGCTGTCACTCTTACCGGACACCACGATTGCCTCACCGGGCGACGATGGCGGGCGCCAGGGGCTCGGCCAGGTGGAGGCCGTTCTCGCGAGGCGAGGTAGCGGAGTCGCGTCCTGCATTGTCGGCCTGATCATCGGCGGCATCGCCGCCCTACTCGCCTGAATTCGGTGGCGTGCAGTCTGGCTGCCGACCACGACCTGCTTTGCACCACGATCCTTCACAGTCGACCGTCACCCTCCGACGGCTCTCTCCCGTGAAGTGGGGCAAAGCCCGTTCTGTCTGGCTGGGCGACGTCAAGGCGGGGGCCGAGGCCGCGCCGGCCCACCCGTCGGCACACGGTGAAACCGGCGAGTGCGAGCAGCAGGAACGCAGGAACGAGCAGGGAGGCGCTCGGTGTCGTGTCCACCGGCCAGCCGGTGTCGCGTCGGTCGCCGTCCAGCAGGATCCGGCTGGCGGTCAGGAACGTGACGTGCGTGCCGATGGAGGTCCACAAAGAGGCCTGGCGCAGCGCTGTCCGGGCCGCGACCAAGGTCAGCCCGAACACCACCAGCAAGATCGCGTAGTCTGCGGGGTTCTGCCCGTTCGGCGCGATGCCGATCGGGTCGGCCTTGACGCCGATCAGATGCGCTGTCGCTGATCCGGCCACGGTCGAGGCGCCCGGGACCAGGAGGAACACCATTGTGGTGCCGAACGCCGCGCCCGCGCCTCCCAGCTGTCCGCGCAAGGACGCCCAGGTGTAGCCGCGCAGCGTCGTCTCTTCCGGCCACGCTTCGAGCAGGAACGCCACCACCGCGTTGGAGACGAGGAACCAGCCGAGAGTGACGATGTCGGGCGACGACCAGCGCATCATCCCCGCCGCCGTCCCCGCACTCAGGACGAGGGCCGCCGCCGTCGCGGTCACGGCGACACCGGTCAGCAACGCCCGCGCGCTCGCTCTCGCGCCGCCGTACCCCAGCCACTCCGCGCGACGACGATCGCTGCAAGCAGCGAAGGCGACGAGCGGTACGGCGATGGCGCTGACGAGCGCGGCCGGAACGAGCCGCCCCGGGAAACCGTCGAGCCCGGCGCTGTCGGTGAGCGCCGACCCGACGGTGGTACCGACGCCGAGCGCCGTCGCCATGACGAGCCCGCCGAACAGAGCCCGCCCAAGGACACGCGCGAAAGAAAAAGGAGCATCGGCCAATTGAGTATCCTCGAACAATCGTCCAACTGCACGCTTGGAAAGGCGAGGCGACCAGAACACCGGCACCTCGTGCTCCATCCTCATGCCGCCGGTCCGCCGCCGGCGTCGTCGCGACTGATGAATCACTCGTACATCCTTCGATGTACCACTCGGCCCGAGCGAGAACATTGGATGTCGTCGCGGATCTCCCAGCGGATGCGCAGGCCGCGGAACCAGGGAGTGTCTAATGAACGGCGGATCCGATGATCAAGGAGCCGCCCGGTGACTGACATCGGCGTCGAAGAGAGTCCGCTGAGCAGCCGGTCCAGGCGCCGCAGGGTGCGGTGCCGGACGAGCAGCTGATCGCGATGCTGGGGGATCGTGCTCGGCCCCAGGGGCTGCAGTCGACCGGTGGGGGCGGGCTGTTGCAGCGGCTGACCAAGCGGGTGCTGGAGTCCGCGCTGGAAGGCGAGATCACGGCCACGTCGGCTACGACAAGCACGACGCTGCCGGACGGGGGAGCGACAACAGCCATAACGGGACGCCAGTCAGGACCGTGCTCACCGACGTCGCCTGGTCGAGGTCAAAGTGCCCCGGGACATCGCCGGCAGGTTCGAGCCACAACTGGTCCGCAAGCGGCAGCGCCAGTTGACCGGGGTGGGATGAGATGGTGCTGTCGCTGTCCGGCGAAGGGCCTGACGCATGCGGAGATCAGCGCGCACCTGGCCGAGGTCTATGGCGCGAGTGTGTCCAAGCAGACTATCTCCACCATCACCGACAAAGGTGATGGTGGGCATGGCCGAATGGCAGAACCGGACATCGAACGCCGAACTCTGACACGCACTGGATTCCCTGCGCAGCAGAATCAGCAAGGGCTCGACCCCGACCGATCTCATGGGCAACCCCGCGCATCCGGCGTCCCGGATCTCCATTGACCGCCGAGCTGACCGATCAACCGCGAGCCCTTTTCGTGCCGGGGCTGAGGTAGCCAGGAACAGACCGACAACGCTGAGCGCGAAACGGCCGGTTAGCCTCATCACCATCGGCTTTGGAACGGCACGCGTTCCTCTCCTGCAGTCATGGAGCCACGGGAGCTTTGAGAACCTTGTCGGCCCGCTCTGAATCGGCGTTCTCCGTCCGCATCGCTTCCGCTGTCTTCGCTTGATCAAGTAGTGCCCGCGGCCTTAGCGCTGATCGCAATGACTGTCCGAGACGCTCAGCCGGCCTGGCTGAGCTGATGTCGAGGCCTGCCCGCGCTCGCTGTATAAGGAAGACGGCTGACCTGGAGTCACGGGAGGACCTGCAGTCGAGTTGCTCGTGCGCACGGCACCAAGATCGCACTGTCCACCTACTTTGCCGCCAAGTCGCGTCTGGCCTCGCCCTGGGCGATCCGTGACGAGTGGCTCAAGACCGAGATCACCCGCATCTACACCGACTGCTACCGGTCTATGGCGCTCGCAAGATCTGGCGGCACCTTCAGCGCGAGGGCCATGTCGTGGCGCGTTGCACGGTGGAACGGCTGATGCGCGAGCTGGGTCTGCAATGTGCCCGCCGCGGCCGCAGGATCCGCACCACCGTCCAACTGGATCGGAACGTCAAACTCTGAGCAGGTAGCGCTTGGGTGTGGTGCCGACCGTGCGGCGGAAGGCGGCTAGGAACGCGCTCGCCGTGGCGTACCCCACGCTGTGGGCCACCCGCGATACCGGCTGCCCCTCGGCCAGCAGCGGCAGGGCGGCACGCAGCCGTACCTGCGTGCGCCAATGGTCGAAGCTCATGCCCGTGTCGCGCACGAACAGCCGCGTCAACGTCCGCCGGCTCACCCCCGCCGCGCGGGCGTGAGCCTCCAGGCTGCGCGGGTCTGCCGGGTCTGCCAGCAGGGCTGCCGCGACTACCTGGACGCGCTCGTCGGTCGGTTGCGGCACGTTGATGGGTCGGGTGGGCAGAGGACGCAGCAGGTCGGGCACTACCGCCTCGGCACGCGACCGTGCTTCGTCGGTGAGGTCGGCGCGGTCCAGATACCCGATGAGCTCGGCCAGCAGTCCGTCGACGCCGACCGCCGTCGGTTCGGACCAGTCCACCGGGCAGTGGTCAGGCGCGAGATAGAGGCTGCACAGGACCGCGTCGCGGGTCGCGCCGGTGGTGTGGGTTACGCCAGCGGGCAGCCATAGCGCCCTGGTAGGCGGCAGGACCCAGTACACCTCGTCCACACCGACGCTCAGGACGCCGCGGCGGGTCCAGGCGAGTTGGTGGTAGGTGTGCTCGTGCGGGGGGATCCACTCTCCGGAGGCCAGCGGGAAGTGACCGACGGTGATCGCGCCCATGTCCTCCATGCGACACAGTCTGGCCCCATCGCGGATTGTGGCCAAATGCGGCGGAAAATAGCGTCGTTCAGATGCCGATGATCGTGTTGTGCCTTGTCCAGTTCATGCTCGTGCTCGACGACACCGTCGTGAACGTCGCCCTGCCCAGCATCCGCGATGACCTGGGCTTCGGCGCGTCCGGGTTGCCGTGGGTCGTCAACGCCTACTTCCTGGCCTTCGGCGGGCTGCTTCTGCTGTGCGGCCGGATGGCGGACCTGCTGGGCCGCCGCCGCGTCTTCCTCATCGGTGTCGCCCTGTTCGGGGCGGCCAGCCTGGCGTGCGGGCTCGCGCAACAGCCATGGCAGCTCGTGGCCGGGCGGTTCGTGCAGGGCACGGGCTCGGCTATGGCCGGTCCGGCGGCGATGTCGATGATCACGTTGCTGCATCCGGGGCCGAAAGAGCGGGCCAAGGCACTGGGCATCTGGGGCGGCATCGCGGCCCTGGGCGCAACCTCGGGCCTGGTGATCTCCGGGGCGCTGACCGACCTGGTGTCCTGGCGCTGGATCTTCCTGATCAACCTGCCCGTCGTCGCTGTGGCGCTGGCGCTACTTCCCCGCCTGGTCCCCGAGTCCCGCGCCCCCGGGCGGCACCGCCTCGACGTTCCCGGCGCGGTCCTGGTCACCGGTGCCGCGGTGACGCTGGTGTACGGGCTGCTGCGCGCGGGTGAGACCGGCTGGACCGATCCGGTCGTCGGTGGCGTCGTCGTGTTGTCCGCCGCTTTGGCAGTGGCGTTCCTGGCGGCAGAGTCGCGGGCGGTCGCGCCGCTGGTGCCGACGGCGTTCCTGGCTTCGCGGACGCGGGCGGTGGCCAACGGCGCGACCCTGCTGTTCTCGATGGCGATGTACGCGATGTCGTTCCTGCTGATGATCCAGGTGCAGACCGTCTTGGGGTACAGCCCGCTCCTGGCCGGCATCGCCTACCTGCCCTACGGCGCCGGCATCCTGTCGGGCATGTGGCTGTCCTCCCGAGTCTCACCCAGAATCGGGACGCGCTGGACGCTCCTGCTGGCGTTCCTGGTCAACATCGCCGGCCTGCTGCTGCTATCCGGCCTGGTGGCGGGCGACTCCTACCCCGTCCACGTTCTGCCCGGCATGCTCGTGTTGAGCGTGGGCAACGGGCTGGGCCTGCCCGTCATGGCCACGGCCGCGGTCGACGGCACCACCGAGGACGACGCCGGTCTCGGCTCGGCCCTGTTCACCTCTGTCCAGCAGATCGGCGGAGCCGTCGGAGTGGCCGCGCTCGCCATGATGGGCTACTCGAGCGGGATCATGGCGGGCGCGGTCTGCATGGCGCTCGGCGCCGTGCTCATCGTCGCGCTATTGCCGCCGCAGGCCGGCGGCTCGCGGCAGCCCGCCGACATGGAGGCGGCAGCCGAAGCGCGCCGATAACCGCTCCACGGCCAAGACGACCTCGGCGAGGCCGCCGCTCTCCCCGCGTTCAGGATGCGGCGGGAACCGACGCACCGCGGGCTCGCCGCTCGCCGGTCTCCGCCACCTCAGAGCGTCACTGAAACTCGTCGATATCACGCCCGCAACGAGGCCGTCCAGCACGTGACGGCGGTCACCGCGGTCTGCATGGGACTGCTGCTCAGCGAGGCTTCCCTCACAGGCGGTGCTCCCCATGACCTGCTTGCGGCTCGCACCTGGCGGGCGGTCAAGGAGCGGGTCGCGGGGGCGCAGACGGACATTGCCGCGGATCTGCTCATCCCGCCCAGGCTGGCGCACGCGCACGTGCTGGGCAGCTCCGGATGGGAACGGCTACTCGACCTGGCGCACTCGGACGATCCGGTGGCTCTCATCGCCGCCGAATTCGCCGAGGAGGAACTGACGCTGGAATCCGACCACGGGATCCACCGGGTCACCGGGAGGTTCAGCAACCCGGTCCCGGTCGCGGCCCGCGTCACCACCCTCCTCGGACGGCACCCGCGCTCACAGCCAAGGTGCTGGTCATCTCGGCTACCAGGGCGACCTGCAGCACGGTCTTGGCGATCCCGGCCAGCAGCACGTCCGGCCAACCAGCGACGCGCCCTCGGCTCGTTCAGCAGTTTCGTGGCGAAGGTGTGGCGGACGCGGTAGCCCTTCACCGCCGCCTCGGTACCCAGCGCGATGAGCTTGTGGGACTTGCCGGTGCCGGAGTCACCGATCCGCAGAGTGGCTGGCTCTCCATTCACCTTGGCCTACGCCAACCCGCGCGCCAACGCCGACTTCGCCCGAAGCCGGATCGCCACCCACCTCACCGCCGCTCGCACCGCGCTGGCCGAAGCCACCGGCATGCTGGGCAGCGCCGCCACGAGCGCGGACCTAACCGAGCAGCGCCTTCTCGCCGCCCGAAAGCGCAGCTCGCAGGCGGCCTCGACCGCTCCCGGCTCCGGCCGACTCCCCACCCCCGCACCGCCGAACCCGGGACGAAGGCGCTGACGCGACGACCGCCCTGACATCGCATCTGCTCCGGACAACAGCCGACCGACCAGCGCGAGCCCCACCCATGCCATTGGCCCTGCGCATGACGGCCACCGCCTTCGACTCCCAGCGCGGCAAAGCCCGGTGGAGAGCGACTGTCCGAAGGTGCCGCATTCCCCACCAAATGGCGATCAGTACCGTTGTCGACTCGGCATACGGGAAGGCCGCGTACTAAGCGGTCGCAAGGCCCAAGAAGCGCAACACCGCCAGGACGCGGCGGTGGTCGGCGTCGGCCTTGGGCAGGTCGAGCTTGGTGAAGATGCTGTTGATGTGCTTGGCGACAGCGCTCTCGCTCACCACCAGCTCGGCGGCGACGCCGGAGTTGGACCGGCCGCCCGCCATCAGCTCCAGCACCTCCCGCTCGCGCGGTGTCAGCCGGTCGAGCGGATCGCTGTGTCGGCGCACCAGCAGCTGGGCGACGACCTGCGGGTCGAGCGCGGTGCCGCCGGCCGCCACCCGGCGTACCGCCTCGGCGAACTCCTCGACGTCGGCGACCCGTTGCTTGAGCAGATAGCCGACGCCCGAAGTGTTGGCGGCGAGCAGATCGGCGGCGTACCGCTCCTCCACGTACTGCGACAGCAGGAGCACGGCGGTACGCGGATACTGGCGGCGGATCACCAGCGCGGCACGTACTCCCTCGTCGGTGAAGCCGGGCGGCATCCGCACGTCGACCACGGCGATGTCGGGACGGTGCTCCTCGACGGCCGCCAGCAGCCCTTCTGCGTCGGTGACCTGCGCGCACATCTCGAAGCCGGCCGATTCCAGCACCTTGACCACGCCGATGCGCAGCAAGAGGGAATCCTCGGCGATCACGGCGCGCACGGCAGCTCCACGGTGATGACGGTCGGGCCCCCGGCGGGGCTGTGGCAGGAGAACGTGCCGTCGACGGACGCGACGCGCTTGGCGAGCCCGGCGTGCCCGGTGCCGCCGGCCGCTGCGAGATCCGCGCCGCCCGCGCCGTCGTCCGCGACGACCACCAACAGTGTCTCCCCGATCCGCTCCACGGTCACATCCGCCCGGGTCGCCTGGGCGTGTTTGACCACGTTCGTCAGGGCCTCGGAAACCACGAAGTACGCGACGGCCTCGACCGTGGGTGACGGGCGCCGCGGCAGGTCCACCGCCACGCGCACCGGGATCGGGAGGCGGGCGGCGATCCCGGACAGCGCGGCGTCGAGACCGCGATCCTCAAGGACGGCCGGATGCAGGCCACGCACCAGGCTGTTCAGTTCGGCGATCGCCTCCTTCGCCTCGCGGTGCGCCTCGTCGATCACCTTGCGGGCATCGGCCGGCAGGTCGCCGAGGGTGGCCCTGGCCAGCCCCAGGTTGACGGCGAGTGAGACGAGGCGCTGCTGCGCGCCGTCGTGCAGGTCGCGCTCGATCCGCCGCCGCTCGGCGTCGGCGGCGTCGAGCACGCCGGCCCGGCTCTCGGCGAGGTCGGCGACCCGGCGGGTCAGCTTCTCCGTGCGGCTGGGGCCGAGCAGGACCTCGGCCGCCCGGGTGTCCAGCCGCACCAGAGCGCTGGTCAGCCGGGGCCCGAGGAACAGCAGGGCGAGGCCGCCGGCGGTGATGTACGCGGCCTGCGTGGTGTACCCGAGGTCGGTGATCCGCCATTGCGGGGGCAGCGCCCAGATCCACACGTAGAGGGAGGCGGCCACGAGAGCGGCGGCCCAGACGGCGAGGACGGCGAGGTCCAGGACGGCCAGCAGGGGCCCCGCGACGGCGTGGTAGCAGACCTGCCGCCACAGGGCCCGCGTGGTCAGCCGGCGTACCACCGACCTCCAGTTGCGTCCGGGCCCGGGTGCGGCGGGGCGGGGGAGGTCCTCGCCGACGAGCGCCCGGTAGCGCCGCCGCTGCCCGGCGGTCAGCAGGGGTGTCACCACGAGCGTGAGCAGCACGGGCAGCGCGATCACGGCCGGCGCCCCCGCCATCGCGCCGGCCAGCCAGAGCCACAGTGGCACCACGGCGAGGTGGAGCGGCAGGCCGGCGGCGACGAGCGCGGTCCGGTGTCCCGTCCCGCGGAACGGCCGGCCCAGCACCAGCTGCAGCCACGTCGTGAGTTGCATGCGTCAAACGGTAAAGCCGCAGGCCATCCCCATGCCATGACGCTGCCGCCCGCTTCGGGGGTGTACTTTGCTCCAGCCAAGGTCGGAACCCTGCGTGACTGACGGCGCCCCAGTGCACGCCGGAGGCTGGAGTACGTGAAGGGGACAGCCGACGGGGAGCGGGGGAAGGGGATGCGTCAACTGGCGTCGTGCGATGAAGAAGGGGCCAGCGCCGAGATGATCCCGTGCTACGAAGAGGCGGAGGAGCCGCGCCCGGCGCGGGGCATGCGGCGGGCCGCGGGGGCTGCTGGTCGCCTGCGGGCTCGGCCTGCTGCCGTGGCTGCCCCAAGTTCTCGCAGGTCACAGCGTTGTCCATGGCGCGAGCTCGTGTGTCTCGATGACCGCTTCGTAGTCTCGGGAGCCAGTCGGGGAGCCAATCCGTACGCTTCGCAGTTTCCCGAAACGCTCACACAGGCCGGTCGATCATTGTGACTGCGTCGTCCCCGGACTCCGTCGACGTCGAGGCCTTCGTCACGCTGGCCGCGGCCGGCTCGACGCGGTCGTATGCGGCCGGTATCGAGCCGCCGCAAGACTGGCCGAGATCGATGCGGCGTCGTGGGATCGCATGCAGGCCGTCAACCTGCGCGGACCCGCCCTGATCGCGAAAGCGGCTCTGGCCTGGTGGACCAGGCAGCGCTCGGGCTCGCTGGTCAACATCGGGTCCCGCACCTGGCTCGGGGGCGGCCACCCCGGCTACGCCGCTTCGAAGGCCGGCCTGGTCGGCCTCACCAGGTCCCTGGCCCTGACCCCGATCGGAGTCCGCTCCAAAGCGGTCGCCTTCCTGGTCTCCGACCAGTCGCCCGCATCACCGGCGTGGTCCTCCACGTCTGTGCCGGCTCCCAACTCCCCCTCTTCCTCACCTGACGACCCGGCCGGAGGCGGGTCGTCCAGGAGTCGGGGTCGTGCATGAACGGCAGCAGTCGGCGTTGACCAGGCCCGTAGGCGATCACATGGGGCGAGCTTCGCCGCAGGACACGGTCACCCCGCCGAGGTGGGTGAACTCGGCGGTGACCGGGCGATCCGGTTCCAGGGGGACGGCGTCGGTCATCCCGCCGGTGAGGACCATCCAGCCCTCTTCCAGGGCCAGTCCTCGCTCGGCGAGGGAGTTGGCGGCGAGCGCGAGTGCCCGTGCCGGGTGGCCCTGGAGGGCCGCGCCTGTCGCGGTGTCGACCACTGTGCTCCCCACGCTGACTACGCAGGTTTCGAGGGCGAGGTCCCCGCCGGCTCGCCTACACCGGTCTCGACCGCACCCCGCGGGTTGTGCCGGTGGGGTACAACTGGGACGGCGCCCGCATCACGGTCGCCAGCGCTGTCAGCTCGGCGAGGACCAAGGCTCTGCGGGCGACCCCCAACGTCGCGCTGATCATCGACAGCGAGGACTTCCCGCCGAAGGTGCTCCTGCTCCGCGGCACCGCGCAGGTCGACGTCGTCGCCGGCGTGCCGGACATCTTCCTCCGGGCATCGAGGAGGCGGATGTCGGACGACCAATGGCCCGATTGGAAGACAGGCGTGCACGCTCTGTACGACCAGATGGCGGTCATCACGATCACGCCCACATGGGTCAAGCTGCTCGACTTCGAAACCACCATCCCCAAGGCCGAACACGACATGATGCACGCTCGCAGCCACGATGCATCAGCCACCGAAGGGGCTATCTACCAAGGCTGACATCAGGCCGCCGCCGGCCATAGTCGGCGCCCGGCGGCGACCTGATGACCGGTGACACCAGTCCGACCAAGGCGAAGGCCCCGACCTCTGGCGTACCAACACCAGACTCCCCGCAGCGCACCCTTGATGGGCTCGCCCCAATCTGTGCTGGACGCCGGTCATCGACCAGTTCGCTTCCTGGCTGGCACTCAGCCCCATCCAGGGCTGCCCGAAAGGTGCCTCCACTGCTTCCTAACCACCTACGGCCCGACCGGGGTCGCCTCCAAGGTGCGACGGGCGGCGGAGTTGGCGCGGCTGTGGATCCGACCCGACGAGTCCGACCGTCGAGCCCCGGCGAACCACCGTTTCAGACCCCGGCGGCAGGAGAAGCGAATGACGTCAGGCCCTCGATTCGGGGGCACGTCCGCGAGCCGGTCGCCTGCGTCGACTGCGGCAGGGGGCGCATACGTGCGGCTCGCCATGCCGACTACCTCGACGCGGTGGAGTCGGCCTGGGATCGGTGCGGGCGGTCGGAGGAATCGCGAAGGTTGAGCGCGACGAGGAGGGTGAGGACGATCCCTCCGGCGATGACGAGAACGGCGGTGCGTATGCCTTCGGCGGTGGCGACGCGCAGTTCTTCACCGCTGAGCCCCTCGGTACCGGCGTTCGCGACGAGAACAAGTGCGGCAAGGCCGACGACGGCGCCGACCCCGGAACTGGTGGAGGCCATACCGGAGGCGACCCCCTGCCGGTGGTCGGCCACCCCCGTACCGGCGGCGATGAACATCAGGGTGAACACGACACCGTCCCCCAGGCTGACCGCGACGAGACCCGGCACGAGCGCGACATAGGAGCCGTCGGCCGACAGGGCTAGGCCGACGCCGACCGCCCCGGCCGCACCGATCGCGAGCGCGGCGACGAGAGTACGCCTCAGCCCGAAGCGCGTCACCGTCTGACCGGCGAACGTCGAACCCGCCACCACCACCGCGGTGGGGAGCAGGAAGGCCGCGCCGGTCTGCAGAGGGTCATAGCCGCGGACGTCCTGGAAGTAGATGGACAGGAAATACAGGAGGGCTCCGAATGTCGCCGTGAACATGAAAGCGACTATCAATGCCACGCCCAGAACCCGGTTGGCGAGAAGCTTCACGGGGACAAGGGGGTCGGGACTGCGCCGCTCGACAAGGGCGAACACCGCGAATAGCAGGAGCCCCGCGGCCGCCATGCCGACGGTCCAGGGCGAGTCCCAGCCGAGAGCCGGTCCCTGGACCAGGGAGAACATCAGCAGCGTGACCGCGCCGGTGGAGCCCAGAGCACCCGGCAGATCGAACACCCGTCCCACCGTCCGCGACCCGTCCGGTGCGAGAAGCCGAAAGGCCGCGATGAGCGCTCCACCCGCCAGGGGGACGTTGACGAAGAACACCGCCTCCCACCCGAGCATGCGGGTGAGCGCTCCGCCGAGCAGCACACCGATCACCAGCCCAGCCGCGCCGGAGCCGCCCCAGACGCCCAGCGCGCGGTTGCGGTCGCGCCCCTCCGCGAAGGCGGTGTTGATGATCGCCAGCGTGCTGGGAAAGACCAGTGCCCCGCCGAGCCCCTGAACCGCTCGGGCCGCCAGTTGCGGCGCCGGTCCGGTCGCGAGCCCGCCGGCCAGCGAGGCCACCGCGTACAGCGCGAGCCCGGTGACCAGCATCCGGCGCCTGCCGAGCAGGTCGGCGGCGCGCCCGCCCAGCAGCAGGAATCCGCTGGAGGCGACGGCGTAAGCGCTGACCACCAACTGCAGTGTCTGCGCCGAGTACCCGAGCTCGCGGCCGATATCCGGCAGCGCGACGACGACGATGTACTGATCGAGAGAAACGATCAGCATCGCGAACGACAGCAAGGCCAGCGCAGCCGTCTTGGAGCGACCAGGACGCCGAGCGTTCCGGTCGCGGACTCGTGGTCGATCAAAGGTGTCATGCATGGCGGCACTCCCGTGGTCCGCTCTGGTCGCCCACGATCACGGGTGGTGACGCGGTGCGGTCGATCCCCTGTACTGTACGCACCAGTTCAGTTGAACTCAACCGTACAGTTCATATTTCGGTAGGCTGGACGTCGACGACGAAGGAGCGACGATGCCAGCACCCTCTCAGCGCAGCGAGTCTCCGCGCGTTCTCACCGGGGACCGGGCGGCGCGCAAGCGACAGGTGATCATTCAGGCGGCCCGGTCGGCATTCGTCCGGGATGGGTTCGATGCGGCGATGGACGCCATCGCCGCCGAGGCGGGTGTTTCCAAGGTCACCGTCTACAACCACTACGGCAGCAAGGAGACCCTCTTCATCGCCGTCATCGGCGACGCCCTGCAGGAAGCCCTCGCCGACGCCATCTCAGGCACCGCGCAGCGGCTGGGAGAGTCCGATGACCTGCGGAGCGCACTCAAATGGACCGCCCGGGCCTGGGTGGACAGCATGACCTCCCCCGACATGGTGGCCCTGCGCCGCCTCGTCGCCGGCGAAGTCCGCCGATTCCCGGAACTCGGCGAAGCCTGGCGCCATCACGGCCCCGACCGCGCTCGCCCTGCCCTGGTGGCGGCGTTCGAACGCCTCATCGCCGCCGGTCGGCTGACCATGCCGGACGTGGAGACCGCCATCCTCCAGCTCTATTCGCTCGTCCTCTATCCGCATCTGGTCCACGGCACCTACGGAACGACGCTCGACCCGCACACGACCGAACGACTGATCGACTCCGGAGTCGACATGTTCCTGGCTTACTACGCCTACCGCGCCGCCACAGCCTGAGCACGTCGACGGTCACGGGCTCCTCCCGAACAGCACACTCAACGCCTGCGGGTCGCAGCCGGGCGCGGGCGGCGGAGGCGCCGCCTTCTCCCGCTGCTCGGCGGCGCGGGCGTGACGGGCCAGGACACCGGCGATCACCTGGTCTTGTCCGGTTCGGATCTATCCACCAGCGCTCCTCACCGGTGCCGCCCGCGGCGGCGATGCGGGCCGTGTGCTCGGAGCGGCGGTGCGCCCGGATCACGCCGGTGAGCTGGTCGATCTCAAGCGCGTACTCGACGGCGGTGCTGTCGGGGACGTCGGTGTCGGACCAGCCGATCGGGTCGACCTTGGCCACGGTGAGGCCGACCTGCATCGCGAGCTCCTTGTACTCGGTGTTGTGGTCGCGGACCTGACCGCCCGCGCCACTGCGATGCTCGAAGGATCTAGCCGCTTGGACGACTACATCACCGACCCGGCCCCTTGACCACAACCGGCACTGGGCCTCGACAGGCCGGCGGCCGCCTGCGATAAACGAACCCGACCGTCGTCAAGCAAGTAATGGTGTAATCATGGAAACCCTTTTCGAGCACGCCGGCGGGCACGAAGGCCTCCGCAGGTTCATCGACCTGTTCTATTCCAGCCTCCTGGCCGACCCCCTGCTCCAGCCCCTCTTCGGCGAGGGCCAGCCGACCCACGTCGATCGCCTGACCGCCTTCACCGCCGAGACTTTCGGCGGCCCCGACACCTTCACGCGCGAGATGGGCGGCTTCTCCCACCTCATCGACGTCCACCGCCACCTGAAGATCACCGAGGAGCAGCGGCTCCGGTTCGTCGAGCTGTACATGGCGGCCGCCGACGCCGCCGGGCTCCCCGCCGACGCCCCCTTCCGGCAGGCGCTGCGCGAGCACGTGGAGTTCGGCACCGAGGTCGCCATGCGCAACTCCCACGCCCGTACCGACGACGAACTGCACCCGCTGCGCGAGGTCCCCCGCTGGGACTGGCCCACCCCCTGACAGCCGGCGGCCATGGGCATCCGGCACACGCCTGGTTATCGTGACCGCATGCCAGGTTGACGCTAGAGACACCGTGGTTCTCCGCGGCCCCCGCGCCCCGCCGCCTTCGTCCGCACCTCGATCCGGACGAAGACCAGTAGCAGGGAAGAGCCATGGAGATCAGGAGAATAAGATTGCAATTTCGCCAGGCGCGGCGTTTGCTCGGATCGCCCTGTTACTCAGGGCAGCCGATCGACTTAGTTCGTGGCAGACCTGGCACGTCGATTCCGAGTGCCGTCCCTCGGACCTCATCGCCACCCATCATGGTGTGCCTGGTGAACTCGCCGCTGAAATCGAGCGGGGTGCCGTCCTGCCAGGCGCTCAGAATCGCCTTCCCCGCGAGGACCGCTCGCGCATCCGGGCGGCCGGCCTGCTCCAGGTCGAGCCGTACCGGTTCTCGATGTGCGACCTGACCTGCGAGCCCAGCCCGAGCCGGAACCGGCCCTTGCTGAGCAGTTGCAGGTCGTAGGCCATGTTGGCCAGGTTCATCGGGCTGCGGGGATCGCGATCGCGACGGTGGTCATCAGGTCGGGCGGCGGTAGGTCCGACGAGCCGGCCGCGACGATCAGCGGCAGGAACACATCGTGCGGGCCCTCGAACGTGAACAGGCCGTCCACCCCGGCGGCGATCAGCGTGCGGGTGCGCTGCGCCGCCTCGTCCGGCGGCCCGTTCAGTTGCACATCCAGCTTCACTGGCCGATCTCCATTCCGCGCAGAGCCGAGTGTTCACCGGTGAGGGTCGAGGACGCCGCAACAAGCTTCGCCCCCAAGCGAGCCGGCGGGAAGAGGCCGGGCTCGCCCCTCGGGTGGAGTTGAACGCCTCGCCGGCAACGTTGTCCGACGCGCACCCGGTTCCGCCCATCGGCTGGACCACGCCCAAGGTGCGGCAGGCCGCCGCCGTCCCTGACCTGCTCTTCGGCGTGCCAAGAGTGGGCCTGATCCGGCCAGCGGACTCCGTGATGGCACGGTGGTCCCCGATGTCGGCCGTAAATACGCTGAGTCCCGTTGTGAGGTGACCAGCGTACGGAGGGACATGTTCTCCCACGGACACGCCGATGATCCTGTGGCGATGCGACGCGATCTGGTCAAGCAGTTGGCCCTCCTCCTCATCGACTGGGAGCACCGGCAGGGGCGGGCGGTGGACCGCGCGGACCTGGCCCGGCGGATCAACGTCTCCCGGAGCAGCCTCTACGCCTACCTGAACGGCACGACGCTGCCGTCCACCGCCGTCTTCGACCAGCTGCTCACCGCGCTGGGCGCGGATGCCGAGCGGCAGCGCCGGCTGAGCACGCTGCGCGACGACATCGAGGCGGCGCCGCAGCGCGGAGCGCGCGGTGCCGTGCCTCCCGCACCGCGCCAGCTCCCGTGCGTGACGGAACGGTTCGCCGGGCGCGGCGCCGAACTCGACCGGCTTGCGCACCTCCTGGACAAGCCCGGCGGCGTGGCGACGGTCATCGTCGCCATCGATGGAGCGCCCGGGGTCGGGAAGACCACGTTGGCCTTGTGGTGGGCGCACCAACTGAAGGAGCGCTACCCGGACGGCCAACTCCACGTCGACCTGCACGGTTTCGAGCAGGATGGACCGCTCGACCCGGGCGAGGCGCTGCATCGGTTCTTGCATGCTCTGGGCGCCGCCCCGGAGGCGATTCCGGACGACCTGGACGGCAAGAGCGCGCTCTACCGCACCCTGCTGGCCGACCGGAAGATGCTGGTCGTGCTGGACGACGCGAGGTCGTCCGACCAGGTCCGGCCGCTGCTGCCCGGCGCCGGCCACTGCCTGGTGATCGTCACCAGCCGGGACCGGCTCGACGGCAACCGGTCGGCGGCCCGTCCTGACGGCCCCCCGCCCAGTCTGAGCATCCCTCGGTGCGCTCGCGCACACGAACGCGAATACTGCCCGCAGGTAAAGCGTGGTGGCGCAGGTCACACTGTCGCCGCGTAACGGGGACCGGGTTGTCGGTGTCTGGTGGCCGACAGACACATCGAAGGAACGGAACGTCATCATGAGCAAGGTATGGTTCGTCACCGGTTCGTCCCGTGGTCTGGGCCGCAACTTCGTCGAGGCCGCACTGTCCCGCGGTGACAGGGTCGCTGCGACCGCTCGGAACACCGGGAGCCTTGAAGGGCTGGTCGCCACTTATGGCGACGCGGTGCTGCCGGTCGCGCTGGACGTGACCGACAGGGCCGCGGTCTTCGCGGGGGTGAAGCGGGCCGCGGAGCACTTCGGCCGCCTGGACGTCATCGTCAACAACGCCGGGTACGCCCAGGTCGGCGCGGTCGAGGAGCTGACCGAGCAGGATCTGCGCGACCAGATGGAGACCAACCTTTTCGGCGCAGTGTGGGTCGTCCAGGCCGCGTTGCCCTACCTGCGTGAGCAAGGCTCGGGGCACATCATTCAGTTGTCTTCGGCCGCTGGCCTCATCGCGATGCCGCTCGGCGGCGCCTACCACGCCTCCAAGTGGGCGGTGGAGGGCCTGAACGAAGCTCTCGCGAGTGAGGTCGCCGGCTTCGGCGTCAAGGTGACCTTGGTCGAGCCCGGCGGGTTCGCCACCAGGTCCGGTAAGAACCCCGACCCTCTCGCCAACGGTCACATGGCCGAGCCCGACCCGGCCTACGAGAGCCTCCGCCGGCACCTCGCCCAGGTCGCGGGCAAGCAGCCCGCCGGCGATCCGGCCGCCGCTGCCCGTACCCTCCTCAAGATCGTCGATTCCGACGCCCCGCCCCTGCGGGTGCTGTTCGGCCAGGGCTTCTATCCGATGATCCAGCAGGCCTACGCCGACCGGCTCAAAACCTGGGCCGACGGCCAGGACCTTTCGGCCGAAGCCCACGGCAACCTCGATCAACCGGCCGCTGACCCCCGGCACTGATCCCACGAGACCTGAGCCGCGTCGTTCCAGTCGGCCTGCCGCGCTCTCCGGCTGACGTTCGACGCATCCCTGCCGCTCTGCGCGGCAAGTTCGTCGTCGACGCGATGAACTACTGATGGGAGACCGACGGCATCCGCGACGACCTCACCGACCCGCGCACCTCCTCCAGCGAGACCGTGCGGGCATTCCTGTCCGAATCCGTGTGATCAAGGCGTTCAACCACACGGGCTACCACGATCTCGAGAACGAAGCCCGTCCCGCCGCGACGCCCGGACGCAAAGCACTCGCCATCTCGGGCGGCGATCCTGCCGACGGCGCCGTTCAGGTGGGGGCGGAGGTGGGCGGGTTCGAGCACGCGAGGAGGACAAAGCTGGTTGGCGCCGCACGAGGCCAGGGGTGGGGGAGTGGTCACTGGGTGTTCAGCATGACGCTCCTGGTCTCGGTGTAGAGGTCGATGGCCGCGGCCCCCATCTCGCGTCCCCAGCCGGAGGACTTGAAGCCGCCCCAGGGGGCCGCGGCGTCGGGCGGGTTGGGCATGTTGATCCACACCGTGCCGGCCTCCAGCGCCGCAGCCGTCCGGTGGGCCCGGCCGACGTCGCGGGTCCACACCGAGGCGGACAGGCCGTAGCGGGAGTCGTTCGCGCGAGCGGTGACCTCGTCGGCGTCGTCGAACGGGAGGACGGCCACGACGGGGCCGAATATTTCCTCACGCGCGATCCGCATGGTGTCGGTGACGTCGGTGAAGACCGCAGGGGTCAGGAAATGGCCGTCGGAGAGATGGTCAGGGCGCTCCCCACCGGCCACCAGGGTCGCCCCGTCCTCGAGGCCGCTGCGGACATATCTCTCTACCCGGGTGAGGTGGTCAGCGGACACCAGAGGCCCGAGGTCGGTCTCGGGCGACATGCCGTCGCCCAGCCGCATGGCAGAGACAGCCGCAGCCAGGCCATCGGCGAACTCGTCGACGATCCTGCGCTGGACGTAGACACGGGAGTACGCCGCGCACACCTGGCCGGAGTTCAAGAAGGCGCCCTGCACGATTCCGGTCACGGCCTCGGTCACCGGCGTGTCGTCGAAGACGACTACCGGTGTCTTGCCGCCCAGTTCGAGCGAGACGCGCTTGAAGTGGTCGGCGCTCGCGCGGACGATCTCGCGGCCGACGTCGGTCGAGCCGGTGAACGAGATCTTGGCGATGCCGGGGTGGCTCACCATCGCCCTGCCCACCTCCGGGCCTCCGGACACGACGGTGACGACGCCCGTCGGCACGCCGGCCTCGGCCATCAGGTCCACCAGCCGCATCGTGGTGAGCGGGGTCTGCTCCGCCGCCTTGATGACGCAGGTGTTGCCGCAGGCCAGCGCCGGAGCCAGTTTCCACGCCGCGATCATCAGCGGGAAGTTCCACGGGGTGATGAGGCCGCAGACTCCGACCGGTTCGCGCGTCGTGTAGTTGAGCACGCCGGGAATGGACACCGGGTTGGTCTCGCCGGTGATCTTGGTGACCCAGCCCGCGAAGTAGCGGAAGTGCTCGGCGGTCGCGGCGACGGAGACGTGTCGAGCGATGCCGAGGGGCTGTCCCTGGTCACGGGTCTCGAGCTCGGCGAGCTCAGCGGCGTGGGCCTCGACGAGCTCGGCGATCCGCCAGAGCACCCGGGCCCGCGCGGCGGGTGTCATGATGCGCCAGGCGCTACCGTGCCTCAGCGCCTCGGTCGCGGCGTCCACCGCGTTGTCCAGGTCGTTCTCAGAGGTGAGGGCCACGTCTGCAAGGTGCTCGCCGGTGGCGGGGTTGAAGGTCGCGAACGTGGAGTTCATGCCACACCGCCCGGGGCGTCGACGCCGAGGAGGGTGCAGACGCAGTCGGCTTCGAACTCGGTCACCCGACGCCGCCACCCCAGGTCGTCCGGGCTGTGCAGCGCGGTCATCTCGACCCCGATGACGTCCGAGGCGTCGGCGATCCCCCGGAGCACCGTGAGGACCTGTTCGTAGTCGAAGCCCCGGTCGCGGCCGTACCAGATGGGGTTGACGCTCACGTCGAGCACGTCCGGGTCGATGTGCACGTAGACGGGAGCACCGCCGATCGCAGCCACGACCCTCTCGGCCGTGTTCTCGGCGACCGGGACCATGGTGAGCGCGCTCGCCTCCGCTTGGCGCTGGCCCGCGATGTCGAAGTCGTCGTCGAGCGAGCGGGCACCGACGAGGATGGCCTGCTCGAGCGGGAACTCCCCGTGCCCGGTGTCCCACACGCCGCAGGCACCGGAGAGGCTCATGCAGCCCAGGAAGCCGCCGCTGGTGGTGACCGGGGTGTCGAAGTCGGAGTGGGAGTCGAACCACACGACCTTGGCCTCGGGGCGGGCTGCGTGGACGGCGGGAAAGGTGCCGATCGCGATGGAGCAGTCGGTCGACAGAACAACCGAGCGCCGGCCACTGGTCAGCGCGGTCCGGACGTGGTCGGCCGCCTGTTGGAAGACGGCCACGGAGTCGCGCAGGTCGTCCTCCCAGTCGGTCTTGCGGTACGGGCCGTCGCGGCCCTCCACACGTTCGGCGACGATCCCGCGCTCCGCGAGCGCGTCGCTCAGCAGGTTGACCCCGCGCCGGTCACGCGGGGTCTCCTCGGAGATGCGGACGGCGAAGGCGCGAGCACTGACCTCATCCTGCAGCACTGTCATGGGTGGTCTCCCGGGGTGATGGAGTGGGTGTCGGGTTCGAGTGGGGGGAGCAGCTCGCGGGAGAAGACGTCCGCGGCCTCCTCGCGACGACGGGCGAGCACCGGCTTCGGTCCGCGGACGAGGACGGTGGCGGGTCGGGGGATCGCGTTGAACTGGGTCGAGGCCGTCTCGCAGTAGGCGCCCTGGTTGAGGACCAGCAGGAGATCCCCCGGTGTTACGTCGGGAAGTTCGATGTCCTCGGCGATGGAGTCGTACGAGCACGTGGGGCCGACGACTTCGACCGGCGTCGGATGCGGGGCCGGCGACGTGGCCCCGACAACGACGATGCCGTGACCTGCCCGGGTCAGCGACCGGGTCATGAACATGGTGGCCGCGGAGTCGACGGTGACGAAGCGGCGGCTGCTGAACCAGTCGACGTCCTTGACGTCCTGGACCCGCGTCAGCAGGGTGACCGCGTCACCTACGTGAAAGCCGCCGGACTCCAGTTGTACGACGACGTCGGGCCAGCCGCCCTCGTGGAGCCCTGCGGCCAGGGCCTGCGCGTGCTCACGCACGTCCGGCAGGTCGCGCAGCTCGGCATCGGTTGCGTTGCCCGGGGTGCTGAGCAGGACACGTCTACCCTGGCGCAGGCCGCCCCCCAGGTTGATGCGCCGGGTCGTGATATCCCGCGCTGCCTTGAGGTGCGCCGCGAACGCGGCGAGTTCGCGGGCGCATTCCCGGACGTGCATGACTTGGCGCTGCGCATCGAAGTCGGCGCGGTAGCCGGCGAACCCGGCGTGGTGGGAGAGCCCGACATAGTCGAGCCATTGGTCTTCCGCGATCCGGGTGACGAGGGTCTCGGCGGCTCCGGTCGGGATGCTCGACCCGAACTTGGCCTCCGCCACCCGCAGCGTGCGCTCGTACGCGGGGTCCTGGGCCAGCAGGCGGCTGTACCGCAACTTGGCGCGCACCACGCATGGCACGACGCGACCGTGGCGTCGTCCGGCCTCGGAGAGTCGCTCGGCCTCGGCGAGGGAGTCGACGTTGACCTGGTGCACGCCGATCCGGGCGACGAGGTCGAGGTACGTCGCCGACTTGCCATTGCCGTTGACGATGATGTTCGCGGCCGGGATACCTGCGTCGAGTGCCGCCATCACTTCGAACTCCGAGCTCGCGTCGATGAGGGCACCGCTGCGGCAGAGGGTGGTGATGACGGCCCGGTTGTTGTTCGCCTTCATCGAGAACGCGATCTCGACCCGCTGGTCGATGGCGTCGTACGCCGCGCGCAGGGCGCCGTGGTTGTGCTCGAGCTGGCGCTCGGAGACGACCCAGGTCGGTGTGCCGAACTCCGCGGCGATGTCGGCCAGCGGGGTCTCCTCTATGTGCGTGACGCCGCTGCCCGACGGGGGAACGGTGGCCGGAAGAAGGCTCAAGGCGGAGTCGTAGGTCAGGCGCGTCATCAGACCCCCACGTGGCGCATCATGTCGAAGGGAGGCAGGGTGTCGACCGGGACGACGACGTCAACGAGCGTCGGTCCATCGGTTGAGAGTGCGGCGACGAGGGCAGGTCGCAGATCCTCCGCGGCCTCGACGCGGTGCCCGGACACCCCCACGGCCTCGGCCAGCAGGTCGTGACGGACGTCCACGAAGTCCAGGTCGCGAGAGGTGCCCTCGTTGAGGTCGTGCCAGAGCCGCTGGTAGGCGAAGGCCCCGTTGTTCAGCACGATGCAGGTGACGTCGCAGTCGTGGCGCCGGGCCGTCTCGAGCTCGCCCCAGCCGAAACCGAACCCGCCATCGCCGACCAGGGCGACCACCCGACGGCCCGGGTGGGCCCTGGCAAGCCCGATCGCGCCGGGGAAGCCGAAGCCCAGCGTCCCGGCGGCGCGCCCGTAGACGATCTGGTCGAAGTGCTCGCCCTGGGCGAGATAGCTCAACGCCCAGACGCTGCTGTACGCGGCGTCGCACACGACCAGGTCCTCGGGCCGGAGCAGGGCGCCGAGCTCACGGAACAGCCGGGCCGGGTGGAGGCCGACGTCCACGGGATCCGCGGCCACGGCCTGCTGGCGGGCCCGCACCTGGTCCCAGCGTGCCGGCAGGTCCATCCAGGGGGCGCGCGGGGTCGTCGCGAGCCGCTCGAGGAACTGGGGCAGCGTCTTCTCGACGAGGTCACGCACCAGAGTCACGTCCTGCGCGGCGAATCGTGAGCCGACGTCCTCGACGTCGACCCGGACCACCCTGCATGCGGGGCCGGGCAGCCGGCCGAGGTCGGTGGTGGCCCCGTCCATGGCCGAGCCGAGAACCACGACCACGTCGGCGGAACGCAGGGCCTCGTTGGCCACCCAGCCGGACCCGTCCTCGCGGTACGACATGAAGCCGGCGACCCCGGCGTACAGCGGGTGCCGCTCGGGGAAGCAGCCACGACCCATCGCGGTCGTGCAGACGGGGGCTCCGAGCCGCTCGGCGAGCTCGGTGACACCGGCACCGACGCCGGCCTGGCGCGCACCGTTGCCGACGAGGAGGACGGGCCGAGCAGCCGCTTCGATGAGGGTGACCGCCTGGTCGAGAGTGGACGCCGCGGCCACGGGGGAGGCTGCCACGGCCGGCTCATCGACCGGTTGTGCCCGGTGCGCATCGGCCTTCATCACGTCGTTGGGAAGCTCGACCAGGACCGGGCCTCGAGGGGCGGTCATGGCGACGTCGATGGCCTGCTGGAGCGTCGGCTCGACATCCTCCGGCCGGGCGGCTCGTGCCGCGAACTTCACCAACGGTGTGACGATGCCGACCTGGTCGGTCTCCTGGAAGGCGCCCGTCCCGTGGAGGTGCGTCTCCACGCCGCTGACGAGCGCGATGACCGGGCTCTGTGCGGCCTTCGCCTCGAGCAGGGCGATCGGAAGGTTCATCGCGCCGGGCCCGTGGATGCCGGTGGCGACGGTCGGTCGCCCGGTGGCGCGGGCGACGGCGTCCGCCGCGAAGCCGGCGCTGCGTTCGTCGCGCATGACCGTCGCCGTGACCGGGCTGTCCCCGAGGGCCTCGAACAGCCACTCCGGAGAGTCCTGGCCGAACACGTGGGTCACGCCGTTGCGCTCGAGGATCTCGGCCACGAGGTGCCCGCCGTGACGCGTGGGCGCGGGGGGCGGGGCTGCGGGTTCGGCTGGTCGCGTCTCGGAACTCATGGCCAGAGACACTAGCCCAAGCCTTGGCAACTTGGATACATTGATGCGAGATTCAGTGTCCGAACTGCGCGAATGCGAGACCGGATGCCGAAAATGTATCCAACGCACCGGAGGAGGTCATCGTGACCGTTCACGACGCGGCGCAGCCCCATCCGCTCGACCCGCTGACGGAGGACGAACTGCGTGAGGTCACCCGGACGCTGCTCGAGACGGGCCTGCTGACCGCCTCGGTGCGCGTGGCCTACGTCGGACTCGACGAGCCGACGCGCGGCGAGTTCGAGGCCGAGGTTCGCCCCGAGCGCCGGGCACGGGTTGTGCTGCACGAGACCACGCGGGTGGAGGACCGCGATGTGCTGGTGTCGGTCACCGACGCGGAAGTGCTCAGCGATCGCATCCTCGACGCGGCAACGGAGGGACAGTCGCCGGTGCTCGACGAGGAGTACGAGCTCGCGGAGCGCGTCCTGGCCGAGGACGACCGGTGGGTGACGGCACTGGCCCGCCGGGGCCTGCGACCCGACCAGGTGCGCGCGGCGGCCCTGTCCGCCGGCGTCTTCGACGATCTTGAGGAGGAGGAGGGGCGACGGATCCTGCGTGCGCTGGCGTTCCAGCAGCGGCATCCCGACGACCACGCCTGGGCGCATCCGGTGGACGGCCTGGTCGCCTTCGTCGACATCGTCGCGCGCCGGGTCACCGAGGTACTGGACGAGGGCGCCGTCGACGTCCCCGACGGCGACGACGGGAATTACCATCTCCGCGAGGAGCCGCCGCGCAGTTCACAACGTCCTTTGCTGATCACTCAGCCCGAAGGCCCGAGCTTCACCCTGGCCGGCCGGCACCTGCAGTGGGAGAACTGGGACCTGCGGCTCGGGTTCGACGCCCGCGAGGGACTGATCCTGCACCAGGTCGGGTTCCGCGACGAGGGCCGGTTGCGACCCGTGCTGCACCGCGCGTCCATCAGCGAGATGGTCGTCCCCTACGGCGACCCCTCGCCGGTCCGGTCCTGGCAGAACTACTTCGACACCGGCGAGTACCTGGTGGGCCGCTACGCGAACTCACTCGAGCTGGGCTGCGACTGCCTCGGGGAGATCACTTACCTCGACGCGGTCGTGGCGGACGCGCAGGGCGAGCCGCACGTCATCAAGAACGCGATCTGTCTCCACGAGGAGGATTACGGGGTGCTGTGGAAGCACAGCGACCCGTGGGCCCTGTCGAGCGAGACGCGCAGGAACCGGCGGATGGTCGTCTCCTTCTTCACCACCGTCGGGAACTACGACTACGGCTTCTACTTCTACCTTTACCTGGACGGGACGATCGCGTTCGAGGCCAAGGCGACCGGCATCGTGTTCACGTCGGCCGTGCGGGACCCGGACTGCCGCCACACGGCACAGATCGCACCGGGCCTGGGCGCGCCGTTCCACCAGCACCTGTTCTGCGCGCGTCTCCACATGGCGGTCGACGGGCCGACCAACCGGGTCGAGGAGGTCGAGGCCGTGCGGATGCCGGTCGGCCCCGGCAACCCTCGTGGCAACGCCTTCACCCGGTCCCGGACTCCGCTGACGCGGGAGTCCGAGGCGCAGCGGTTCGCCGACGCCTCCACCGGCAGGACCTGGCACGTGGTGAACCCGAACTCCCTCAACCGGGTGGGCGAGCCGGTGGCCTACGCCCTGCACCCCGAAGGCCAACCGACGCTCCTCGCCGACCCGTCGTCGTCCATCGCCCGGCGAGCGGCCTTCGCGACGCGGCACCTGTGGGTGACCCGCGCGGCGCCCGGCGAGAAGTACGCGGCCGGAGACTTCGTCAACAGGCACCCGGGCGGTGCCGGGCTCCCGGCGTACGCCGCGGCCGACCGCGACATCGACGGCCGGGACATCGTGGTGTGGCACACCTTCGGACTGACGCACTTCCCGCGCACCGAGGACTGGCCGGTGATGCCGGTGGACCACACCGGGTTCACGCTCAGGCCCGCCGGGTTCTTCGACAGGAACCCCACCTTGGACGTCCCGTCGGGACGCGGGCGGCGCGCCGCCGAGGGTCAGTCGTCCGAAGAGGGCTCCTGCGGTTGCCCGGTGGCGGAGAGGTGACGGATCAGCGCGACCCGGGTGTAGCGGATGTGCTGGCGCAGCAGGGTGCCGGCCCGCTCACCGTCGCGGTGGCGCAGGGCGTCGATCAACAAGTTGTGTTCGGCGATCACGACCTCACGGTCGATGGGCGTCGCCACCCCCATGTAGGCGCGCCGGAAGTGCTGCGAGGAGTTCCAGAAGTCCTGGACCAGGCGCTGCAGGCGCGGCATGCCGGCAGCCTTGATGCTGGCGAGGTGGAACGCCCGGTCGCTCGACAGGGCGCGCTCCAGATCGCGGCTGCCGTGCTCCGGCATCACGGCCTGCTCGAACTCGCGGCAGTGCTCCTCGAGTTCGGCGATGTCGGCATCGGTCAGGTTGACCGCGCTGTGCTCGATCGCGAGCGGCTCGAGGCGTTCGCGCATGAGGTAGACCTCGACGAACTCCTGGAGGTCCATGTCGGCTACGCGGGCCGAGACGTTGGGGGAGAGCCGGACCAGTCCCTCGCTCTCCAGATTCCTCAGCGCGTCCCGTACCGGGATGCGGCTGACGCCGAGCGCCTCGGCGACCCATTCCTGGCCGATCCGTGCGCCGGCGGCGAGACGGCCCTCGAGGATGGCTGTGCGGAGAGCCCGCGTGGCGTAGGTGGCCATCGTCTCGCCCGGCTCGCGGGGAGGGAACTCGGCCGACTCACTCACAGGGCCTCACCGGCGGCGCGCTGACGAAAGTCGTCGAGGACGTTCCGGGTGATCCGGGCGACCCCGTTGTCGTAGTCCTGGTGGGAGAGACTGGCGATCCAGTTGACGGAGCCGGTGCTGAAGACTCCGCCCCCTGCCGCCGTTTCGAAGTAGACGACATCGGAGCGGACCTCGGCGGACTCGGACCCGCCTTGACCGGGCTTCATGGCCGGGACCTCTTCGATCGCACGCTGCATCATGTCACTATGTCGGCCCCGCGAGGTGGCCAGCACGAACGTGCCGGGCGGGGTCCCGAGCGACACGTCGGTCCGGTCGATCTCCGCCCCGGCCGCGCCGGACATGTTCTGGCCGTAGTCGCCCAGCGGAGCCTCGATGTCCACTCCGGCGACGATGAACCCGACGCGCGGGTCCTGGGCGTCGGGTTCGAACCGGTAGGACGCCGAGTCGCCGCCCTGAGCGGTGAAGCCGACGCCGACCAGCCGCTGGGGCGCGCGCCCGCGGTGACGCCACAGGCCACCACGCTCACCGTTGGTGTGGTGCTCCTCGCCGGGCTCGCTGCTCCAGGCACGCGTACCGGCCAGGCCGCGCCGCAGCTCGATCACATCGGGCCGGTCGGACAGCACGGTCGTCACCCAGTAGAAGCCGTTGCCGCCGAGGTACATCAGCGACCCGCCGCCGTCGAGATAACCCGACAGTGCGTCGAGCATCTGCTCGGTCACGTACTCGGGGTGGGAGCCGGTGAGCACTGTGGAGTAGCCGTTCAGCAGGTCGGCGCCTTCGCGGTGCAGGTCCTCGTCGGTCACGACGTCCACGTCGATGCCGGCCACGGTCAGCCAGTCCACCAGGTAGAGGTCGGCACTGAGGCACCAGCCTCCTCCACCGCTCAGGGACCACGGATAGCTCGGTTCCATCGACAGCACCGGACGCAGTCGCGATACGTGGGCGGTCCCACTGCCGTCGCGGTGGCGGTTGTAGAGCGACAGACCGAGATCGCCACGCTCGGTGAGGATCGCGTCGACCTCGTGGAGCTCCCCGACGGGTCTGCCGGTCAGCTCCACCGCCCGGGTGAGGTCGAGGCGGTAGTTGGAGTAGGCGAGATAGGTGTAGGTGGGCACCAGCAGAACGGTATCGCTCGTGGGCCTGCCCGGCGCGGGCCGGACGAAGAACAGCACGTGTCGTTCGGCCGTCCCCGACCGCAACCGGGCGGCGTAGACGCCACTCGGTGTGTCCGCCGGTACCTGCCAGGAGAAGTCCACCTCCCAGCCGCAGTCGGCCAGGTCGTCGTCGTGGAAGTGCGCCGCGGCGTAGTGGCTCGGCTCTTCGGCCGGGGACATCGCAGTGCCGTCCCAGAGGTGACCGGTGACGGCCCGCAGAGGCGTGTTGACCAGGCGTCCGTGCGCCTCGTGGCCGGAGGCGTCGACGACGCGCGCACTGTCCGGGTCGCGCCCCAGATCCCACGAACCGATCAAGGTCAGGCCCGCGGCGGAGGCCGGATCGCCCGACAGGGAATCGAATTCGTCGACCGCTGCGGCGCCGGCCCACAGCCGGGGAGCCTCCAGCTTCCCGTTGAAGCTGCCGACGGCACGGCCCGACGTGTCGACGCCCAAGCGGCCGACCAGCAGGTCGCCCTTGATCTGCCAGGCCGGCCCAGTGGCCCCCTCGCCGGTCGCGCGCGCGACGTCGTCGACGCCCGCGTAGGTTCTGAGCCGACGGCAGACGACGGCCACGGTGCCACTGCTGCGGTCGACGCTTGCGGTCAGCAGGTGCCAGTGGTGCAGCAGCAGGGGAGCGCCGGTGCTCACGACCAGGTCGCCGCAGCGGACGGTGGCCGCCCCGGTGGCGTCGAGCAGCAGCGCCGGGCCTCCCGGGAGCGCGACGACGCCCTGGTCTTGACCGGTGGACAGCGTGGGGTAAACCCAACACTGGAGCGTCAGGGCGGCCGCGGTCGTTACGGCGATGGGCGCCGTCATCGCCGAGCCAGGGCGGGTCGGCTGCACCCGGCCGGCGTACTCGCCGTCGATGTCGGCCCCGACCGGAAGGCAGTCGAGAACGTCGGGCGTGCCGTCCGTGCGGGGGCCGCCGCGCGTGATTCGGACGATCTCCGCGTGGTAGCTGGAAGCGCAGCTGACGTGGAACGCGACGGTCCCTCCCGGCGTGACCGACCACACCGACGGGTAGCCGAGGATCTCCTGGGCGGGTTCAGCCATGGACCCGGCCCTCTTCCAGGTCGGTGAACAAGACGTCGTCACCGACCCGCCAGGTCAGCCGTACGCGGTCGCCGACCGCGAGATCCCGGCGCGTGTCCGCGGCCGAGCGCACGTGGCGGTGCTCGCCGGAGCTCAGCTGGACGTAGTACTTGACGCTCGCGCCCAGGTACATCACGTTGGTCAGCAGCCCGGAGATCGTGTTGTGCCCGGGGGCGGATTCCTGTCCGTGGTCGGGCTCGACCCGCATCCGCTCAGGACGGACCATGAGCGCGACCTGGCCACCGGGCCGAAGGGGATGACCGGTGCCGTCCGGCGACGTCGCAGTAAGGCCGGTGATGCCGTACGGGGAGACGATCACGCGTCCGTCCCGGTGCTCGGAGACCGAGCCGCGGAACACGTTGGACTCGCCCATGAACTCGGCGACGTAGAGCGAACTCGGGGACTCGTAGAGCTCCTCCGCGGTGCCGAGCTGGCTGATCTCCCCGTTCCGGTAGACGGCGATGCTGTCGCTCATCGCCAGGGCCTCCTCCTGGTCATGGGTCACGTACACGATGGTGACGCCCAGCTCGCGATGGAGCCGCACGATCTCGATCTGGAGTGCCTCACGCAGGTTCTTGTCCAGAGCGCCCATGGGCTCGTCCATCAGCAGCAGGCGAGGTTCGAAGGCGATGGCCCGCGCGAGCGCGACGCGCTGCTGCTGGCCGCCGGACAGCTCGTGCGGTCGGCGCGACCCGTAACCGTCGAGGTGCACCCGCTCGAGTACCTCGGCGGCCCGCCGTCGTCGCTCGGCCTTGGGGACGCCGCGCACCTCCAGTGGGAACGCCACGTTGTCGGTGACGTTCATGTGCGGGAACAACGCGTAGTTCTGGAACACCATACCGATCTCTCGCCGGTGCGGCGGGACCGAGGTGATGTCGCGTCCGTCGAGGGTCACGCTGCCGCGATCGGGCGGTACGAATCCCGTGATCGCGTTGAGCGTGGTGCTCTTCCCGGAGCCCGACGCGCCCAACAGGGTGAGGAAGGTCCCCGGTGCGACGTCGAGGTCGATGTTCCGCAGGGCCGTGACGTTCCCGAAGGTCGTCCCGACTCCCGTCAGCCGCAGGTGGCCGCCGCTGGTCGAGACCACGGCCGGACTGGTGCGTCTCTGCATGGACGTCACGTTCGTCTCCTCGTACGCAGGAATGAGCCGATGCCCAGCGCGAGAAGCGCCACCGTGGTGACGAGCATCAGGAGGGTCGCAGCGGCGGCCACCGTGGGGTCGAGGCCGGTCCGCAACTGGTTGAAGATGACGACGGGCAGCGTGCGCACGGTCGGGCTGGTGATGAAGCCGGCCACCACCACGTCGTCCCATGAGGTGATGAAGGCGAAGATCGCGCTCGCCGCCAGGCCCGAGGCCAGCTGGGGGAGCGTGATCCGCCGGAAGACCGTGACGGGGCGCGCGCCGAGTCCCGCCGCCGCGCGCTCCAGGTCGGGGTCGATCGTGCGGAGGCTCGTCGAGATCGAGACGACCGAAAGCGGCAGCGCGAGCGCTGTGTGAGCCGCGACCAGGCCCAGGGTCGTGCCGGCGATGCCGAGCCGGACGTAGGCGAAGTAGCAGCCCACGCCCACGATGACGACGGGCACGATCATCGGGCTCATCATCAGCACGTTCAGGGTGCGCTGTCCGGCGAACGAGCCCCGCACGAGCGTGAGCGAGAGCAGCGCGCCCAGCAGGGTGGCGGCCAGCGCGGTCCACAGCGCGACCGAGACGCTGGTGGCAGTGGCGGCACGCCACTCGGGGTCGGTCAGCAGCATCTGGAACCAACCCATCTGGAAGCCCCTGGGCGGCCAGCTGAGCCGGGAGCTCTCGGTGAACGCCATCGGAACGATGACCAGGGTCGGGATCACCATGAACGCGGCGACCAGGAAGGTCCACGTGCGCAGGGCGACGGTGCCGGCAGAGATCCTCATGACTTGCTCCGTCCGGTCGGGTCGAGCGACACCGCCCGGCTGGCGAGGGCCAGCACGCCGAGCGTGGCGCCGAGCAGGACCATGCCCAGAGCGCTGCCGACGCCGAAGTTCAGCAGCCTCGTGGTCTGCTCGACGATGAGCTGGCTGACCATCACGTCGGCGGGGTCGCCCAGGATGGCGGGGGTCAGGTAGAACCCGAGCGAGATGACGAAGACCAGCACACAGCCCGAGAAGACGGCCGGCACCGTCAGCGGCAGGAACACCTTCCGGAAGGCGGCGAACGGCCGGGCCCCGAGGATGTGGGCGGCCGGCACGAGCGTCGCGTCGACGCGCCGCATCCCGGCGTACAGGGTCAGCACCATGATCGGGAGCAGCACGTGCACCATGCCGATGACGGTGCCGATGTCGTTGCGCATCATTTGGACGGGCTCGGTGGTGAGGCCTGCGGACCGCAGTGTCGAGTTGACGACACCGGTGTCCTGCAGCCACACGGTCCAGGCATAGGTGCGGACCAGGATGCTCGACCAGAAGGGCAGCAGGACGAAGAACGTCAGGACCATGGCGGTGTGGCCCTTCGCGCGGTTCATGACGTACGCGTATGGATAGCCGATCACCAGGCACAGGACCGTGACGACGACCGCGATCCGGAACGTCGTCAGGTACGAGCGAAGGAAGACGGGGGACTTGCCGAAGAACTTGTAGTTCTCCGGCCCCGGGTCGGTGAGGCTGATGTGGAGCATGTCGAGCAGCGGCCAGAAGAAGGCGACCCCGAGGAAGGCGACCGCAGGGACGGCCAGCCAGTTCCAGCCGACCCTGCGTGCTGACCGTCTGGTCACTTCTGGAGCCACTCGACGAACTGGTGGGACACGGTCTCGTACTGCTTCGCGTTGAACGCGTCGTCGAAGCGGTAGGACGTGCCGCCCTTGCCGGCGGGCAGGTAGCCGTAGGTCGGCGCTTTCGGGTCCGGGGTCGCACCGGTGGTGGCCGGCGCGACCGGGTAGATCTTCGAGAGGTCCGCGTTGTGCTCGACCGAGGTGATGTAGGCGGCCAGCTTCATCGCCTGCTCCGTGTTGGGAGCGCCCTTGAGGACGACGAGGTAGTCACCGCCGAGGCCGTAGCCGTCCCAGACGACGTGGAGTGGCGAGCCGTTCTTCACGGCGGCGTACACCTGGCTCGCGAAGGTGAGGCCCATGCTGGCCTCACCACTGCTGAGTGCCTCGATGGTCTCGGTGGGGCTCGCCGACCAGATGATGCTGTCCTTGATGGTTCTGAGCTTGGCAAGCGCCCGGTTGACGTCGAGCGGATACAGGTCCTTGGGCGCCACCCCGTCGGCGAGGAGCGCGCCCTCGAGCAACCCGGTGCCCACCGGCTCCTTCCAGACCACCCGCTTGCCCGGAAAAGTCCTGATGTCGAAGAAGTCCTTCCAGGACGTGGGAGTGCCCTTGAGGGACTTGTCGTTGAAGGCCAGCACCGCGGCCCAGGTGTGCAGCGGCACACGGTACTTGTCGCCGTCGGCGCATGTGATGACCGCGCAGTCGAGCGGCTGCAGCAGGGCCTGGGTCTTGGCGTCGGCTCCGAAATCGCCCGCCACGTCGAGGAGGTCCCAGGTGACGCGGCCGGAGTCGACCATCGCCTTGATCTTCGCGTAGTCGGTGGATCCGACGTCCTGGACGACCGAGACGCCCGTCTCCTTGGCATAGGGCTTGAGCCAGGCGGCCTCCTGCGCGTCCTGGAGGTTGCCGCCGTTGGAGACGAAGGTGACGGCGGACCCACCGGCCGACTGGGGGCCCGTGCTCCCGCAGCTGGAGAGGGCGACGGAGGCGGCGGCGATAGAGGCGAGAGGGATGAGGCGCCGAGCGCGGAGGGGCCAGGTGAGCATGGACGGTCCTTCCCATGAAATGTATCCAGAAGATAGGAGTCGCGTGGGCTGAGTGTCAATGATTCAGGGACGATTCACCTTGCTCTATGTAATATGTATCCAAGATCGCTCTGGAGTCGTTGGCGGGCAGGTGGGAGTGGGAACCATGGCGGGTGAAACGGCGGACGCGGCCGATGCTCGGGGAGTGGCCCTCGTGAGTGGCGCTGCCGGGGGCATCGGGGCTGCGACCGCGCGGCTGCTCGGTGCCCGGGGGCACCGGCTCCTGCTCGCGGACCGGGCGGACTGCACCGCGGTCGTCGAGGAACTCCGCGAGGCCGGCTGCAGCGCGAGCGGGCATCGGGTCGACGTCCGGGATCACGAGGCGGTCGAGGACCTCGTCGCGCTCGCAGCGGAGTCTCCGGCCGGCCTCGGCGTTGTGGTCGCCAGCCACGGTGTCCCGGGCCCGGACGCCACCCTCGATCAGACGTCGCCGGACGAGGCGGCCGAGGTCCTCGCGGTCAACCTCGCCGGCAGCCTCAACCTGTCCCGCGCGGCCGCGCGGCAGATGGCGAGCCAGCGGTGGGGACGGATCGTCCTCGTGGCCTCGGTGGCGGGTAAGGAAGGCAACCCGCGCAGCGTCGCCTACAGCGCGTCGAAGGCCGGTGTGATCGGGCTGGCGAAGGCATTGGCGCGGGAGTTGGGCCCGATGGGTGTGCTCGTCAACTGTGTGACCCCTGGCGTGATCGAGACCGAGATGACGAAGCGAGCCGAGGGGCTCATGGACTACGTGCTGCAGCGGACACCGCTCGGGCGACTGGGGCAGCCGGCGGAGGTGGCCGAGGCGATCGCCTGGTTGTGCTCCCCTGCCTGCACGTTCACGTCGGGAGCCGTGCTCGACGTGTCGGGTGGACGGGCGTCCTACTGATGAGCGGGAGCAGCGTGCCGGCCGCCGACACGAGAAGCCTGGACGAACGGATCGCGGTCGTGACCGGTGGTGCACGGGGGATGGGGCTGGCCTTCGTCAAGCGACTCGCGGCGCTCGGCGCCCGCGTGGTCTCGATCGACCGCACGCACGACCCCGTCCCACCTTCCGGCGGCGTCGCAGAAGCCGACGTGTGGAGGGTCGACTGCGACCTGACGGTCGCCGACGAGGTCGAGGCCGTCCTCGAACGCGTCGCTGAGGCATGGGGGCCCGTCGACGTTTGCGTCTGCAACGCCGGGGGCGGCACCGGCGAGATGTGGGAGAACTCGCCGACGCGGACCGGATGGCCGGCGTTCTCCGGTGCCTACCAGACCAACATGGCCACCGTCGTGAACATCTGCGGGCCGCTCGCCGCGGGGATGGCGGCGCGCGGTCGCGGCAAGATCGTGACGGTCTCGTCGGTCGCGGCGCTGCGGCCACGGGCGGATGGCGGCTACGCCCACTACGCGGCCGCGAAGGCGGCGGTGATCGCGTACACCAGGTCGCTCGCACGCGAGGTCGCGCCGTACGGCGTCAACGCCAACGTGATCGTCCCCGGGGCGGTCGGCACCGAACGCGTGCTCGCCAAGATCCGTGCCGTCGGGATGGAGGAGGCGCTGTCGACCATCCCCCTTGGGCGGCTGTGCAGCCCCGAGGAGTGCGCGGACGTGCTGGAGTTCCTGGTGACCGGCCCGTCGGACTACCTGACCGGGGTCGTTCTGCCGGTGGACGGTGGGATGAGCCTGTGAGGGCGAAACTGGTCTGGTCGGACAGTGCGGCAGTGGTCTGTGCTCCGAACCAGTCGCCGCTCTAGCGTCCTCGTATGCCCAGCGAGACCCCTTCCGAGACCCTGGTTCGCGCAACCGTACGGACGATGAGCACCGCGCACCCGGAGGGCTCCGCGCTGCTGTGCCGGAACGGTCGCGTGGCCGCCGTGGGGGAGTGGGACCAGGTGCGCGGGCTCGCCTCGGCTCGGGCCGAGCTCCTGGATCTGCGCGGGGCCACGGTGCTCCCGGGATTCACCGACAGCCACAACCACATGCTCTGGACCGGGATGCGGCACGGAGCCCTGGACCTGTCCGGGAGCCGGAGCATCGCCGAGATCGGCGACCGCCTGAGAAAGTACGCCGCGCAGCATCCGGACCTGCTCTGGATCACCTCGAGCGAGGGATGGTTCGTCGAGGACCTGGCCGAACGCCGGATGCCCGACCGTGAGGAACTCGACGCGTACTGCCCCGACGTGCCGGTCTACCTGCCCCGCCTGGGGCACGCCGCCTCGGTCAACTCGCGGGCGTTGCAGGCCGCCGGCCTCCACGCGGGCAGTCCGGACGTGGCCGGCGGCCACATCGTCCGTCGTCCCGACGGCGAGCCCTCAGGTGAACTCCAGGAGGCGCCTGCGATGCGCCTCGTCTCGCGACTGGTGCCCGAACCCTCGCGACGCGAGGTGCTGCGGGCGCTCACGGACGTGCAGCAGGAGTACCACCGTCGCGGTGTCACCGCTGTGATCGACCCGGCCCTGACCGCCCCGGAGCGGGCGGCGTACGCCGCGGCGCGCGACCGTGGTGCGCTCACCGTCCGTACAACGATGATGCCGGTCCTGGAGCCGGACCTGTCCGACGACGATGTGGCCGGTTGGCTGGCCGGGCTCGCGGGCCCCACTGGCAGTGGTGACTCCTGGCTGAGGTACGGCGCGATCAAGGTCTTCCTCGACGGCGTCGTCTCGATGGGCACCGCCTGGGTGCGCGACCCTTATCCCGGCACCTGTGACCACGGCACCCGCATCGTGGCGGCCGACCGGCTAGCGCTGATCGTGCAGGAGTGTGTCCGGGCCGGCTGGTCGCTGGGCATCCACGCGATCGGTGGACTGGCCGTCGACGCGGCACTGGCCGCACTGGCCGCTGCCCCGCGCACCCGGGTGGCCGGGCTGCGCTGCTCCCTGATCCATGCCTACCTCGGACCCACCGCCGGCAACATGCGTACCGCCGCCGCCCTCGGGATGGGGCTGGCCGCCCAGCCGCAGATGCACACCTGGATCGCCCCGCGTCTCGCCGAGATGTGGGGGCGTGAGGTGGCGGACGCCGCATCCCCGCTGCGCTCCTGGCTCGACGCCGGAGTGGTGGTGGCCGGTGGCTCCGACTCGCCGCTGACCCCGACAGACCCGATCGCGGGCATCCACGACGCCGTCACCCGGCTGGTCGCCGGAAGGGGCGTGGCCGGAGCGGAGCAGCGCGTCGACGTGGCCACCGCCCTCGCCATGTACACCACCTCGGCCGCGTGGCTCGCCTTCGCGGACCACGAGCGCGGCGCCCTCGTGCCGGGGCGGCTGGCCGACTGGGTCGCGCTCGACAGGGATCCACTGGCCACCCGTCCCGAGGACCTTCGCTCGATCCGGGTCCTCCAGACCCGCGTCGGCGACCGCACCGTCTACGACAACCGCTGACGCCCGAAGAGAGGAACCTCCCCGTGGGCTACGAGAAGGAGTACGACGGCATCATCATCGGTGCCGGGCACAACGGACTCATCACCCAGGCCTACCTGGCCCGGACCGGCCTGAGCACACTGTCGATCGACAAGGGCCAACATGCCGGTGGCGGCCTGCAGACCCCCGAGGACAACGCCCTGCCGGGCTTCTTCCATGGCACCCATGCGGTGTCGCTCAAGGGCGTGACGTCATCGCCCTGGTTCAAGGACCTTCAGCTCGCCGACTGGGGGGTGCGGTTCGTCGCCCCGGACCCCTCGATCACGAGCATCCAGCGCGACGGGCGCGCCATCGTCTGGTACGCCTCCCCGGAGCGGACCGCGGAGTCGATCGCCCAGTTCTCCGAGCGCGACGCCCGCACCTGGCGCACCATCGCCGGGGAGCACCAGGACGTGGTGCGCGAGCTCGTCGGCCCCGAGATGTCTTCTCCCGCGGTCGGCTCCGAGAAGCGGGACCGAATCCTCCGGGGCTCCGAGCTGGGCCGGCGCTACCTGAAGTACGCGCCGCTGTCGCCGCGCCAGTTCATCGAGGACACCTTCGAGAGCGACGCGGTCAAGGCGATGCTCCTGTACTACTGCGTCATCCGCGAGGTCGACGTCAACGTCCCCGACCAGGGCAACGTGGTCCCGACCTTCCTGGCCTCCCAGGTCCCGGGCGAGATCGCGGTCGGCGGCTCGTACTCGCTGGCGCGGGCGCTCAAGCACGACGTCTACGCGCACGGTGGCCACATCATGGAGCAGACCACCCCGCGCCGCATCGTCGTCGAGGGCGGGCGCGCGGTCGGTGTCGAGCTGGAAGACGGGTCGCTCATCCGCGCCCGCCAGTTCGTGGCCAGCAGCCTCAACCCGCACCAGACCTTCCTCCAGTTGCTCGGTGACGACTCGCCTGCCGAGCTCACCCAGAAGACCCAGGACTTCAAGTATCAGAAGGTGGGGCAGATCTTCGGGGTCAACGTCGCCCTCAAGGACGCCCCCGACTACACCGCCGCCGCCGCCAACCCGGACATCAACAAGGCACGGCTGACGTTCCTCGGCCTGGACGACCCGGCCGACGTGCTGCGGCTCTACGACAACGCCGACCGGGGCATCGTGTCCGACCAGGTGATGCTGATCGGTGGCTGTCCCACCGTGCACGACCCGTCGCAGGCGCCACCGGGACACCACGCGGCGTACATGTGGCAGAAAACGCCGTACGCGCTAGGGGGTGACCCCGCCAACTGGGACACCCACAAGGAACGACAGTTGGAGACGGTCCTGGACTTCTGGCGCGGGTACGCCCCCAACCTGGGTGGGGCGAACCTGCTCGGCGCGTTCGCCGGCACGCCGCTGGACACCGAGCGCCGGTTCCCCAGCATGCAGCGCGGCGACCTGTTCCACGGCTGGTTCGGTCCCGGTCAGCGCGGCGTCGACCGTCCGTTCCCCGGTATGAGGGGGCACGCCGTGCCCGGCGTCGAGAGGCTCTACCTGGCCGGCTCCAGCGCGCACCCCGGCGGGAACATCACCGGCTTCCCGGGCTACCTCGCCGCCTCGCAGATCGCCGACGAGGTGGGAATCTCGCGCTGGTGGGGCGTGCGTAACATCTGGGCCGAGCTGGCCGGGGGCGAGCGGTGAGCGGGCCGGAGCCGATCGCCGTAGCGACGCCCGCGCTGCCGGCGGGTCCGACCGAGCGGTTCGCCTACTCCTACGCCGTCCGGCATGGGCGTGACCTGTTCGTCTCCGGTCTCGTCCCGTTCGACCCGGAGGGCCGGATCGTCGGGATGGACGACCCGGAGGCCCAGGCCGAGCAGGTCTTCGCGAACCTGGCCGCGATCATGGCGGCGGCCCAGGGCAGCGTGGACGACGTGGTCGAGACGACCACGTACTGCATCGACCGGAACCACCTGCTCGCCATCAACGAGGCCCGGGTGCGTTGCTTCACCGGGGCGGTGAAGCCGACGAGCACGCTCCTGGTCGTCGCCGGCCTGGCCCGTCCGGAGTTCCTCGTGGAGATCTCCGCACGGGCGGTGCTCCGGTCGTGACGGCGTCGCTGAGGACCGACGTCCTCGTCGTCGGCAGGGGGCCGGTCGGGATGACGCTCGCGCTGCTCCTTGCCCGGTACGGCGTGGCCAGCACGGTGGTCGATCCTGCCGACCGTGAGATCAGGCTCAGCTCCAAGGCCGTGCTCATGCACGGGGAGTCGCTCGAGATCCTGGCCAAGGTGGGCGTCGGTGACGCGATCGGGCGGACCGGTGTCAGGCTGAGTGGATCCCGGGTCTTCGTCGGCACGAAGGAGCTCCGCCACGACCGGTTCCCCGTCCCCGACCCGGCCGGCTACGCGATGGCGGTCAACTTCCCGCAGAGCGAGACCGAGCGTCTGCTGCTCGACGCGGTGGACGAGGAACCGCTGGTCGACCTGCGTCTCGGACTCACCTTCCGGGGTCTCGTGCAGCACGAGACCCACGTGGCGGCGGAGCTCGTGGACGAACGTGGCGACCCGGTGCACGTCGACGCCGGCTACGTCGCGGGCTGCGACGGGGCCAGGTCCACCGTGCGCAAGGAGTTGGACGTCCGATTCGAGGGCCACGCCCACGACGACCACTACCTGATCGTCGACGTGCGGGCGGACCTGCCGTTCCCCGACGAGCGCCGATTCGTCTTCCATCCCCCGGCCGGGGCCGGCCGCACGGCACTGATCCACCCCCAGCCGTTCTCGCTGTGGCACCTCGACTTCCAGGTCGGGCACCCGCCCGACCTGGAGTCCGAGGCCAGAGACGGGACGCTCGACCGCCGAATCCGAGCCGTCATCGGGGACCACGACTACGAGGTGACCTGGTCCACGTCCTACGTCTTCAAACAGCTCATGGCGTCACGGTTCTCGGTCGGGCGCTGCTTCCTCGTAGGTGATGCGGCGCACCTCTACGCCCCGTATGGCGCACGTGGCCTCAACTCCGGTCTGGCCGACGCCGACAACCTCGCCTGGAAACTCGGCATGGTCGTCACCGGGCAGGCCGCGCCGGCCCTGCTGGCGACCTATGGCGAAGAGCGGCACGCCGTCGCCCGGCACCACTTCTCCGTCACCTCCGACACGGCCGCGTTCATGGCACCCACGACCAGGCGCGGACGCTGGCGGCGCGACCTCACGCTCGCACTCGCCACGCGGGTGCCGGCGGCCCGACGCTGGGTCGACGCGGGTCACTTCTACCGGCCCGAACCGGTCGCGATGTCCTCGCTCACTGTCCCGGACCCGATCGAGTCCCGGGCAGCCGTCAGGTCCGGAGAGCTGATGCCGGACCTGCCCGCCAGCCTCGCGCGCGAAGGCCACCCGCTACGGCTGCGGGCGGCGTACGGGCTGCACCCGATGGTCGTCGACGTCCCGCAGCCGGCCGGCGACCACGACGACGTGGAGGTGACTGTGCACCACCTCGGCGGCGGGCTGGGGCCGACCAGGTTGCCCGTGCGCGGGCGAGTGGCCCGCGAACGCGTCCTCGGTGCCTGCCAGGGCGGAGCCGCCCTCCTGGTCCGTCCCGACGGCTTCGTTTCGCGACGTCTGGACCGTGGGCCCTCTGGAGCCGACGGCGACGTCGTCGCCGAACTCGCCGACACGGCCTGCAGCCTCTACGGAAAGGAAGCCTGACATGCCCCAGAAGCCTTTCGCCTCCAGCGCGGACACGACCGCGAAGACCGAGACGCTCGAAGTCGTGGCCGACGGCGTCTACGCCCTCACTGCCGAGGGCGACCCGAACGTCGGCGCCATCGAGGGAGAGGACTTCCTGGTGTGCTTCGACGCCCGAGCCACGCCCAGCGCCGCCGCCGACTGGCTCGAGCGGCTGCGGCACCACACCGACAAGCCGGTGCGCTACCTGGTCCTCTCGCACTACCACGCCGTCCGCACCCTCGGTGCCGCCGCGTTCGAGGCCGACGTCATCGTCGCGCACGACCGGACCCGCCACCTCGTCGCGGAACGCGGTCGCGAGGACTGGGCCAGCGAGTTCACCCGGATGCCGCGGCTGGCCAAGGACCCCGAGACCGTACCCGGACTCACCTGGCCCGACCTGACCTTCTCCGAGCGACTCACCATCCCGCTGGGCGGAGAGCGCGGCGACCTGGTCCTCTGCCACCTGGGCCGGGGTCACACCGAGGGCGACATCGTGGCATGGCTGCCCGGGCAGCGGGTGCTCTTCTCGGGCGACCTCGTCGAGTCACGCGCCGCCCTGTACACCGGCGACGCCTTCCACCGCAACTGGGTGAGCACGTTGGACGAGGTGGCCTCGCTGGAGGCCGCGGTGCTCGTCGGCGGCCGGGGCGCCGTCAGCCGCGGACGGGACGCCGTCGACGAAGCGGTCGAGCAGACCCGCCACTTCCTCCAGGTGATGCTGCGTGAGGTGGGCGGCGTGCACCGGGCAGCGGGTTCGCTGCGAGACGCCTTCGCTGCCGCCCACGGCGCCTTGGTCGAGGACTACGGGCGCTGGCCCATCTTCGAGCACTGCATGCCGTTCAACGTCGCGCGCCTATGGGAGGAGCTCGACGGGGTCGAGCGCCCCACCGTGTGGACTGTGGAGCGAGACCAGCAGATCTGGGATCTGCTCCAGGGCGCATGACACCGACCCGACCGGAAGGACGCACGTGACCATCAGCTTCGAGGCGTCGAGCCTCAACGCAGAGGATCTGCGGGAGTCCCCGCTTGCACCACCGATCGCCCAGCCGCTCGCGGGGCCCATCACGACCCGCAGCCAGATCATGTTCTCCGCCGAGCGGCAGGGGATCCTGGCGGGTGTCTGGGAGTGCGAACGCGGCACGTCGCGATGGGATTTCCACGAGCGGGGGGAGTTCATCCACGTCCTCTCCGGACGGATGACGGTGCGGCAGGACGACGGCGAACCCGTGGAGATCACGGCCGGGCACACGGCGTTGTTCCCGGTCGGCTGGACCGGCATCTGGGAGGTGCACGAGAGGTTGCGCAAGGTGTACGTCGTCTTCCGGGCCGAGTGACAGCCCGCGGATCGGGTCCGACCAGTCATTCGAGGCCGGCGCAGCACTCGGCAAGAATTCGCACACCGTCCTCGATCGACGTCGCGGTCGCGCGGGCGTAACCGAGAACCAGGCCGCGCCGCTCGCTCGTGCCGTGGTCGTAGCGCCCCAGTCCGTAAACCTTCACGCCCCGTCGACCCGCTTCACTCACCAGGCGGTTCTCGTCGATTCCTTCAGGCAATCGCACCAGGAGGTGCAGCCCGGCGGCGATTCCAGCAGTCTCCAGTGCCGGCAGGTACCTGTCGAGTGCCTCGAGCATCCGTGCCCGCCTGGCGCGGTAGAGGCGTCGTGACCGGTTGAGGTGCCGCTCCAATTGGCCGTTGTCGACGAGCTCGGCGAAGATGAGTTGGACCAGCGCGGAGACGCCGAGGTCGATCCCCTCCCGTGCCTCGACGACGAGCCGGTTCCAGCGCCCCGGCAGGACGAGCCAGCCCAGCCGAACCCCCGGCGCGAGAAGTTTCGTCGACGAGCCCACGAAGGCGACCCGGGCGGGCGCCATGCCCTGCAGGCAGCCTACCGGCCGCTTGTCGTAGCGGAACTCGGCGTCGTAGGCATCTTCGAGCACCAGCCCGCCGACGGCTTCGGCCCAGTGCACCAACGCCTGCCGTCGCTCTGCTGACAGCACCACCCCGGTCGGGAACTGGTGCGCGGGGGTGACCAAGACCATGCGCACGTCGGGGTGTCGTTCGAGCACCTCGACCTTGATCCCGTCCTCGTCGACCGGGATCGGCACCAACTCGAGCCCTGCGGCCGATGCGAAGTCGCGCATGGGCGGCCAGCCGGGATCCTCGACAGCGAGCTTCGTATGGCCGGCGCGTGCGGCCGCCCGGCAGACCAACCCGATCGCGTGGGTGGCCCCTGCGGTCGCATGGACGTGGTCGGGTTCGGCCACCACCCCCCGAGTGCGGCCGAGAAGCTCGCAGACGCTGATCTTGAAGGCCTCGATGCCTGACGGGTCGATGTAGTGGAGGTTGTCCCACTCCGTGCTGGCGAGGACGGTCTGTGTCGCTCGTGCCCATGCACTCGCGGGGAAGGCGGAGATGTCCGGCTGCCCGGCGGTGAGGTCGATCCGGTAGCGCGTGACCGGCTGCTCGATCACTGGGTCCTGCGGCGCAGCCCGCCACGACAGTCCGCACACCCGCGTCGCACCGCCCTGCGTCGCCTGCAGATATCCCTCGGCGATCAGCTGTTCATAGGCCTGTACCACCACCCACCGCGAGCATCCGAGCTCCGACGCCAGGTGTCGGGATGACGGCAGCGCGACGCCTTCACGCAGGCGTCGGCTTCGAATCGCGTCGCGTAGCGACCCCTCGAGCCGCGAGGTCAGCGTCCGCTCAGGCCTCTGGTCGATGTCGACCAGGGCAAGATCGGCCGTGAACTTGGACCGGCGGATCGCCATGCCCGCACTCTCCTCACAACTGGTCTGGCTGAAGGAGCGAATACTGGACTATACGACCGATCCGGCCGCCCATACAGGCCAGCGGGAACCGAGTCGAGGAACCGGTCGGCCGGCCGTGAGCGCAAAGATCTGGTAGCAGAGGGCGGCGGCTGTCATGCGAAGGCGGGATCAGGCTGGATGGGCTCGCTTGCCCGCGCCCGCGGGCCGGGAGGCGATCCCCGTCCCGGTCGGACACCCGATCTTGCACTAGATCTAGGTAGTGATACCCGTACTTCACCCCCCGCCGCGACCTCTGCCCTCAAGGCACGCTGGACCGGTAAGCAGATGAGCTTGACGGAAGGCCGAACCATGAGCCAGCAGCAGACGCAAAGCGCGCCCCATGCATCCGGAAGCCAGGTGGTCGAGATCCGTGACGTTGCGACGACCAAGGCCCCTCTCGATTGCCTGGGTGCAGACGACCTCGCCCGGCGAACTCCGCGCGACCTGAGCCACGACCTGCGCACACCGCTGACCGCGCTTCGACTTCACCTGGAAGAGGCGCTGATGTATCCCGAGGATCTTGATCCTTCCGTCACTTTGCGGGCAGCGATGCGTTACGTGATGGCTCTGGAGCGGAACGTGACCGACTTTCTGTCCTCCAGCAGCCGGGGATGCGGCGCGCAAGTGCCTTCTCAGGAGGATGGTTGCCCAGGCGGTCATGGGAGAGCTCTTGACCTGGGAGCTGATGGTGATGGCGCCGCCAGGCTCGACACCTGAGCTCCTCGCCTACGGCATGGTTGGGCCGCTCACTCATCCGACAACCTGAGCACTGGTTCAGCAAGTCTCGCCTCGGTCGCGTGGCGATGCGTGGTCGCGGCACCGACCCCGAACTCGGTCGGCAACCGTCATCAAAGCCTCATCCGTAGTCGATATCTAGGGAGGAGGGGTGGGCCGGGCGTCATCGATAGGGAGGCGGCAGCGGTACGGCGCGTCATCGCTGACACACGTGGCTCATGCGTCACACCAGTCGCCAAGGCCCCGATACACACTTGAGTAACCATGCAAATTCGTAAAGCTCCTGGTGAGAGGCTTTTCGTCTCGGGGTTCCCTATTAGCATGAAGTATGGCTCAAGACGCATCGCCGCAGGTGGTCGGTAGCCTCCCGCCCGACGCGATGGGCATCGTCGGCCGCAGGCGGGAGGTGGTCGAGGCGAAGAGGCTGCTTTCCGACACGCGGTTGTTGATGTTGACCGGTGTCGGCGGGGTCGGTAAGACACGGCTGGCGATACGGGTGGCAGCCGAGGTCCGGCGGGCGTTCCCGGACGGTGTCTGGCTAGTAGAACTGGCGGCGCTACAAGACGGTGACTTGCTGGCGCGCAACGTTGCAGCCGCTCTGGGGCTGCGAGATCGGTCAGTCCGGTCTTCGGCCGAGACCCTGGTGGATTTCCTGCAGGGTAAGCGCCTGCTTCTGGTGCTGGACAACTGCGAACATCTGCTCGAAGCGTGTGCGCCCCTGGTCGAGAAGCTCCTCGGTGGGGCCGGGGGATTGCGGATCCTGGCGACCAGCCGGGAGCCCCTGAGGGCCAGGGAGGAGGTGGTGATGGCGCTGGCTCCGTTGTCGGTACCGGACCGGGTCGAACAGGTGACTCCGCGTACGGTGGCCCAGTACGAGTCAGTGATGCTGTTCATGGAACGCGCGAGGGCGGTTCGGCCGGAGTTTGTGATCAGCTCCGAGAACAGCTCCATGCTGGCGAGGCTGTGTCGCCAGCTCGAGGGCATCCCGCTCGCGCTGGAATTGGCGGCAGTTCGACTCCGGGCCCTGTCACTCGAACAGATTGTCGACCGGCTTGACAATCGTTTCCGATTCCTGACCCAGGGATACCGGTCCGCCCTGCCTCGCCACCAGACGCTGAAAGCCACGGTCGACTGGAGCTACGACCTGTGCTCCTCGGCGGAGCAGACGCTGTGGGCGCGGTTGTCCGTGTTTCCCGCCGGATTCGACCTCGATGCCGCCGAACAGGTCTGCTCAGGAGACGGTATCGCGCACGAAGATGTCCTCGGTCTTGTGACGAGCCTCCTTGAGAAATCGATTCTTATTCGCGAAGACGATGACAAAATAGCACGGTATCGACTGCTTGAAACTCTTAACCATTATGGCCAAGAGCGCCTGGATGAAAGCGGTGCGCAAACGTTGTATCGCCGCCGCCACCGCGACTACTACCGGCAACTCGCCGAACGGGCAAATCTTAATTGGTTCAGTCAGCGGCAGGGTGATTGGTTTGCCATGATGCGCCAGGAACTGCCGAACCTGCGTGCCGCACTGGCTTTTTCCTTGGCTGATACCGACCGGACTGAGGCGAGCCTGGACATCGCCACCAAGCTCTACGGATACTGGGTCTTCAATGGAGCTCACAGCGAGGCCCGTCACTGGCTCGACCAGGCGCTCCGGAAAAATAAACGGTCGAGTCCGGCGAGATTCGAAGCGTTGGCCGTGGATGCGACCTTCGCGCTGATGCAAGGGGAGATCGATGTCGCCCTCCCCATGATGAATGAATGTCGAGAGCAAATCGCACATTCTGACGATGGTCGGTCGCAGGCCCTTCTCAAGCTGCTCTTGGGGCGGGCCTCCTTCTTGACCGGGGATCTCCCACGTGCAATAGGCGAGTTGACTGAAGCGCGCGACTGGTATCGCGAGAACCAGAAAAAGCTTGCCGATAACGGAAGTGTGAACGAAGCCTTCTTCGCGTCTTTCTACCTGGCTACTTCCGCAGCATTTCTCGGGTGTGACGGCTCGGCTGATCTCGCCGCCGAGTGCCTGAAGATGGCCGAATCCGCGGATGCCCCAGGCGAGATATCCATGGGGCGATGGGTCGTCGGTATCGACTGTTGGCGAGCCGGTGACATCGAACAGGCCGGCGCATTGTTCAAGGACAGTCTCCACATAGACTATGTAATAGGCTATCGGTACAGTCCCGTCTGGAGTTTTGAGGCGCTGGCTTGGGCTGCCTCCGCCCAGAAGCAGTACGAACGCTCCGCTTGCCTGCTCGGCGTTGCCGACGCCCTCCGGCGGTCCTTGGGTCTGTCTCTGGAGAAATTCCGGCCGTATGCCCTTGCCCACGAAACTTGCGAAAGGCAATTGCGTTCTGCTCTACGGCATGAGAAGTACGCCACGGCCTTTCGATTTGGGGCAGGTCTTGACTTCGACGAGGCGATTGCTTATGCGCTGGACCCAGATAGCCCCGTGCAGACGCAAGCCGAGCCGCCGGATCCCAGCACTCCTTCCGTACTGACAAGACGTGAGCTGGAAGTCGCCCAGCTCGTCGCGGAGGGCATGAGCAATAAAGAGATCGCCGCAAGGCTCGTCGTCGCTCAACGCACCGCGGAGGGCCACGTCGAGAACATACTCGTCAAACTGGGTTTCAACTCTCGCGTACAGATCGCCGCCTGGATTCTTGAGCACCGGAACGCTTCCCGACAGTGACCAGACGGAGCGATCAGCCGGATCTGCTGTGGTTGGACAGGCCAGGGCGCTCGTAGGGCCGATGAACTTCGTCGCCGACGAGAGTGATCGGGCCGTCGTAGCCGTGATCCCGCCGCAGGGCTTGCGCGGCCTTGGCTCCGGCGAGGCTCGCGCCGGTAATGACGATTCCGGCGTGTTCGGGCATGACGCTCCTTGTAGGTGGAGGGCGGGGTCAGAGCACTTCGAAGTTGGCCATCATCCCCATGTCCTCGTGTTCGGCGTTGTGGCAGTGGAAGAGGTAGCGGCCGCGATAGCCGTCGAAGCGGGTGAGGATTTCCACTGACTCGCCTGGCCGCAGGGAGACAGTGTCCTTGAGCCCGGCGTCACGGGGCAGCGGCGCCCTCCCGCTGCGCGAAAGCACCTTGAATCCGACCAGGTGCAGATGGACGGGGTGGTGGATGTCGGCGGCCAGCCGCCAGACCTCCACGTCGCCGAGCCGGACGGTGACGTCGGTGCGGGCGGGGTCGAACGGCCTCCCGCCGATCACCCATCCGTGGCCGCCGTTCATGCGACCCGCGCGGAAGGCGAAGTCACGCACCCGCACGGCGTCCGACCGGCTCCAGGTGGGCAGGTCGGTCGACAGGACGCGGGGGACGCGGCTGTCGTCCCGGGCCTTGCGCGCGACGCGGAAGGCCATCACGTCCCGGGTCCGCCCGGAACCCAGCCGGTTGACGACCTTGACCAGCCCGCCGACTGGGATGCCGGAGAAGTCGACGACCACGTCGTAGCGTTCGGCCGGTGCGATCGGCAGCGACCGGTGGCGGATCGGTCCGGCGAGCAGCCCCTGGTCGGCGCCGACCTGGATCAGGTCCAACCGGCGGCCGTCCTCGGCAACCGCTTCCAGCTCGTAGTGCCGGGCGTTCGAAGCGTTCAGGACGCGCAGCCGGTACCGGGCGGCATCGACTTCGTGCACGGGCCACGGCGCGCCGTTCACCAGGATCACGTCCCCGAGGACGCCCGCGAGGTAGGGCTCCTCCACCCCCGGCTCCGTGCGCAGCGCCGGGTCGAGGGACGGGTAGGCGAGCGTGCCGTCGGCGTGGAACGCCCGGTCCCCGATCATGAGCGGCAGCTCGCGCGGGCCGGACGGAAGGCCGAGCGCCTCCTCGGCGTCGTCGCGCACGATGTGCAGCCCGGCGAGGCCCCGCCAGATCGCGGGGGCGGTGAAGTCCATCCGGTGGTCGTGGTACCAGAGAAGCGTCGGCCGCTGGTCCAGCGGAAAGGCGTAGTCCCGCGTGAGCCGGGACGGCACCGCGCGCGGGTCGTGCATGCTCCGCGCGCCGCCCACGCCGCCCGGCATGCCGTGCATCCCATGCCCGCCCTGGACCGCGTCCGGCCATCCGTCCGGCAGGACGAGGTCGGTCGGATATCCGTCGGAGGCGGCCGGGGTCCTGCCGCCGTGCAGGTGCACGACGGTCGGCACCGGCAGCTCGTTGCGGTGCCGCACGCTGACCGGCCGTCCGCGGCGCGACTCGATCGTCGGTCCGGGGAAGGTGCCCTCGTAGGTCCACAGCGGCGTCCGCACGCCGGGCAGGACCTCCGCGGTCACCTCGCGCTGGGTGATCTCGTACCGATCGATGCCGCCGGTCGTGGCGACCGGCTTCAGCACTGGCGGCAGCGGCAGCGGCACCTGGAACGGCGGCGGCAGCCGAACCCGGCTGCTCAGCTCCGCGCCGGTGCGCGGTGGACGCCGGGCCAGCGCGTTGGCCGTCGTCAGGCCGGCGACGGCCACCGCCCCGAGCGCGCCGCCGTAGCTGAAAGGCCTGCGCCCGAACCACCCGATCGCCTGGGGAGAGCCCGGAGACAGAACCTCACCTCGGCGCGTCCCCGATGACCCGCCTGGCCTCCTCCGGCGTGGCCCGCCGCAGGAGCGCCCGACTCTGAGACTGGATCCCTCTTCCTCTTTCCGCGGAAGGCGCACAATGACGTTCGAGAACACCATGTTCGGCGGCGGCGACGTACACAGCGCGACCGCTCTCTACGTGCCGCAGGATCCGACGCACCACGACCTGGCGTGGTGATGGCGTACTGCGCTCCCATGGTCGAGAGGGCACATTGACCGCCGCACGCTGGCCGCCCACACCGGCGACCCGCCGCCCCCCAAGCGCCCTGGCTCCGCGCGCCCCATCGGAACGGTCAGCGGCGTATCGACGAACGGCATCACCACTTTCTCCACGGCTCGGCACTCCACCCCGCAACGAGCACGGCTCGCGGCTCCACGCCGCGCCATTACTTCGCAACTAATGTGGTGCGGGGAGCAAACCGGCCCAGGACCCTCAGGGGTTCTGGTCTTTGCGGAGCCGGAGTCGCCTGAGCAGGTCGATGAGGCCGCGGATCGAGGTGATGAGTGCCGAGCCGACGGCGCCCACCAGTGGCTCGCGTTCCTCTTCGGCGGTCGGGCCAGGGTCCGGTGTGGCGGGGACGGGGCAGCGCCCGCGATAGGCCTCCAGTTGGGCGGCGGACGCCAGGCCGAAGAACAGCGCGATCGAACTGAGGAACGACCACAGCAGCAGCGCCATCACCGCGGTGAGCGGACCATAGGTGCTGCCGAACGTGGTGTGCTGGCCGGTGTAGAACGCCAAGCAGAACGTGAACAGGGTCCAGAGCGCCAAGGTGACAAGCGCGCCGAAGGCCAGCCACGTGTGGCCGGGTTGCCTGCGGCGGGGAGAGGCGCGGAACAGCACCGAGGTGGAGGCCAGCGCGAGCAGGAAGCCCAGCGGCCAGCGCCCCAGGTCGAATGAGGTGCGCAGACCGTCACCCCAGCCATAGACCTTGGCGAGAGCGCCTCCGATGGCGTCGCCGCCGGCCATGACCGTGAAGCCGGAGACCATGAACGCGCCCGCCGTGACGGCCAGCATCGCCGCTCTGCCGTACTTGCGGTGGAACGGACGGTCGCGTTTCATGCCGTAGATCCGGTTCGCGCCGCGCTCGATCTGAGCCATCGTGCTGGTCAGGGACGCCAGCGCGGTGGCGAGCCCCAGCCACAGGGCCAGCGCGTCGCGGCTCCGCCGCTGCTCGCCGAGCACCTCCCGGACGGCATCGGTGTCCCCGCCGGGGGCCAGTCGGCTCAGCGTCAGCTCGATCACCTGGCCCAGCTGCTCCTGGTGGGCGACCGAGCTCAGCCCGACCAGGGCGATGGCACCGGGAACGATCGACAGGCACATCTGGAAGGCCAGCGCCCTGGAATGGCTCATGCCATCCCCGTACCTGAACCGGATCCAGGAGTCCCGGGCCAGGCGCCACACGCCGTACTCGCGCAGGGTGGTCCAGGCATCGCCAGCCGAGAGCTCCTCGCCGCTCATGGTCCGCGTCTGGGGCACGAGAGTCACCGATGTCACGGCGCAACCGTACCTTTGCCCTGATATCACCCGCCCTGCTCCGCGCTCCCGGGACTCAGGTCAATGCCACCTGCGGCCACCGGCCGCCCACGCGACGCCGCCCCCAAGAAGCAAATGGCTGAGGGTGTGGCCTCTCTGCGAGGACGCCAGGGGAACTGTTCCGGGAGCGAGGCCGCACGGTCGCCGCGTGGATTCGCGAGCGCCGCCTGGAACAGCGCCGCCGCGAGCTGTCCGAACCCTACTCGCGCCTGCCTGATCAGCGAGGGCGCGGCCCGGTGGGGGGTTCTGCCGGCCTCAACATCTCCCAGTCGTTTCGTCATGCCTAACGAGTACCTACCCCGCCAGTAAAGGCAGGAGCAGTAGGAACGCGCACGTGGGTGTCGCCTCACCGGGCAAAGACCAGCGCCTTACGTGTCGATATCGGATCCCGGTCGGCGGCCTGGCCTAACCAGACACTGCAACGAGGCCCTCCCGCCTCGCCACCGCCGCCCTCGGCGCCCGGTCAAGTGCTCTAGCATGTCGATTCGACCATTCCGGTCCACGTTGCGAAATGGACGCTCACATGTTCAGGAAGACTTGCCTGGCGACCGTCGTCGGCCTTGGCGTCTTGGCCGCTGCCGGTTGTGGTGAGAAGGGGCATGAGGAGACGGCGGCTGTGACGACGAGCCCCATACGTCCGCCCACGAGTGGTGCAAATATCCGCGCATGTTCTCTCAACGAAAATGACATCGAACGGAGCGTCCTCCGGAAGGCGCCCGCGGGGGTTTTCTGGAAGCGTTTCAAGGGCGTTGCAGTGCCGTTCTCTCCGTCAGCCGGGCCAATGACCGTCCAAGGAGAAGTCGCGCGTTGCTACACGCACACGCCCAGTGGGGCACTGATGGCCGCGGTCCAAATCAGGGTGCGGCTCGAGCGGGCGGCTGGTTGGCAGAAGGTCCTGCGACAGCAGGTTGCTTCGGACGCGGGCAAGGCGACCTATGCGCAGACGCGGGGGTCTCACCAGGTCGTGCCGGCTGCGGAGGCGGCGCAGATTGCGGGCTTCCGGATCGTCTCGTACACCACGCAGAATGCAGTGATCGGAACGGTGTCGCGCGACCCGGCGCGCGGCGGACATACAGCCATGACTACGACCGTGAGGTGGGATGGCGACTGGAAGCTTGTGCTGACCTCGCAAGGCTCAGCGGCCTCGGTGCTTCGGGCGGACGACTCACTTTCTGGGTATGTTCGCTGGGGCGGCTTCTGACCCCCCCGGGACACTCTGTGTGGTTGAAGGTGGGTTGCGTGGTCGCTGCATGTTCCCTCAGGTCCACCAGCCGGGTTGAGTTGTCGTCTGTTTGGCGGCATGCCCAACAGGTCGGGCGCCCGGGGTGGCCCCACGTCCTGCTTTGGCCCGGCGCGATTGACAGGTCACCTGGATCGTCTGGAGGCGTTCAGCGCTGCTACGTCGCACCGTCTGATCGCCCGGGAAGGCCCGCTGATACGGCACGGCGTTCACCGACTTCGGCTTCGCGCTCATCCGCGCATGGCGGGACGTGCTGCTGCGGGCCACCCCGCCTGTCCCATGACCAACGAGCCGTGCCTGGCCATGACCCGCGAGGCGGCAACCTCCACCGTCCAGCCCGGCGGCACCGTCACCACCTGCGACCGCGCCCCACATCACCGGATCAGCTGCCGCGATTTCCTGGAAGACCATCAATGGCGCGCGCCGAGCAGCAACTTCGGCCCGCCCAGCCTGACCTTGCGGGGCGGTCGGCGTTTGAGGTCGGCGACCACGGCGTCGGCTCCCGGCCTGGTCTGCTCGGACATGAATCGGACCCCGCCATCGCGAGTGCGGCCGGGAGCCGACAGGCTCGATCAGCCGATCGGTGGTGCGAGGTATTCCAGCGCATAACCGTCGCCGGAGGGGGTTACGCGGGCGATGCCGGGGGAGTCGAGGTGGGCGCCGGCCACGAAGTGGTGTGGTCGGGTCAGTTGATCGAGGAGCGCCCCTCGCGCGGCGCGGGCCTGGGACTGGTCGCCGTCGAGCTCCCAGGAGACGTTCGGCTGCTCGAATTGAAGCGTGGGAACGTGAACGGTGTCGCCCCAGACGAGGAGGTGGCCGGTGCTGCTCCTGATGTCGTAGACGGTGTGACCGGGTGTGTGGCCCGGTGTCGGGACCGCAGTGGCCCATTCGTTGATCGCGACCTTCTCCGACACCGGCACGACCCTGTCACGGAGCGGCTCGAGCCGCCCCGTGAACACCGAGGCGTCGCCCGCGCCGATCCATACACGCTCGAGTGCGGTGAACGCCTCCGAACCGTTCGGTGTGATCAGGCCGCTCACATGGTCTTCGTGCTTGTGGGTGATGGCCACGTCGGTGATCTGCGCACGATCGATTCCTGCTTCGTCGAGCGCGTCGTAGATCAATCCCATGGTGGGGTCGTGCCAGACGTCGGACGCACCGGTGTCGATGAGAACCGATCGCGTGCCGTCGGTGACGAAGAAGGCGTTGACCGACAGCCGCAGGTTGTCGTCGGCCAGGGGGACGGCGGCCGGCAACTCGTCGAGCGGGCGCCCCTCCTCGTCGCGGAGCCGTGTCGGTGGCATGTCGATGTATCCGTCTCGCAACGAGACCACCTGCAGGTCGCCGAATGCGAAGGTGGCGTGGTGCCGGCCACTCGAGATCAAACGCATGGAACCTCTGTCATGTAGGGCGCACGACGCGCGTCTCCGATAGAAGACTCATGTCTTCTTTGGAAGAAACCATACACTGCGGCGGCGAGGTACTCGTCGATTGAGGAGCACAGTGGTCGAGCAGGACAGAGACGCGGCCGAACCACAGCACGGTGATGACCTGGCCGGCGCGTTCGGCGGTAACGTGCGGCGCCGTCGCGAGGAGGCGGGCCTGACGCTGGAGCAGTTGTCCGCGCAGTCGTCGGTCAGCCGGGCGATGCTGTCCAAGGTCGAGCGCGGTGAGAAGAGCCCGACGATCGGCGTGGCGTCCAGGATCGCCCACGCGCTCGACGCGTCGCTGTCGGACCTGATCGGTGCACCGACCGCTGCGGTGTCAGGTGTGGCCATCGCCTTGCGCAAGAAGGACCGTCCCGTTTTCCGTGACCCGGAGACCGGCTTCGAGCGGCACATAGTGTCGGCGGCCCCGGGCGCGGGAGGAGCCGAGGTGATCGTCCACTATCTTCCGGCGCAGGTCTCGACCGGGCTGCTGCCCGCGTATCCGCCCGGTACGGAGAAACAGCTCGTGGTGCTCGAAGGCACACTGACCGTCGCGATCGGAGGGATCACCGAGACCCTGAACACAGGCGACTCCCTGTTCGTCCAAGCCGACGCAGAGCACGGCTTCGCCAACCGAACGAACGCCCCCTGCGAATACATCATGGTCATCTCGCGGAGAACCTGATCGGCTGCAGCACATCCCTGACCTGCGGCAGGCGGCTAAGCGTTCCATTCCGGCCAGATGGTCGCGGCACCCCGACCCGACACCAGCCACCGCGCCCTTGCTGCGGGTGAGGAGCCAGGCTGGGACGAGTTGGCGCACGTGCCACGGCGAGTTGGAGACTGACCGCTCATCTTCGCTGGAGACGTCAGAGACGGTGCGGGCCTGGGAGACCGCAGGCCCCCGGCGAGCTTGGTCAGCGAGATTCACGGTGCTCCTGGTGACATTTGCATCTACTGACCAGCCGTGATTGCGGCGAAGGTACGGGGACCACGAAACCTCATTGCAAGGAGCACCCCATGGCCAGGCTGGTGGTCTGCAACATCATGTCTCTCGACGGCTTTTACGCCGACAACGACGGCAACCCGCTCGTACTGGAGATGGACGCCGCGTTCGACGCCTACAACCTGGAACGTCTGCGGGCGGCCGAGGCCCTGCTGCTCGGCGCCGACTCGTACCGGATGTTCATGGGGTTCTGGCCCGCCCAGGCGGACAACCCCGAGGCCTCGGCGGTGAACCAGGAGTTCGGCGGAATCTACGGGCGCATCAAGGTGAACGTGATCTCCGATTCTCTGACGAGTGACGACATCGCACCCTGGTCGGAGCAGACCACGGTGATCGGGCGTGCAGAGGCGGAGTCCCGGGTCAAGGAGCTCAAGCAGCAGACCGAAGGCGACCTGGTGACCTTCGGCAGCCGGATCACCTGGAACGCGCTCCTTCAGGCTGGCTTGGTAGACGAACTGCACCTGGTCGTCGGCCCCGCGGCGCTGGGCGCGGGCACGCCCCTGTTCACCGGCGCGTCGGGCCGGTTGAACCTCGCGGGAGTCCACAGGCTCGACGGCTCCGACAGTGTCGTGCTGCGATACGAGGCGTCCGTCGCCTGATGAGCTTTCCGCTCATATCCGCCCGGCTCTGGTCATCAGTGGACGTCGCCGTTCTGCCACAGCCCCTACCCTGGTCGTCCGCGACGGGAGGCCAGGTGGTGGACGGGTACGAGCAGCGCTGGCATCTCGACCGCGTCGTCCGACTGGCGCCGGGCGGCGCGGTCGCCTGCAGCGCTTTGTTCCCCACGTTGCAGGTGGCTCTCGCCTTCGGCTATCCGGGCGGCACCCGCGCAGCGCTCTGGAGCCTGGCCGCGACCGCGGCCTATCTACCGCTTCACCTGCGTCATCTTTGGCACGCGGCCCGTGGCGCCCGACCGCCGGCCGGGCTCTGGACGCTGGCGGCCATGGCGGTCGTGATTCTCGGGGCGACACCGCTGGCCGGGGCCACGTGGGTGCGGGCCTATGTGGCGTTGATCGTATCGGCGGTCCTGGTACTGCCCAGCCGCTGGTCTTACGCGGTGAGTGTCGCGCTGGTCCTGGCGTCAGCCCCTGTGGGCTACGCGATGGGGCTGGCGTTGACGGAGGCGCCATGGGTGTGGTTCACCCTGATGTGCGGCAGTACGGCATTGCTCCTGCTGGTCTGGCTGGCCGCGGCGCTCATCCGCCTGCAGTCGGCCCGTGAGGCGCTGGCCCAGCAGGCGGTCGCGCAGGAACGCCGCCGGATCGACGACGACCTGCGCTCCACGCTCGGTGCCGCGCTGGCGGCGATCGCCGCCCGGGGAGAACGGAGCCGCGAACTGCTCGCGCAGAGTGATCAAGACCGTCTCGAGGCAGAGATGACCCGGCTCTCCGAGGACGCCAGGGCCACCCTCGCCGAGGCCAGACAGCGCGTGCGGGGATATCGGCGGCCCTCGCTACGCGCCGAACTGGAGACCGCCGCCGCGCTGCTGTCGGTCGCGGGCATCACGACTCGCCTGGACCTGCCGCAGGGCCCGATCCAGGCGACGATCGGCGATCGGCCGCGAGCGGCCCTGCGCTCCACGGTCACCCGCCTGCTGCGCGACCGCACGGCCCGCGCGTGCGTGATCACGGTCTCCTCCCGCGGCGGCCGGGTCCAGTTGGAGCTGCGCACCGACGACTCGGCCGAGACGATCGAGGTGGCCGCGTGAGCGGAATGATCCCGCCGGCTTGGGTGATGAGGCGCCCCCACTGGCCCCTGGTCGCGCTCATCGTGCTGTGGACCGCCCAGGCGCCGTTCTACACGACGGTCGGCCTGAGCGAGGGCACACGGCACAGCCCGCTCCTCGCCGTCCCGCTGGCGTCCACCATCGGAGCCCTGCAGCTGCGGCACAGCCTGCACGCCGCTCGCGGAGAGCTGCCGAGGGGATGGCCCTGGACCCTCACCGCGCTTGCCCTTCTGGCCAACGTCCCGCTGCTGTGGTTCGGGCAGGACTGGGAGGCGCTGGGCATGTTCGTCATCGCCTCGGCGATGTTGCTGCGCAGCCGGGCCAAATGGGCAGTGGCAGGCGTGCAGCTGCTCATCACCGAGCTGGTCGGCGTGCTGGGCGCGATGTCCCTGCCCGGGTCCACGACCACGCTGGCCGTCGTCATCGGCGTCTACAGCGTCGTCATGCCCGCCCTGTACGCGGGTGCGCTGATCGGCGGGACGCGGCTGGTGCAGCTGGTGAACGAGCTGTACGCCACCAGGACTGAGCTGGCCGCCAGCGCCGTCGGGGAGGAACGCGTGCGGCTCTCGCGCGACCTGCACGACCTGCTCGGCCAGAGCCTGTCGGCGATCTCCCTGAAGGGCGACCTGGCGCTGCGGCTGCTCGCCAAGGACCCCGCCGCGGCCGGCGCCGAGATCGAAAGCCTGACCGAGGTGGCCCGGGAGGCGCTGCGCGACACGCGCGCCATCGCCCGTGACGAGCACGCCGTGTCGTTGAGCACTGAGCTCGACGGGGCGGCCGCCCTGCTCGGAGCCGCGGGAGTCCACACCCGCCTGGACGTGGCCGAACTGCCGGCTCTTCCGGTTCCCGTCCAGAGTGCACTGGCCTGGGCGATCCGCGAAGGAACCACCAACCTGCTGAGGCACAGCCAGGCCCATTCCTGCGCCATCAGCTTGTCGCGCCATCAGGGCACGGTACGGCTGGAGATCATCAACGACGGTGTCCGCGGGACCGCCGAGCACGGCTCGGGCCTGTGCGGTGTCGCCGAACGGGCCCGGGCGGTCTCGGGAACAGTGTCGGCCACGGTCCGCGACGGACGGTTCCGGTTCCGCGTCGAGGTCCCCGAGGAGGCCACGTGATCCGCGTCATGATCGCCGAGGACATGCACATGATCCGCAGTGCGCTCGTCGCGCTGCTGACGCTGGAGGACGATATGGAGGTCGTCGCCGAACTGGAGCGCGGGGACACGGTCGTCGCCACCGCACTGCGCGTGCGGCCCGACGTCGCGGTGCTGGACATCGACATGCCCGGACTGGACGGGCTGACGGCGGCTGAGCATCTCCATGACAAGCTGCCCGGCTGCCGCACCCTCGTGCTCACCGGGCTCAGCCAGCCCGGCAACCTCCTGAGGGCGCTGAAGGTCCACGTCCAGGGCTTCATCGTCAAAGACGCCCCCGCCCAGACCCTCACCGACGGCATCCGCCGCATCGCCCGGGGCGAACGGGTCATTGACCCCGACCTCGTCGCCGCCGCCCTCGAAACCGGCAGCAGCCCCCTCACCGTCCGCGAGACCGAGGTTCTGCGCGTCGCCGCGACCGGCGTGCCGGTGACCCAGATCGCCAGCGAGCTTTCGCTGTCGCAGGCCACCGTGCGCAACTACCTCTCGAACGCGATCGGCAAGGTCGGAGCCCGCAACCGCATCGACGCCATCCGCATCTCCCGCGACGCTGGCTGGCTCTAGACGAGCCGGCCAGACCGGCGAATTCGAGTGCGACCTCGCCTTGCTGGACAGCGATGGCCACGGCTTGACCGCTGGCGAGGCTGCGTAGAACTCGCTGGCGAAGAGCTTGGCCGGTAGGGCACCGAGGGGGTGACCAAGGCGATGACGGCTTCGGCGACCTCCAGAAGCCGTTCCGCGCCGGCCTCCTCGGCAGTGGCGGCGACGGCGCCTCACCGCCCAGCGTCTGGGTGGGTGCAAGCTCGGCAGTGTCGGCCTTGTGGTGCGCGGGGCGGCAGTACTCGTCCTCGCGGCCTACGCCGCGAGGACGCCATCGCAGCCGGTCTCAACGCGTCGCTTGTCACCACCGTCGCCGCTCAGAATCGGTAGCGGAGAATGCGGGCTCCTTGCCGAGACAGGGCCGTGCTGCGGGCGGTGAGACGGGTGAGCGCGCGTAGGGGTTGCGGGAATCGGGCTACTTCGGGTGCGCGGGTGAGGATCTGCTCTTCGATCAGTTCGAGGCCGGCGTCCCAGGACTCTGGTTCGTGTGGGTCGTCGAAGCCCTGGGCGGCTTTGATGCCGAGGGCCTTGATGGTCGGGTGGTACTTCATGGCCCAGGCGGCGAAGCGGGTGTAGCCGTTGAGCGCGAGCTCGCCCGAAGGGAAATGGCCGGCCAGCGCGCGGGTCATCTCCTGGAAGGAGTCGCCGGGCATGAAGGGGAGCAGCCCCTCGGCGACGATCATCGCTGGCCGGTCGCCGGGGATGGCGGTGAGCCAGTCGGAGGTGGTGAGGTCGGCTCCGACCAGGTGGGAGCGGCCGGGCAGGCAGTCGGCCCTGAGGTGGACCACTTCGGGGAAGTCGATGTCGTACCAGTCGACGCCGGGCGGGGGATCACAGCGCAGCATCCTGGTGTCCAGGCCGCAGCCCAGGTCGAGCACCACGCATCCGGGGTGGGCTTCGATGAAGGAGCGGACGACGTCGTCGAGCTTCTTGGCGCGTAGTGCGGTGGTGAGGACGAGGCTGGGCTTGACCTTCAGCTTGTCGAAGTCGTAGTCGATCTTGCCGGCCAGGTCGGCGGAGAGCGTGTCGCCGAGGATCGGGCTGGGCAGTCCGGCGTCCAGGGCTCTGGCGTGGAGGGTAAGCAGCAGTGTTTCCTGGATCAGCCCGAGCTTGGGTTGCCAGCGTTGCATGGGGCTTCCTTAACGGCGTAGCGGATGACGGGCCGCGAGGTTCTGCAGCCACGTCAGGGATTCGTGGGCGGCCTTGATGCGCTCGGTGCGGTGCCTCTCGCCGCCCGCGATGTCGATCCCTTCGTCGGCGATCTCACCGAACGCGCTCAGGCTTTCGAGCTTGCGCTGGATGACCTTCTGCCAGGCGTCGTCTTCGATGCGGTAGTAGGAGACGCGATCGCCCGGCCTTCTCACCTTCTTGACCAGGCCGATGGCCGTGAGAAACCGCATGTTCGAGGTGAGGGAGGCGCGGCTCGCCTGGATGACCTCCGCGATCTGCCCGGCGGACTGCTCCGCCGGATCGCAGATCATGAGCCAGCCGAGGATGCGTCCGGTGATGGGCGGCAGCCCCCACTCCTCGACGCAGAAGGCGGCCACCCGCTCCACCCAGCGGAGCAACCGGTCCTGCTGTTCCTCAGCGCTCATCGTCGAACCTCCGTTGTTGATCGTGTGGCGGTCACTCTGTCATGGCGGCCACCGACTCATAGGTGGGTGTCGGGGTGATGCCCGGGAGCCTGGTCTTGCGCAGGTAGAGGTCGAACCAGTCGATCGCGAGCGCCATCGCCTCCTCCAGGCCCGGGCCGGTGTAGAGGCCGAGCACGTCGTAGGGCAGCACCGCGAGCCGCTTGGGCTCGCCCGCTCTGGCGAAGGCGCTTTGCGCCTCTTCGAGCATGTGGTACGGGTCCCAGCCGCCGTTGGCGATCATCAGCAGGGGTGTCGGCGCGAGCCGGTGGATGAGGTTCTCCGGCGCGAAGGTGAGCAGGTGCTCGGCAGAGTCGAGGGTCTTCTCATTGCGGTAGGCGGGGAACAGGCGGGTCGACATGTCCGGCGTGTCCTTCACACTGTCGCCCTCCAGCGTCAGGTGCGGCACGCGAGCGCTCTGCCCGCCTTCGTAACGCCGCTGCCAGTCCTGCTGCAGTTGGTCGCGAAGCGCGTGGACACCAGCACGGCCCCGGAGGCGTTCCAGGTACCGCCATCCGTTCCACACGCTGGGGCTCTGCACGACGACGCACTTGATGCGCCGATCGAGCACGGCTGCCTGGGTGGCCACCGAGCCGCCGACGCTCACCCCCCACACGCCGATTCGCTCCGGCTGCACTTCGGGACGGGTCTGCAGGTAGGACACCGCGCTGCGGAAGTCCTCCACCTGCCGCTCCGGGTAGTCCAGGCCGCGCGGCTCGCCTTCGCTGGAGCCGACCGTGCGGTAGTCGATGGCCAGCACCGCGAAGCCGGCCTTGGTGAAGTACGGCGCGAAGAACGCCAGCGCCTCTTTGACCATCACCCCGCTGTGCCCCAGCACCAGCCCGGGGACCGGGCCGCTCGTCTCGGGCAGGTAGAGATCGCCCGCACAGCGGGTGCCGAGGCTGTTGAAAGTCACGTGTTCCACAGCTTGCTCCGGATTGAGGCGGCTAGTTATTTCAACTATGACTGAAACAACTAGCGATCGCAACCCTCGTACCACTCCGCGTTGAGCTCCTTCACTGTCCGGGCCGGCCTTCGAGGTCATCCTGGACTCGGCAGTTGTGGCGACCTGGCGGTTGCATGCCTGCTCCACCGACCGGGGCCGGTTGACCGGCATGGCTCCCGGTCCGCGCCCGCGTCAGCAGCGGCTGTTCGCGACGCACCGGGCGACGGCCTGCGCGGGGGCGGGCACTAAGGGCCGGGCGCCGGAGTAAAAGGAAACCGGTGAGCCGGTGTTAGAGGTTCACGCGGTAAACGGTCGGCGGGCGGCCCGTGCGGCCCTGCTGCTGGCTGCCGATCGGCGTGGCGATCCCGGCTCGTTCCAGGCGCTTGAGCACGCGCCGCGCCGTACGCTGCTGCACGTCCAGGTGCTCGGCGACGTCGTGCGCGGTCAGGCCGTCCGGCCGGTCTGCGACCAGCTCGCGAAGCCGGGCCAGCGTCTGGGCGTTGAGGCCGACGCGGCGGGCCAGCAGCGGCAGGCTCTCGACGCCGCGTTCGGCCGGGGGCTCGTCGCCGTCGGCGGGCTCGATCACGATGTCGACGTCGTCGGCCATCGCGACCACGCCCACCGAGGCGCCGATCGCCGCGGCCCTGCCGAGGGCCCGCTTGGCCAGGGACTCCGCCTCCGCCGCCGTGCGGCCGATGCCGAAGCCGATGTGCACGCTCGGGTGCCGGGCGGCGAGCCGGTCGAGTAGCGGCAGCCGGGTGAACTGCTCGGTGGCCTGCTCCAGGAGGCCGCGCGTAGTCACCATCAGGTGGCGCCCGCCGGGCAGCGGCGCGAGGCTGCCGCCCAGCGTCACCACGTCGGCCGCCAGGGTGTCGTCCGGGCCGGGAAGCTCGATCAGGCCCAGCGCGACCTGGGCGTCGCCGACCTGCTGCCCGACCGCGGTCAGGATGAGGGCCTGGATGGTGGAGCGGATCGAGAAGCGCGACGGGGCCAGCCGCACCGTGTGCATCAGGGGCTCCAGCACGTTGTAGGCGGAGCCCAGGCAGGTGATGGCCACCCGGGTGCCGTGCCGGTCGCGCGCGTTGCGGTGGAACGCGACGATGTCCTCTGACGTGAGGCCTGCCTTGTAGGGCAGCACCTGGACCTGGTCGGTCGGCAGCTTGGCCTCGGTGAGGGTCTCCAGCACCTCGGCGCGGCGGAGGGTGTCGACCGACACGCGCGTCACGTCGTGGCCTAGGCGCAGGAGCTCCACCAGTGCCCGAAGCAGTGTCGCGCCGTCATAGGAGACGTACATCGAGGGCCGCGTCACCACGCCCGCGGCGGTGGCCAGGGTGTAGGGGACCACACCGGTGAACAGGAACGCGTCGACCTCCTCGGGGGCGGTCGCGACGACCTCCACGGCCTCGCCCTCGTGCCGGTAGGGGAGGCCGGTCATGACGGCGCCGCCCATCTCGGAGCCCACCGCGACGGCGCGGTGGACCAGGTCTTCGGGACCCACGACCCCGATGGTGATGGGCACTCTCGGCTCCTCTATTTAGGTCCAGCCCTCAACCGTTTAGGTTAGTGCACCCCCGTCGGGCTTCGTTCCTTCCTGGCTCGGCCTCTTGACGGACATCCTAGGGTGAAATAACTTTCGGCCCAGACCGAAAATAGGTGGGACGTGAGGACGGGGAGAGGCATGGGCACGGACGGCGAGCGGTTCCCCGATGCGCTGGGTCCGAGCGGCCGGACGATCGGAGCCGAGGAGCGGCGGGCGGTGCTGCGCGTCCTCGACAGCGCCGTGCTGTGCAGCACCTTCGGCACCGAGGCGCGCGCCCTCGAAGCCGAGATGGCCGCGCTGTACGGCCGCCGCGCGGCGATCGCGTCGAGTTCGGGCACGGCGGCGCTGCACCTGGCCGTCGCGGCGATCCGCCTCGACCCCGGGGACGAGGTCATCACCACCCCCATCTCCGACTTCGGAACCGTCGCGCCGATCCTCGCGCAGAACGGCGTGCCCGTCTTCGCCGACGTCGATCCGACCACCGGCAACCTGGACCCCGCCGCGGCCGAGGCGGCGGTCACGCCGCGCACCCGGGCGATCATCGCGGTGCACCTCTTCGGCGCGCCCGCCGACCTCGCCGGGCTCCGCGCGGTCGCCGACCGGCACGGCCTGCTCCTCATCGAGGACTGTGCGCAGGCCTGGCTCGGCACCACCCCCGGGGGCGGCCTGCTCGGCACGGTCGGCGACATCGCCTGCTTCAGCTTCCAGCAGTACAAGCACATCACCGCAGGCGACGGCGGTCTGTGCTGCACCGATGACGACGAGCTGGCCCGGCGCATGCGGCTGTTCATGGACAAGGGCTGGGACCGGACGATCGGCCGGCTGCACCTGTCGCTCGGCCTCAACTACCGCATGACCGAGCTCGTGGCCGCGGTGGCGCGCGCCCAGCTCGCCAAGGCCGCCGGGGTCGTCGCCCGCCGCGCCGAACGGGCCGGGCAGCTCCTGTCCTCGCTCCGGGACCTGACCGGAATCGGCCTTCCCGATCCGGAGGGGCACGCGTGGTGGCTGTTCCCGTTCACGGTGCCGGACGAACCGGGCAACCGCGTCTGGGCGGAGGAGCTCGCCGCGGAGGGTGTCCCGGCGGTCGCCGGATATCTGGAGCGCCCTCTGTACGCCAATCCGGCGCTCGCGGCCGAGCCCGTCTACGGCTCCTCGCGCTTCCCGCTGGAGGGCCGGTCGTATCCGGCCGGGCTCTGCCCGAGCGCGGAGCGGCTCATCGACCGGACGCTGGTCATCCTGCACTGGAACGAGGGCTACACGGCCGACCACGTGGAGGGGATCGCCCGCGCGGTGCGCCGCGTGCACGCCCGGCTCGGGTAAGAGGCGGGCCCGTTCGCCGGGCTCCGCGGGCACGATCGACACGGTTCCGGCGGCATAGCGTCCGGCCGTCCGGCGGGAGACGGGCGGCAGGGCGCCCACTGCGCCTCCCGCCGCCCGTTCCCGCGCGGGATCCGGCTGGTCAGTGCGCCGCGGTGGCGCGCAGGTCCTCCAGGCAGGCGATCACCCGGTCGCGTTCCGAGGGCGGCAGCGCGGGGCCGTACGGGTCGTGCGCCGCGGCCTCGGGGATGAGCCCCTCCCAGACGGCCGCCCACAGCATGCGCTGCACGTATCCCTCGATCGGCGCGTAGAACGTCGCCGCCGCGAACCGGTCGAGCCGATTGGAGGCTTCGACGAACGCCGCGTGGTCATGTCCCGTCCAGGCCCGCAGCACGCGTGCGCTCAGCTCGGTCTGTGCCGCGGCGATGCCGACGAGCGCGGTGTCGGCGCCCCACATGAACGAGGGCCCGTACATGCGGTCCTCTCCGGTGATGGACAGCTTGCCGGTGCCGCGGCCCGCCCAGATCGCCTCCTGGCATCCGATGGCGCTGTCGAGCGTCGCCGTCTTCACGCCCAGCATCGCGGGGAGCGCCAGCAGGTCGCGGATCAACCCGGGCGGGTACGGGTAGCCGCCCGCCTCCGCGTGCAGGTAGAACCCGACGAGCGGCAGTCCGCTCTCGGCGGCCACTCGCTCGTGCAGCCGCACGGCCTGGTCGTGCCCGTCGGGCTCCTCGCGGAGCGCGGCCAGCGGGTAGACCATCACGGCGTCCGCACCGAGCTCCGCCGCCCGCACCGCCATCGCCACCGTCGCGTCCGAGGCCGCGGCCAGGGTCGGGGCGGAGACCGAGCGCGGCACGCCGACGCCCGCCACGATCGGCGCCGCGGTGGCCAGCCGCCACGTCGTCAGCACCCTGGCGCGGTCGTCGGCGGAGAGGTGGAGCCCGCGCCCGGTGTGGGCCCACACGGCCACGCCGCCGATCGGTTCCGCGGCGATCCGGCCGGCGTACGCCGCGAGGGCGTCGTGGTCCACGACGCCCTGCCGGTCCATCGGGGTCACCACGGCGGGCAGGAGGGTGCCGCGCAGCCGGTCGACGAGGGCGTGCATCGTCGGGTCTCCGTTCCGGGTCACAGGTCGTGGCCGAGGCCGGGGGCGGTCGGGACGTCCACCCATCCGTCGACGGCGGTGAACACCGAGGGCGCGAGCGGTTCCTCCCGCACCAGCAGCGGCCCCACCAGGTCCGCGGGTACGGTGGCGCCCGGCAGCGCGGAGGCCAGGTGCAGCGCGGCCAGCGTCGCCACGCCCAGCTCCGGCATGGAACCGACCTTGACCGCCAGCCCGGCCGCCTCCGCGATGGCCGCGATCCGCAGGGCGGGGTGCAGCCCGCCCACCTTGAGGATCTTGATGTTGAGCACGTCGGCGGCGCCGCGCCGCACGATCTCCAGCGCGTCCTGCGGCGACTGCATGCTCTCGTCCACCATCACCGGGACGTCCAGGCGCTCGCGGAGCCGGGCCAGACCCCCCAGGTCCCAGTGCGGCAGCGGCTGCTCCAGCAGGGAGAGCCCGGCGTCGGCCATCCTGGCCAGCACGGGCAGCGCCGAGAGGTCGTAGCCCTCGTTGGCGTCCAGGCACAACTCGGCGTCGGCGGGCAGCACGGCCCGGACGGTGCGCACGAGGTCGAGGTCGCGCTCGGGGTCGTGACCGCCCTTGACCTTGATGTGCCGGAACCCGCGCCCGGCGTAGTCCGCGGCCTCCGCCGCCATCTCGTCCGGCGTGCCGAGGCCGACCACCCAGGCGATCGGGACGCGCTCGCGCACCCGGCCGCCGAGCAGCGCGGTGACCGGCCATCCGGCGAGCCGCCCGGCCAGGTCGTGCAGCGCGATGTCGAGGGCGGCCTTGGCGACGTGCTGGCCGCGCAGCGCGACGTCCATCGCGACATGCGCCCCGGCCCGGTCGAGGGGATCGAGGCCGATCAGGGCGGGGCTCAGGTGCTCCTCGACGGCCGCGGCGACGCCCGCCAGCGTCTCGCCCGTGTAGGCGGTCATCGGCGAGGTCTCGCCGACGCCGATCGCTCCGTCCGCCGTCTCCACCTCCGCCACCAGGCTGATCAACTCCGTGCTGACGCCGCTGCTGATCTGGAACGGGCGGCGGTAGGGGGCCCGGACGACGCGCGTGCGGATCGCGGTGATCGGGCCCCCGGTCGCGGACGGGCGCTCGCCGGGCCGGGGGAGGGCGACGCTCAAGGCTGACTCCTCTGCTGGGGTCGCAATGAGAGGGCAAATGATTTACGGTCTAGACCGTAAGTAGCGTGCTCGGTCGATGTCAATGCCACCGACGACTGGAGGGCGGCCCCATGCGCCTCGGCCTGTATCTGAACCTGTACGGTGACGCGGCGGACCGCCCGTCCCTGGACGACGCCGTCGAGCAGGCACGGCTCGCCGAACAGGCCGGCTTCGAATGGGTCGTGCTGGGCGAGCGCCACCTGCACCGGCCCGGCTATCACGAGATCCTCACCTCGCTGACCTGGATCGCGGCGCACACCGAGCGCATCGGGCTGGCCACCGCCGGGATCGTCGCGCCGTTCTACCACCCGGTCGTGCTGGCCCAGACGCTCGCGCACATCGACGTGCTGTCGGGCGGCCGGCTGACGGCCGGGTTCGTGCTCGGCTACCGGCCGGAGGAGTTCGCCCTCTTCGGCGTCGCCCAGCGCGAGCGGGTCGCCCGTTTCGAGGAGTGCGTGGAGCTCCTCACCCGGCTGTGGACGGAGGACAAGGTGACGTTCGACGGGAGGTTCACGCAGGTCGAGGAGGCGTTCCTCGCCCCGCGTCCCGTCCAGGGGCCGCGCCCGAGGCTCTGGAACGGCGGCCGGGTCCCGGCCGTGCTGGAGCGGACGGCGCGCATGTGCGACGGCTGGACGACCTCGTTCAACGAGCTCGACGCCGACCTCCCCGGGAAGATCGGGGCGTACCGAGCGTACGAGCGAGGCCCCGGCACGCTCGGCGCCGAGGTGATCGTCTGCCGCGAGGGCTACTGCGCGCAGACGTCGCAGGAGGCGCGCAAGACGCTGGAGGCCCCGCTGCGCGACCTGTACGACGCGTACACGGGCTGGAAGCGCACGTCCTCGGACGCGGGCCGCTACGCGCAGGGCTGGGACGAGATCGTCGACCGGAGCGTGATCGGCTCGCCCGGCCAGTGCGCGGAGCGGCTGGAGCACTACGCGGCGATGGGCGCGGACGGGGTCGTGCTGCGCGTCCAGCCGCCCGGGATGCCGCAGGCGGACGCCCTTCGCGCCATCGAGTCTTTCGGTCACATCATTTCCGGCTGAGTCCGAAACTCGCGCCTGACCTTGGCCGCGGCGGACACGATGTCCGCGAGCGCGTCGTCGTCCGCCATCAGCAGGTTCTGCCGGAGCCAGACCACCGAGTCTTCGGCGGCCTCGGCCGCCGGGCAGGAAGCCTCGCACGCGTACGGGCGGAGGGCGGCCTCGCGGGACAGCGACCGGTATCCGGCGTCCAGCGGGACGCCCTCGGCCGCCATCGCCGCGATGAAGTCGGCCTTGGACCGACCGCCGAACTCCGCCCGCGCGTAGCGCACGATGCCGAGGTGCCTGCTGTGCCGCGTCGTCCCTTCCGGTCCCGGCAGCAGGCTCAGCCCGCCGACCGCCGCGAGTTCTTCGGCCAGGTACGCGGCGGCGCGCTCGCGGGCGGCCACCTGCCCGTCGAGCAGCGCGAGCTGGGGAGCCAGCACGGCCGCCTGGAACTCCGTCATGCGCAGGTTCCAGCCGATCACGGGATGTTCGTACCAGCCGCCGCCGAGCCGCCGCCCGACGTTGTGCAGCGACCAGAGCCGCTCGTACAGCGCCCGGTCGCCGGTCACGACGACGCCGCCCTCCCCGGCGGTCATCGCCTTGCTCGACTGGAAGCTGAAACAGGCCACGGCGCCGAGCGACCCGGCCGGGCGCCCGTGCCGCGCGGCGCCGTGCGCCTGCGCGGCGTCCTCCACGAGCGGGATCCCGAACGCCTCCAGGTTCTCGGTGTCGGCGGGAGCGCCGGCCAGGTGCACGGGCATGATCGCCCTGGTGCGCGCTGTGATCGCGCGTTCCACCGCCGCCGGGTCCAGATGCAGCGTGTCGGGGGTGACGTCGGCGAGAACGGGCCGGGCGCCCGCGAGAACCACCGAGGTCGCGCTGGCCACGAACGTGTAGGCGGGCACGATCACCTCGTCGCCGGGGCCGACGCCGAGGGCGCGCAGCGCGAGGAAGAGGCCGACCGTGCCGTTCACCGTGCAGACGCCGTACTCCGTGCCCGCGGAGGCGGCGAACGCCGTCGCGAACTCGGTGACCTTGGTCCCGTCCGTCGCGCCCCACGCACCGCCGTCCAGCACCTCCAGCAGCAGCGCGCGCTGCTCGGGGGTGGCGGGCGGCGGCCAGGCGGGCCAGCCGGAGGTGCGGACGGGTGTACCGCCGTGAAGGGCCAGCCTCATCGTGCTCCTTCCAGAAGCCGGGTCATCGTGCCGAAGAGGAGCCGGTCGCGGTCGGCCGGGTCGAGCGGCGCCAGGACCACGCGTCCGAGGCCGACGCGCAGATCGAGGAAGAGCGCGTCCGAGCCGAACACCATGCGGTCCGCACCGACGTCCGCCACCAGCCGCGCCAGATGCCGGGCGGTCATCCGCGAGCCGCAGATCTCCAGCACCACGTTCGGGCACCGCCGCGCGACGTCCGCCGCGGCGGCGAAGCCGGACGGCCACAGCCCGGCGTGGCCCATCAGCAGCGGGACGGCCGGATGCCGTCCGGCGACGGTCGCGAAGCGCGCCGGGTCGGACCAGGGCGAGCCGTACTCGCCGTGCGACAGCACCATCGAGCCGGTCGCGGCGGCGACGGCGAACGCGGGCTCATAGCCGGGACCGTCGAGCGGGTGCCCGTGCGTGTCCGGATGCAGCTTCACCCCGATCATGCCGGGCTCGTCGAGGAGGTCGCGCACCCGCCCGGGAGCCTCCGGGTCATGCGGGTCGTAAACGGCGTAACCGAGGAACCGGCCGGGCCAGCGGACGAGTTCCGCGAGCAGGAGGGCGTTGCCTGCGCGGGCGTCCGGGCCGACGCCCAGCAGATGCGAGACGCACATCGCGGCCACCCCGCAGCGGTCCATCTGCGCGACCAGACTCTCGGTCGAGGTGTCGGGGATGGCGAAGTTGAACCAGCCGCCGAGGTGGCCGTGGGCGTCGACGACCCTGCCGCGCCAGGCGTCCGGATCGTTCATCGGCCGTCACGACCGAGCCCGAGCAGGGCACGCGCGTTGCCGCCGGCGATCAGCGCGACGTCGGCGTCGGGCAGGTCGAGATGGTCCAGCTGGAAGCGCGGCCCGGCGTCGTCGCCGGCCGGCGCGCCCGTGCCGAACCACACGCGGTGCGCGCCGTAACGGCGGACGAGCCACTCGACACTCTGATGCCCGTTCAGCGTCGCCGTGTCGACGCCGATCCCGGCGTGGGCGTCCATCAGGTCGGCCAGCTCCCGCAGGCTTCGGTAACCGGTGTCGATGAGGATGAGGCGCAGCCGGGGGCAGCGCGTCGCGAGCCGGTGGATCTCCTCGAACGTGGCCGAATTCCAGCCCAGCAGCACTGCCGTGCCCTGGTCGGACAGGTCGCCGGCCAGCGCCAGTCCGTGGGGGCCGGTGAGCGCGAAGCGGTGCTCGGCCGGGCAGAGCCGCACCAGCCGCGCCGAGGTGCCGCCGGTGCCGAGCGGTCCCGGCACGAGGACGGGCACCTGCACGAGCCGGTCGGACACCGTTCGCGGCTGGCGGGAGGTCGGGTCGTAGAAGAGCGCGTGGGAGTGCACGACGCACGCCAGGTCGATGCGGAGCCTGTCGAGTTCGGCGACCAGGCCCTGCTCGTCCACGCTCGCCACGTCGTCCCCGGGGATCGGGCCGAGTACCCGGTCGATGTCGATGACCATGGGCGGTCAGCCCTTGAGACCCGTCATCGCGATGCTGTCGGTGAGGTAACGCTGGAGCAGGCCGAAGACCAGGAGGCTCGGCACCACCGTGATGGTCGCGCCCGCCATGACCTGGTTGATCGGCACGTTCTCGCTCTGCAGCGTCGCCAGCCCGACGGTGAGCGTCTGCATCTCACCGGACTGCCCGATGACCAGCGGCCACAGGAAGTCGTTCCAGTGCCAGAGGAAGACGAAGACGCCCAGGGTGGCGAGCGCGGGCCGCACCAGCGGCAGGACGATCGTGGTGAAGATCCGCCACTCCGAGGCGCCGTCCATCTCGGCGGCCTCGAAGAGCTCGTCCGGGAGCTGCACGATGAACTGCCGCATGAGGAAGATCGCCTGCACGTTGGCCAGCGTCGGCACGATCATGCCCCAGTAGGTGTCCACGCCGCCCAGCCGCGAGACCAGGATGTAGGACGGGATGAGCGTCGCCTGGAACGGCACCATCAGCGTGGCGAGCAGCGCCCAGAAGACCGCGTCACGGCCCGGGAAGCGCTTCTTGGCGAAGGCGTAGCCCGCCATGGACGCGAACAGCAGGATCAGCACGACCGACACGAACGAGAAGACCAGCGAGTTGAGCGTCCAGCGCGGGACGTCGGAGCTGGACAGCACTTGCTCGAAGTTCGCCAGGGTGATCCTGTCCGGCAGCAGTGCGTCCGGGAAGGTCTGCCCGCTCTCGGGGGCGAACGCGACGAGCACCATGGCGGCGAACGGGGTGATGGTGACGATCGCGGTGAGCACCAGCAGCACCGGCAGCGTGAGCCGCCCGGTGCGCGCCGCGGTGCGGGACGAGGCCATGGCGGTCAGTCCTCCTTGCCGAGGAACCGGCGCTGGACGAGCGAGACGCCCAGCACGAACACGAAGATCACCAGCCCGATCGCACTCGCGTAGCCGAAGTCGAAGAACTTGAAGCCCGAGTCGTAGAGCATGTAGACGAGGGAGTAGCTGGAGCGCACCGGGCCGCCGCCGGTCATCACGTACATCGCGTCGAAGACCTGGAACGCGCTGATGGTCTCGATCACCATCACGAAGAACAGCACCGGCCGCAGCAGGGGAAGGGTGATGTGCCGGAACCGCTGCCACGGCCCGGCCCCGTCGATCATGGCCGCCTCGGTGAAGGACCGCGGGATCGCCTGCAGCCCGGCGAGCAGGATCAGCATCGAGTAGCCGAAGCCCTTCCACGCCGAGGTGAGCGCGATCGAGGGGAGGACCAGCCCGCCGTTCCCGAGGAAGTCGACCGGACCGAGTGAGGCGAGCCCGAGCAGCCCGTTGACCAGCCCGTCCTCGGCGTCGTAGATCCACTTCCAGATCACGGCGGCGAGCACGATGCTGGTGACGTACGGCAGGAAGAAGATCCCGCGGAACAGCCCGCGCCGCCAGACCACCCGGTGCAGCATCGCCGCGGTGCCCAGCGACATCAGCACGGTCAGCGGCACGAAGACCACCACGTACAGCAGCGTGACCGTGAGGCTCTCGCGGAACAGATCGTCGCCGCCGAGCCGGGTGTAGTTCTCGATTCCGACGAACGTCCACTCGCCGTTCAGCCGGTAGTCGGTCAGCGACAGGAAGACCGCCCCGAGCACCGGCCCGAACCTGAACACCACGAACAGCAGGAGCATCGGGGCCGCGAACAGCAGTCCGGCCCGGGCCTGCCGGCGCCGCCGGGCCCGCCCGGCTCCGCCCGGCGGCGACGTGCCGCTCGCCGCCGTGGCCCTCCCGGCGTCGCCGCCTCGGGGAGGGGCGACGGGAGCCGCGCTGGACATGGGCACAGACGCCTCCACGAGTCCGTGGTCCGGGCCGCCGCGGCCGCCCGGACCTGGCCGTTCGTTCGCGTTCATCTCCGGTCGGCTACCGCTGCCTCGCCAGCAGGTCGTCCGCCTGCTTCGCGGCGTCCTCCAGGGCCTGCTTCGGCGTCTTCTTGCCGGTGAGCGCGGCCTGGATCTCGGTGCGCAGCAGCGCCATGACCTGCCGGGCGGCCGGGTTGGCGTCCCCCGGGTAGGTGTACTGCAGGGCCTCGGCGAACTTGGCGGCGCGCGGGTTGGGCGGCGGGACCTTCACGTCGGTGCGCGGGGACAGGAAGCCCGACGCGGTGCCGAGGCTGGTGATCTGCTTCGGGTCGATCATGAACTTGAGGAACTTCTCGGCCGCCGCGGTGTGCTTGGACCTGGCGTTGACGGCCAGGCCGCCGGGGATGCCGAAGCCGACGCGCTTCCTGCCCTCCAGCGGCAGGCCGACGACGACGTTCTCCTGACCCCAGGTCTTCGCGGCGATCTCGGCGTCGGCCGGCACGTTCATCAGACCGGCGGCGACCTGCTGCCTGCCGAGCGCCTGGTCGGCGACCACGTTCTTGTTGGTGAGCGCGCTCTTCGGTATCGCGCCCTCCTTGTAGAGGTCGGTGAGGAACGTGAGCGCCTCCAGTCCCTCCGGGCTGTTGAAAGCGGCCTTCTCGCCGTCCGGGGTGAAGACGCTGCCGCCCGCCTGCCACAGCAGCGGGTAGAAGTTCATGTTGAGCGAGGCCTCGGAGGACGCCGAGTAGTCGAGGGTGGCGTAGCCCTTGGCCTTCAGCTTCGGCGCGGCCGCCCTGATCTCGTCCCACGTCTGCGGCGGCGAGCTGATGCCCGCCTTCGCCAGCAGCTTCTTGTTGAAGATCATGCTGGTCACGGTGTGGTAGATGGGGACGGCGTAGAGCTTGCCGTCCACGCTGAGCGCGCTGAGCGCGTTGGGCAGGAAGGCGCTCTTGGTGGCGGCCACCGCGTCGTCGACCGGCTTCAGCGTCCCGTTGGCGACGTACTGGGGGACCTGGTCGGGGCCGAGCAGGACGACGTCGGGGCCCTTGCCGCCGGACAGCGCGGTGGCGACCTTGGTGTCGCGCCCGTCCCACGGCTGGAGCTCGATCTTGAGGTCGGTGCCGGAGTGGGCGGCCTCGAAGTCCGTTTCGATCTTCTTCCAGTACGCGTTGTTCGCCTGGACGTCGGTGATGACCGGATACATCCAGAGGGTCAGCGACTTGTCGGAGCCTCCGGAGCCGCCGCAGGCGGCGGTGAGCCCGGTGGCCAGCGTGAGCAGGGTGATCGACGCCGTGAGGCGGCTGCGACTGATCTTCATCGAGACGGGACCCCTTAGTTCGAGGTGACGCGGGGGCAGGGGGCGAGCGAGGGGGCAATAACGGTCTAGGCCGAAAGTAGCCGTGCAGGATTTCGGGTGTCAATGCCTGCGGGTGATCCGGAACATCTCCGCGCCGGCACCGGAATCCGATGGTCCGCCGCCGCGCGTCGGACACCGCGGTTCGGATGAGCCACCGGGCGCGGCGATCCGGGCGTGACCGGGGCGAGCTCGCAGATCTCGCCGCCGGCCAGGCGCGCGGACGCAACCGCGCGCGCGGGTGCGGCGATGCCGGGTGCCGGGGGGTCCTTCCGGCGTCCGGATCGAGGGTGTACGGGCTCGTGTCGGCGATTCCACCGCTTTCGGTCAGGGCCGATGACGACCGAGCCGCTCGCGGCACCATGCCGCACATGTCCTTCAGGCGCCCGACGGTGCGCGGCGTGCCCGAGAGGGCGCGGCGGCATCCGGCTCGGCGTTCATAGGGAGCCGCGGCGAAGCCCTAGGAGAGGCGTGGGGAAAGGTCTTCCGGATCGTCCAGGACGCCGTCCGCGTTCCGAGAGCGGGGTGACGGCAGGCCGAACAGCTCGGCGGCGTTGCGCCAGGCGACCCGTTCGGCCACCTCGTCGGAGAGGTCGGCGGCCGCGACCGCGCCGAACGCCGAGGCCGGGTCGATGAGAGTCGAGTCGGTGCCGAAGAGAAGTTGCCGGGGAGCGACGGCCGCCGCCACCTCGGCGAACCGCCCGGCCGGAGCCTGCGACCAGCACGGTTCGAGGTAGACCCGGTCGCAGCCGTTCGCCGCCTCGATCGCGTGGCGGTACCCGTCCGCGCCCATGTGGCCCGCGATCACCTTCAGGCCCGGGGTCTGCGCGCAGAGCGCGGCGAGGTCGAGCACCGACGTCCCCCACGTGTGCACGAGCGCCGGGCAGTCGAGCGAGGCGACCAGGGCGAGGGCGTCGCGCATCTGCGGCGAGGTCACCGGCGACCCGGTGTAGTCGGTGTGGATCTTCGCGCCGACGAACCGCCCGGTGGGCAGGTAGGCGGTGAGGTCCTTCTCGGCGTCGGCGAGCCGCCGCGGGTTGACCGTCACGTACCCGTAGAGCCGGTCGGTCGTCTCCAGCACCTCCGCCAGCGCGCGGTTGCCGCGCGGCGCGTCGTAGATGACGGCCTCGGTCGCCGACACGATCGCCATGTCGATGCCGTAGCGGTCCATGGCCCGCAGGCTCAGGCCGGTCACGTCCATGGTGAAGAACCACGGGCCCAAGTGGGCGTGCACGTCGATGATCACGAGGCGGCTCCGGGGGCGAGTCCGAGGAGGCGGCGGGCGGTGCCGCCCGCCACGGCGGCGACGCCGGCGGCGTCGAGGCCGCCGGTCGCCAGGCGCAGCAGCGGCACGGTCGTCTCGGTGTGCGGCGTGCGCGAGCCGAACACCAGCCGGTCCGCGCCGAGGTGGGCGGCCACGGTCTCCAGCGCGTCGGGGGAGTTGAGGAGGCGGGTGGAGGTGTGGAACCCGGGCTCGTCGGCCGCCGCCACCAGGAAGTCGCCCAGGTGGTAGAAGTGCGTGTCGAGGAAGACGACGGTGGCCCCGAGGCCGCCGAACGGCCGCCAGAACCGCCGCACGTCCCCGCCAGTGAGAATGACGAGCCCGTGCGCGGCGGCGCGCTCGGCGACGTGCCGGACGGACGGGAATCCGGCCTCGACGTTCTGCTCGTCGGGGAACAGCCGCACCGCCCGTACCGACAGGGCGGCCAGCCGGTCGATCTCCGCCGCGGCGCCGATCGGGTCGCGCAGGTCGAGGGCGCCGACCGGCAGCACCTCGGGACGCTCGGCCGCCAGGGCGAGGACCTCGTCGTTGCCCGAGGCCATGTCGAACAGCGCGGCGCGCAGGCTCGCCACCGCCGCGCCCGTGACCCGGTGCGCGGCCAGCGTGCCGAGGACCTCCTCGGGCGCGCCGGACGGGCCGTCCCGATCCGGATGGGCACCGACGAGGACGTCGAGATCGAGCGTGACGGTGAGCTCACCGATCAAGCGATCCGTCGAGAATGCCGTCATTGAACCACCAGCTTTCCGATATCGGTCATGACCCTAAGCGGGGGTCTTCCTGGGAGCAAGGGCGAGAAACCGTTGACGAGCATCGACACCTCTGTTTACGGTCCAGGCCATAAGTCTACTGAGGAGGTACGGCATGCCTTCCAGCCGTTCCCGCCGCCGGGCCCGGGCCGTGATCGTCTCTGCCCTCCTGGCCGCAACCGCGATTCCCCCTGCCCCCGGGGCCCTCGCGGCGACCGCCTCGCCGGCGTCCTGCTCGGCGCCGGGCTACACGACGTTCGGCCCCGCGTCACTGACCGGCGCGATCGTCGGGGCCACGGTGCACGACGGCAGGGCGTACGTCGTCACCCGCGGCCTGAAGCCGCCGCTGCTCGCCGAGATCGACCTCGCCACCAGGAAGGTGATCCGCGAGGTCCGGCTGCCCGACGCGCCCGCCGCCGGGGAGGCCGAGGGGGCCTGGGCCACCACCGTGTCCGGCGGCAAGATCTACATCGGCACCTACCCGGTGCCCGACCTCTACAGCTTCGACCCGGCGACGGGCGAGGTGAAGCACCTGCGCTCGTTCGGCCGCAACGGCGGCTTCGTCTGGAGCCTGGCCACCGCGCCCGACGGCACGATCTACGCGGGCACCTACCCCGACGGCAGGGTCTGGGAGTACGCGCCCGCGACCGGCGCCGTGCGCGACTTCGGCGTGCTCGCCGCAGGCGAACGCTACGTCCGGGCCGTCACGGCGGACGCCGACAATGTCTACGCGGGGCTGCTCGACAAGGGCAAGCTCGTCGCCATCCGCCGCTCGGACGGCTCCGTGCGCGAGCTGGCGCAGGGCACCACCGGGATCGGCGCGGTGGCCGAGCACGGCGACCGCGTGCTCGCCGCGAGCGGTACGACGCTCCTCGACGTGCGCAAGGACGGTACCGATCCGCGCTCGGTCGACCTCGGCGGCGTCACCCTCGACACCATCGCCTTCGGCGCCGACGGCACGGCCTACCTGGCGTCCCGGCCCAACGGCACCGTCTACCGCTACCGCACCGGCGACGCCTCGCCGACCGAGCTCGGCACGCCGCGGCTCGGGGAGGAGACGCGCAGGCTGGTACCGGACGGCGACCGGCTCACCGGATTCGCCGGCAGCGGCGGCATGTGGACGATGGACCTGACCACGAAGGCCGTCACCTACACCGACCTCATCGAGGCCGGCCTGACGACCGGCTCGGAACGGCCCCAGTCGATCCTGCTCGACCCGGGCCGCCGTGAGCTCTACGTCGGCGGGCACTACTCGGTGACCGTACGCGACCTGCGCACGGGCGGGCAGCGGAGGCTGTGGGTGCCGGGCGAGCCGAAGGCGATGGTCCGGCGCGGCGGCAAGGTGTACGCCGCGATCTATCCGAGCGGGCAGATCATCGAACTGGACCCGGGCACCGGCCGGATCCGGAGCCTCGGCTACCTCGGGCAGGGGCAGCAGCGCCCGTGGGATCTGGAGTACGACCCCCGCACCGACAAGCTGCTCGTCGCGACGGCGCCGCTCGGCGCCAACCTCAAGGGCGCGCTGTCGGTGGTCGATCCGGACACCGGCGACAAGCAGGTGTACGCGGACGTCATCCCCGACCAGGCTCTGATGAGCCTCTCCCTCGACTCCGCCAACGGTGTCGTCTACCTGGGGGGTGACGTGCTCGGCGGGGGAGGAACGCCCCCGACCAGGACGTCCGCGTCGGTCGCCGCGTTCGACCTCGCCACCCGCAAGGTCCTCTGGCAGGTCGACCCCGTTCCCGGCTACCGGACGTTCCAGGACGTCAAGGTGCACGACGGCGTCCTGTACGGGGTCTACAAGCGCACCGCGAGCTGGTTCGCGATGGACCTCGCCACCCGGACGATCACGCACCGGGGCCCGCTGCCCGGGTACGGCGAGATCGAAGTGCATCGCGGACGGGTGTTCACCTCGACCTACTTCGGCGGGGGCAACGTCCACGTACTGGGCACCGAGGCCAAGCTCGTCGCGACCGGCCTCGGCGACGAGTGGTACACCGACCCGCAACTGGCCTTCGAGCCCGGCTCGTGGGACGCCTGGACCCTGATCGGCCGCGACCTGGCCCGGATCAGGCTCGATCCCCGGTGCCCTGCGCTGACGGTCCCCGCCAGGGTCACTCCGTGATCGCGATGCGGACCAGATCGCGGCCCTTCACCCCGTAGAGCGCGCGGCGCGAGGGGTCGAGGGCGAGCTTGGGCTCGCCGCCGAACCACTCGCCGGCCAGTCCGCCGGCGATGGCTTTGACGGTGAGGGCGGCCAGGTCGATCTTGTAGACGGCCTGGCCGTCCGTCGTGTACGCGCTGCGGCCCACGATGTGGAGGTCGGAACCCCGCGCGCCGACCTTCACCGTGCGGGTCACCTTCCTGCGGCGCAGGTCGAACTCGAAGAGCACCCCGGTGTCGGTGACGCCGTAGACGGCCCGGTCGGTGTGCGCGACACCGGGGACGACCTTCGCCCCGGGCACCGGCTCCACCTGCCACAGCAGCCTGCGGCGCCGCAGGTCGTACGCGGCGAGCCGCGCGGTCGTCGTCACGGGCGGCAGGCCGAGCCCCTCCTGGATGTTGGTGCCGATGTAGGCGACGCCCCGCCGGCACGTCACCGCGTAGAGGCTCTGCCGTTCGACCACCGGGCGGTGCGTCTCGAACCGTCCGGTGCGCGGCGAGTAGAGCGACAGCGCGCCGTTGACGTGCCCCGGCTCCGGCTGCGTCGTCATCGCGATCAGGCCCGTCGCCGGGTCGTACGCCAGATCGCGCGGCCGGTCCTGCTGGTTCCCCGTCTTGGCGACCAGGGTCGCCTCGGCGTCGCCCGGCCGGTGCGAGTAGAGCAGCCCCTGGGTATAGACACCGAGGTAGGTGCGGTCGCGCACGGTCAGCGCGGTCTTGGGCTCTCCGGGGATGCCGAGACGCGTGCGGGTGCCGGCGGTGAGGTCGTGGACGTCGGCACCGCCCTTGCCTCCCACATAGACGCGCCTGCCGTCGGAATGGACCGACATCGGCTGCTCCGGCGCGGCTCTGAACCCGCGCTGGACGAGGTTGACGTAGTCGAGCGCCTTGGTGACCGGGTCGAACACCAGGACCGCGCCGTCCTGCACCCCGTACACCTTCCCCTCGTGCGCGAGCAGCCGGTGCGTGGCGGCCTCCGGTTGCGCGATGCCGAGCGCTTCCACCTCGCCGCCGTCGAGTGCGCAGCGGTAGAGCATGCCCGAGGGGCGTCCGGTGAAGTAGACGAAGCCGTCGTGGAGGAGCACCGACGGGACGTACTTCTCGGACGTGGTGATGATGCGGTGGTCGGCGGGGTCGCCCTTGGACATCACCAGGACCTCCCCGTTGGACGAGATGCCGCCCGCGATGTGCGTGCCGGAGACGTCGAGGCTTGCCACGAAGTCGCGTCCCGCGAGCGCGGCAGGGATGATGTCGCGCTTGGCGCCGGTGGCGCGGTCGATCGTCACGAGGTGGGCGTGCGCGCCGACGCCCGCGTAGATCGTGGTCTCGTCGGCGGCGATGCTGCGAACGTACGCCTCGCCCTCGACCGTGACGCCGAGGTCGCGGCTCTCACCGCTGGCCGGGTCGTACTCCACCACGCGGCCCGGCTCGGAGATGGCCAGGAAGACCTTGCCGTCGGGAGACGCGGCGAGGTTCCAGATGAAGTGGTAGGAGTACGCGCCCACCTTGGACGCCGATCCGGTCAGCGTGTCGAGGCGGTAGAGGTCGGACTGGCTGTGCGTGCCCACGTAGACGTCCGTGCCGACCTTGCACATGGCCCAGACGCCGATGCCGGTCGGGATGTCGACGTGGGCGGTGACGGAGTCCTCGGCCAGATCGTACGCGCCGACGACGTTGGGGGACAGGCCGCGGGTGCCGGTGTACAGCACCCCGTTCACGAACTCGCCGTTGCCGAGCGGGGTGGTGACGCTGGCCGGGCCGAGGTCGGTGACGGTCCCCTCCACCTCGTTCGGGGGCCGTTCCGAGGCGCTTGCGAGCCGGGGGGACAAGAGGGGCGTACCGCCCGCGACGGCGGCCGTCGCGGCCGTCTGGAGGAACTGGCGACGCTGGATCACGAGGAGAACCTTTCGGTCAGGACCGGAAGTCTCTCCTCACACTAGCGCTCATCTGTCTTTCGGTCAGGGCCCAAATCCCTGGAAGTGTCGGAGGATGGATCGCGGTGTTCCCCTGGATCTCGCCATCACCGTCTGGGAAGGCGCCGAGATGAGCGAACCCAGCGTTCGGCCAAGACAGGCTCACCCCGAGGGCGCAAATTTCCCGGTGCCCGCACCGCGATGGCCCGCCCGCCCACTGAAGTCGGCAGACGGGCTTACTCCGATCGAGCCGTGCGCCCTCGCGAGTTCGATCGGAGCCTGCTCGCCCCCGAGATCTGCGCGAAGTCGCGGACCATGGCGCTGTCGGTACCGGTCGGCCAGAAGGGCGCACAGATCATTGGTGGCATGCCCGACACCGGCACTGTGACGACGTGAGGGTTGTCCGGACGCACCCCACCTACCGTCAGGTGGATCACATCGCCCTTGGCGACCAGGACGATCGCCTCTTCGAGCGACCCGGACCTGTGCCGAGGTACCCGGCGCAGTGGGACACCGCCAGGAGTGGCGCGGGGGATCCACAGATCGGCGAGTTGCTGCCGCATGCCGCTCGGATACAGGATCTCGTGACCGGCCAGTTCCTCGGCGTCGATGACGGCGCGTCGCCCCAGCGGGTGCCCGGCCGGCACCAGCGCGGCCCGCTCTCGGAGGAGCCACGCCGGACCGACGGCGAGGCCCATGGCCTCCACTTCCGCGGTGTCGGCGGGCAGCCAGCCGACGAAGACGTCCACCGGCCAGTCCTTCCCCCAGCGCGACGGGTCGGTGTTGGGATGCGCGGAACGCACCACGGCGCAGTGCGGCCGGGCCCGTTCGAACGCCTGGATCGGCCCGTCGACCACGGCGCTGAGCAGGCTGGTCGCAACACCGACACGCAGTACCTGGGTACTCGTACTCTCTCGTGCCTCGTCCAGCGCCCGTTTCATCCGTTCGTACGCGGGCCGCAGTTCGGCGCTCAGACGTTCGCCCAGTGGCGTCAGCCGGACCTGCCGGCTCGTCCGCTCGAACAGCGGAGCGCCGACCCGGCGTTCCAGCGCGCGCACCGCCTGGCTCACGCGCGAGGTGGACACGCCCAGTCGCCCGGCCGCGCGAGTGAAATGCAGCTCCCCGGCGACCTGCAAGAACGCCTCGATCTCACGCATCTCCATGTGCTCATTGTGTCGTCCCAGTTAACGATCGTGCCGCGATCCGTCCTTGATCGTCTCCTCCGGCAGAGCCAGCCTGGAAGGACTATGGGACTCGAAGAACACCTTCCCAGCGGCTTCCTGCTCACGACCGTCGAGACGATGGCCGGCTGGGCGCGTAAGTCGTCGATGTGGCCGATGACCTTCGGCCTCGCTTGCTGCGGCATGGAACTCATGGCCGTCGGCGACCCGCGCCACGACTTCTCGCGGTTCGGCATGGAACGCGCCTCGGCAACACCCCGCCAGGCCGACCTGATGATCGTCGCGGGCCGGGTGAGCCAGAAGATGGCGCCGGTGCTGCGGCAGCTGTACGACCAGATGACCGAGCCGAAGTGGGTCATCGCGATGGGCGTGTGCGCCTCGTCCGGCGGCATGTTCAACAACTACGCCGTCGTGCAGGGCGTCGACCACATCGTGCCTGTGGACGTCTACCTGCCCGGCTGCCCACCTCGCCCGGAGATGCTGCTCGACGCCATCGTCAAGCTGCACGACAAGGTAGAGAACAGCAAGCTGGGCGCGCACCGCCGCGCCGAGGTACAAAAGGAGGAACGAGCCGTCCTCACAGGACTTCCGCTGGTCAACGAGCGCTCCGCCGCAGAGTGAACAGCGGGCCGCCGCTTCGGGGCCTGGTATTCCAATGACCGCATCCTTGGCGGCGACGGGTTCTTCGCGAGAACCGGCGGCGAACACCCGGGTGCACGGGACGGAGTGCGACGGCGGCGCCGGGTCGGCCGGGCAGAGGTCAAGCCACATTCGGCCGAGGGAACGCCGGGCACCTGACCGATCAGCGGACCGCGGCGGCGGATATGTGGGGAGCGTGCGGCCGGTCGATGAGGGGCACCGGCTCATCGAGGTTCGGGGGCGCGCCCGGATCTCGGCTCACCGGTATCCGGGACGCCCCGGCCGCCGTCTTCCGCCGATCGGCAGTCCATCTGGCGCCGGGCTGACCATGGCGCTTTCCAGCGCCGAGCGGCCGGGCGGACTGCACCCGGAGATTCTGGCGAGCGCGTAGCCGGCGCATAGAGCTCGCGGATACCGGCCACCGCGGTGTCGATCTTCTCGCGGGCGGTGCCGTCGGTGGGCAGGGCGCGGAGGTGGCCCAGGATTTCGCGCAGGTGGTCGACCGCGTCGGCCTCGTGCGGGCGCTGCCGGGTGATGGCCCGATGCGCTCGTAGCGGTGGGTAGAGCTTGTCCACGTCAGCGACGGACCGCTCGAACCCTTCCATCGCCCCTGGGTCACCCTGGAGGGCCCGGGGCAAGAGGGCGAGTGCCGCAGTTGAGCGGCGTCGCAGGACGTCTCCGGAACGAAACGGCAGCACGAACCAGGCGGACGCGACACCGATGAACGCTCCGGCGACGACGGCCGCCATCCGGGTCCAGAGCAGGGACATCGCGGACTGCCCGAAGTACCCGTACAGCAGGGCCAGGGCCGCCGTGATCCCACCGGCCCAGTACGCGTAGCTCTTGGGACGCGACCAGACGGCGACACCCAGCACGACGAAGATGAGCGCGACGGACCACCGGTTCCCCGGACCGAACACCCCTGCCAAGAGAGTGGCCAGAAGGGTGCCACCGGCCGCTCCGATCGTGCGCAGAAAGCCTCTGTACAACGCGTCTCCCTGTCCGCGGGCGCCGTTGCACACGATGAACGCGGTAAGGACGGCCCAAGACCAGTGGCCGGGGAAGAGCACGTGGCTTGCGGTGAACGCGGCGGCCAGGGCGACCGCCATCTGGGCGGCCATCCGTCCACTGACCGGGCTCCGTCGCGTCGGTCCCTTCGTGCTGGCAGGTCCGGTCGTGGCCACGCGGTCGGCGATCAGTTGGAACGCCGTCACCCAGAGCCACGCGATCAGTGCCATGACCGGCACCCACACGACGTCTCCCGCTGTTTGCATGTGCGGGACGACGAGAAGGGCCACGGCCGGGAGCGTCATCAGCGTGCCCGCGCGCGCGAAATGGCGCCCGAACCTGCGGATCCAGATGGCGGACGTGACGAGCAGTACGAAGGCGGCGTCGCCCACCACGCGGTGGTCGGACATGAGCGTCCCCACCAAGGTCGCGGCAAGGGCGACGAGGGGCATGACGACGCAGGCGGTGAGCCTGTCAGCCAGGGGCATGCCCTGCTGGGCTCCCGCGAGCATCAGTGACAGCACGACCGCCTGTATGACGACGTTGGCCCCTAGGTGGGCAGGTTGTTCCAGCGCAAGCGCCGAACCGAAGGCGGCGAGCACAGCCGCCATGGTGACGACGACCGGCGGAACCGACCGGACCCGCGCTCGGACGAAAGCCACGATCGCCTCCTCCTACTACTAAGTGATAGCTTAGCAATATGGAGCGGGTACCAACGGAGGTCGTGACGGAGATCCGGCACGGGATCATGCGGGTGTCGCGCCGGATGCGCACGGCCAGGGCCCCCGAAGCGCTGAGCTCGAACAAACTCACCGTGCTCGGCCACCTGCACCGGAACGGTCCCAGTACGGCGGGCGAGGTCGCCGGGGCGGAAGGGCAGCGCCCGCAGTCCCTGACGCGTGTCTTCGCTGAACTGGAGGCCGAGGGACTGATCTCCCGAGCCCGCGCCGACCGGGACAGGCGCCAGATCGTGCTGGCCCTCACCGAGCAGGGTGTTGACGCGTTGCGGCGCGACGTCGCCGAGCGCGACGCCTGGCTGGCGGGAGCCCTCGCCGGCCTGTCGGAGACCGAACTCGATCTCCTGCGGGTCGCCGCCCGCCTCATGGAACGCCTGGGTGAATAGTTCGCGCTTACGTAATGATTTCCAGATAGGCAGACGCGCATGCGCTGGCCCGATCACGCCAACGGCCGCGTGGGGGTAGCGAGCGGACCCGGCGCCGGTGTCCGGGCCCGCTGCGCGAGCGGTGGGCGTTCCGACCCTATTTGAGGCCCGAGTGGGCCAGGCCCTCGACGAACTGGCGCTGGGCGATGACGAAGACGGCCAGGACCGGCAGCACGGTCATGGTGGCGGCGGCCAGTTGGGTGTTCCACATCTCGGCCCCGTACGAGTCGGTGAACCGGGTGAGCGCCTGCGGGAGTGTGAACAGGTCCGGCGAGGTGAGGTAGACGGTGGGTTCCAGGTACAGGTTCCAGGAGGTGAGGAAGGTCAGGATCGCGACCGCGGACAACGCCGGTTTGGCCAGCGGCAGGAAGATCCGCCACCAGAGCGCGAGGCGGCCGAGGCCGTCCAGCCGACCCGCCTCCTCCAGTTCGGCCGGAAGGGCGATGAAGAACTGCCGCATCATGAAGGTGGCCAGGACGCACGGTCCGGCCAGCGCGGTGACCAGGATCAGCGGCCAGTGCGTGTTGATCATCCCGGCGCGTTTGAACATCTGGAACAGCGGCACGATCGTCACCTCACTGGGCACCAGCAGGCCGACCAGGACCACCAGGAACAGGGCGTTCGCGCCGGGGAAGCGGATCCGGGCGAACGCGTATCCCGCGAGGCTGGAGACCAGCAGGGTGATCAGGGTGACCAGGACGGCGATGTAGACGCTGTTCAGGTACTGCCGGGCGAACGGCTGGAAACCGAACGCCTCGGAGTACGCGGACAGGGTCGGGTCGCTGGTCCACAGTGACGGCGGGGATTTGAAGATCTCGGGCAGCGGTTTCACCGAGGCCGCCACCATCCAGACCGTCGGCACCACGAACGGAATGGCCAGGACACCGAGCGCGGTCAGCAGGGCCACCCGCCTCAGGACGGGGGAAGGCGGCTTACTCCTCATGGAACACCCACTTACGACGCAACTGCCACTGCACCAGCGTCAGCAGCATGACGAAGGACAGCAGCAGCAGTGCCAGCGTTGAGCCGTAACCGATGTGGTTGAACTCGAAGGCCTGCTGGAAGACGTAGTACACGAGCACCGTCGTGCTCAACTCCGGGCCGCCGCTGGTCAGTACGGCGATCTGCGCGAACGACTGCAATGCCCCGACGATGGTGATGATCGCGGTCAGCAGCACCATGGGGGAGATGAGCGGCAGGGTGATCCGGGTGAAGATCACCCTGCTTCCCGCGCCGTCGAGGCGGGCGGCTTCGTACAGTTGCGCCGGCACGCCCTGCAGGGCGGCCAGGAAGAGCACCATGTTGACGCCGACGCTGCGGACCACCTGGGTGACGATCACCGACACCATCGCGGTGTCGCCGCGCTGGAGCCAATTCGGGCCGTCGATGCCGACCACGCCGAGAACTCCGTTGATACCACCGTTGTCCTGGAGCAGGAAACCCCAGACCAGGGTCCAGGCGACCACGGAGACGACGACCGGGGAGAAGAACAGGGTGCGAAAGAAGGTCGCGCCGCGGAACCGCCGGTTCAGCAGTACGGCGAGCAGCAGGCCCAGGCCGATGTTCAGGACCACGACCCCGCCGCCGAAGACGGCGGTCGCCCGCAGTGTCGTGGGGAGTTGCGGATCGTCGGCCAGGGCCTTGTAGTTGTCGAGTCCGACGAAGGTCTGCTCGCCGGAGAAAACGTTCCAGTCGTTCAGGCTGTACCAGATCGCCAGCCCGACAGGGATCAGCACGAACAGCACGACCCCGACGAGCTGCGGAGTGATGAACAGGTAGCCCGCGAGCACGTCTCGGCGCCGGCTCGTCCAGAACGGCGCCTTGGAGGTGTTCCGGGCCGTGGCCGGCGTCCGGGAGGCGTCCGGTGCCCTCGCTCTGGTCTTCGTGAGGCCGACCATGGTCACTTGGCCAGGAGCGGTTGGATCGCGGAGCAGACCGACTTCAGTACGGCGGGGACGTCCGCGTCGGCCTTCCACATCGCGTCCAGAGAGGTCTTGCCTTTCTGGGCGATCTCGGCCGGGTTGGTGTGGTTGGGCAGGGTGACGGCGTTCGGCAGCTGGTCGACCACGGCCTCCTGGAGCTGCGTGGCGGTCAGGACCTTGTTGCCGGCGGCGAGCTTCGCGCCGGTGAGCATCGACTTGCGCGGCGGCGGGAAGAACTGCGCCAGCTTCTCGGAGTTCGTCGGGTTCGTCAGGTAGGCGAGGAAGTCGGTGGCCTGGGTCTTGTGCTTGCCCGCGGCGAGAACCCCCATGCCGGCCTGGCCGATGACGGAGTACTTACCGGCCGGGCCTGCCGGCAGCGGGTACAGCGCGTACTTGAACTTGCCGGTGAGCAGCGAGGAGCGGGAGACCTGGGCCACGGTGAAGGCGGAGTCACCGGCGAAGAAGTCGGCCGTCGTCCCTGGGCCGGGCATGGCCTGGGTCTTGAACACGGCGTCGTGCAGGAAGGTGAACGCCTTCTGCATCTGGGGGCTGGTGAAGGTGCAGGTCTTGCCGTCCGGGCTCCAGGCGGACGCGCCGAAGCCGGTCCACACGGTGGCCAGCAGGTTCCACGACTTGTAGTCGAAGTCCCGGATGACGAAACCTGCCTTGCCGGTGTCCGCGCGGACGGCCGCGCCGGCGGCGGCGACCCGGTCCCAGGTCAGGTTCTTCGGGTCGATCTTCTGGTCGGCCTTCGCCAGCAGGTCGGTGTTGACGTACAGCGCGTACGGAGAGGTGGAGAACGGGTAGGCGTACAGCGTGCCGTCCCGGCTGAACTCCCTGGTCGCGCTGGCCTCCAGGTCGTCGTACCGCCAGCCGGGGGTCGCCTTCAGCTTGCCGGTCAGGCCGACCAGCGCGTCGGATGCCATGAGGTCCCTCGACAGGTCGCCCATCCAGGCCAGGTCGGGAGCGTTGCCGCCGGCGATCTGGGTGGTGAGGGTGGTGTTGTAGTCCTCGAAGGGCAGGCTCTCGAAGGTGATCGAGGAGACCTCGGGGTGCTCGGCCCGGTAGGCGTCGGCGATCGAGCCGAACAGCTTGAGCTGGTCCTGGTTCGAGGTCCAGACCGTCATCCTCAGCTTGACGTTCCTGGCGTCGGAACCCCCGGACCCATCGGTGGGCGAGCCGCAGGCCGCCGTCAGTGTCAGGGCGCTCGTCAGCGCGAGAGCGCCGACGAGCCTTCTCGTTCTGTTCATGGTGTGCGTCTTCCGTAATCTCGGCGCGTGCTGCGCCTGCGGGGTGGGGTTAGTAGCCGGCGATCTGCGGCCAGTGGAGTTCGATCCCGACCGCGGTCAACCTGTCCTGGAGCCGGTCGACGAGGTGATCATCGGTCGCGATCTGCCGTGGGCTCAGGCCGAGTTCGAGGCAGTACGCGACCAGTTCCCCGGCCGATTCACCGACGTTCCATTCGACCGGGTGCAGCCGGTAGGCGCCGTTGGTGATGTGGGTGGTGCCGATGTTCTTGGCGGCCGGAACCAGGTTCTGGGTGGCCACCGGGACCAGTGCGCCGAGCGGAATCTCGAACGGTGCGCATTCGACGTCGATGTAGTTGTCGCCGCCGGTGGAGGGATGCAGGTCGATCCGGTACATCCCGACGCCGACCGAGCCGTCGAACCGGGCTGGTCCGGCGTCGCCGCGGGCCTTGACCGAGATGTCCTGCTCGCGCACGGTGGTGAGGGCCCTGATCCGGCGGGACTCGCGGATGTACGGGGCCTGCGCGAACCCGTCGGCGGTGCCGACCAGGTCGCCGCGCAGCCGCAGTCCGGGCCAGCCGCGGCCGCCGTCGGGGCGGGGCGCCTCGGTCTGCAGCCAGTGCACGTAGGCACGGGACTGGGCCTTCGCCGCGTCCAGGTGAAGCCGCCGGTCGTCGGTGTCGATGATCGAGCCGCCCACGTAGTCCAGTTGCGGCCAGTTGGCCAGCACGATGTCGCTGTCGTAGAAGCCGTCGGCGAAGTTCTGGCGGGCGGCGATTCGCCGGAACTGCCACAGGTCCCGGTCTCCGGCGTCGAACCGGGGGTCCCCGGTGGCGTCGGCGGCCGGGTTGACGTTCATCGTGCGGTCCTCCGGCACGAGGGTCCGGGGGTTCGGCGCGGTGAAGGACAGCATCGGCGCGCCCCAGAAGGGCAGCTCGAAGGAGCGCCAGTGGTCGTAGTCGTCCGGCCGGGCGATGGTGTGGTCGCCGGCGACGTGGTCGAAGACGAAGCACCACGCGATCGACTGCACGTTGCCCGGGTCGGCGGCCTCGGGGGCGCTCGGCTCACCGGTGTCGGACCGTGCCTCGGCGCCGACGACGTACTCGGTCCCGGTCAGCGGCAGCAGGTCGCCGGTCTCGGTCCCGTCCAGGACGTACTCGGCGGTGATCACGGTCTCGGCCCGGGTCCGCGGGTCCGCGACGGTGACGGTACGGACCACCGCGTCGCGCACCTCGGCCTCGACGGGCACCGCGGGCTGCAGGACGGTGAGCCGCCCCGCCGACCGGTACGGCGCGAGCAGGGCGGTGAGCACCGCGTGGGCCACCCGCGGTTCGTGACACAGCCTGCTCACCCGGCCACGGCCCGGATTGAGCGCCGGGTCGGCGCGCGCGGCGGCCGTCAGCGGATAGTGGTCACGGTAGTAGCGGCGGATGTCCTCGCGCACCGCACGGTAGCGCGCGGTGACGCCGAACTGCTCCACCCAGATGTGCTCGTCGGGCGGCACGGCCTGCGAGGTGAGCTGTCCGCCGAGCCAGGCGTACTCCTCGGTCAGCACCACGCGGCGGCCCCGTTGCAGCAGCGCCAGGGCGGCGGCGACTGAGCCGAGGCCACCGCCGATGATCGCCACCTCGGTCGTGATCCGGCCCGTCATGACGGCGTGTCCGTTCGCGCGACGATCGTGTCCCCCGGCTCGACCTCGGCCACCAGCAACCGCTCACGGTCCAGACCGGCCCACTTCTGCGGGGCCGTGTTGATCAGGAGCTGGAGGAGATCGAGGGCCTCGGCCGCCAGCTGTGGTCTGGGCACGTGGAAGCCGGCCAGCGCCCGGCCCTCCACGCGGTGGCCGCGCACTTCACCGAGCGCGGCGAGCGAGACCTCGTCCGGTACGGCGACCCCGGCGCCGGACAGCGCGTGCGCGACGTCCTCCGCCAGGAACGCGTCCTCCGCGATGATCAAGGTCGCGCCGGTCGCGCGCGCCAGTCGGGGCAGGTCGGCGATCCTCTCCTCACCGACCAGCAGGAAGGCCAGCCGGCCCGCCGCGGAGGCGCCCTCGACGGCATCGCGCCTGTCCCGCGCGGTCGGCGTGTCCCGGCCACGGTGGACATACAGCGCCTGCTGGTGCCCGCCGGCCGCCGCCTGGTCGATCAGCACCGTGGTCGGAGTGGTGTAGTCGATGGCCACGTACGGCACCTTGGCGGCGGTCTCGTCCCGGCGGCCGATCGCGACGAACGGGAACTGCTCGGCGACCAGCCGCTCCAGCTCGGACGCGACCATCTGCTGACCGAGCAGGACGCAGCCGTCGGTCAGCCGCAACCGGGTCTTGCGGTGGAAGAGGCGGCGCGTGCCGTTCTCCACCGGAGAGGAGGTGAAGAACAGCAGGTCCCACCCGATCTGCTCGGCCGCCCGCTCGATCCCGTTCAGCAGCGGACCGTAGAAGTCCATGCTCTCGGGGGACAACGCGGCCTCGTACGTGAAGACGCCGATGATCTGGTTGTCCAGGCCGGCGAGCCGGCGGGCCGCGGGGTCCGCGACGTAGGAGAGCTGCTCGATGGCCTGCCTGACCCGCGCCCGGGTGGCCTCGGGGACCCGCACGTTCGAGCCGTCGCGGTCGTTCAACACCACCGACACCGTGGTCTGACTGACGCCCGCCAGCTCCGCGATCTCGCGTTGCGTGACACGGCGAGGTCTCGGCGACATCGCTCCTCCATCGTGAGTGACCATCCTGATAATGCCTACCTTCAGCTCTGGGTGATGACCGTATTTCACGAGGATCGCCAGGGCAAGTACCTGTTGACACCAAAGTAGCGGCCTGGAAACGTGTCGTTCACCGAGCTGCAGATAGGCATTATCAGGGTCGGCGTCACCGAACGCCGGACAGGAGCAGACGATGACCTCCGAAGCCTTCTCCCGACCCACGCTCAACCGCCGCGCCTTCCTCGGCGCGGCTCTCGCCGCCGGTGTCGTCCTCGTCGCCGAGTCGACCCCGATCGCCGCTCACGCCGCGGCCGGCGACGTCGCCCTGACCGGCGGCGGCATCCGCCTGCTGGCCAGTGCGGGCGGCAGGCTCGCCATCCGTGACGGCGCCGGCGTCACGCGGTCCGCCGGGTCGAAGTTCCAGGTCAAAGACAGCGTCACCGGAATCCATGTGTCCACCGGCGGCACTCCGACCCTGAGCGCGCTCCCGGACGGAACGCCGGCGATCCGCATGGACTACACCTTCGACGCCGCCGCCGGACCGACCGCCGTCGCCGGCTGGTTCAGCGTCGGCACCTCCCACGCCGTGCTGGAGTGGCGCGTCACCGGAGCGGACACGCTGGTCCCGGACGGCTTCCTGTTCAGCAGGGCGATCCAGGCACCGGCCGCGCCCGACGACTACGTCCCGATCACCGAATGGGTCCGTGACGCGGGCGGCGGCATCCCCTACGAGGACACCCTCTGCGTCGCCCACACCTCCACCTGGTCGGCCTCCCTGCACGGCCTGTTCCTGCTCGACCGGTCCCGCCAGGCCTGGACGAACGCGACCTGGGTCCACGCGCCGGGCGTGGCCGACGCGGGCGGCGGCTGGACCAGCCGGGCCGACTTCTTCTTCTCCGAGACCCGGCCGTCCGCCACCGCCACCATCGGCCGGGGCCGTGAACTCGGCCTCGAACTCACCACGAACCGCGACTTCAACCTGTACGAGTCGGCCGGTGAACAGATGGAACTCACCGCTCTGGTGGCCAACGGCGGCAGCGCGGCCTCATCAGTCGACCTGAAGCTGTGGGTGCGCGACTTCGACGGGGCGCAGCTGGCCGCCACGACCGTCACCGGCAGCGTCGATGCGGCCGGCACCTGGCAGCACACCTTCACCCTGGCCGCGCCGACGGGCGGGATCGCCCTGGCCGAAGTGGTCGTCAGCTCCGGTGACGACCAGGCGTTCGCCCGCACCAACCTCGCGGTACTGCCGCCCTACGACTACCAGGCGGGCACGGCCGGCATGTTCGGCGTCGCCAACTACCCCTGGCTGCAACGGCCGAGCGCCACCGCCCTCCTGGACTTGTGGCAGAGGGCAGGCATCGGCCTGGTCCGGATCGCCTACGACGGCGGCCCCGGACTGCCGCCCGCCGACTTCGACGCCCGCGGCATGCGCCACAACATCGAACTCCAGCCGTCTCTGGAGGCGACCGACACCGAAGCCGCCACCTGGGCCGCGGACAAACTGGCGGTGGCGGTCGCCGCCGGGGCCGAGTACTTCGAGATCGGAAACGAGCTCAACAGACCGTTCAACACGGGCGACGCCGCGCAGGCCTACCTGGACAAGGCACTGCGGCCGGTCTTCGACCGGCGGGCAGCCACCGGCGGCACCGTCAAACTGATGAACAACGGATTGGCCGGCATGGACAAGCCATGGGTGGAGAACTTCATCGCGGCCGGCGGCTGGGACCTGATCGACGCCTTCGCCTACCATCCGGGACGCGGCAACTTCACCCCGGACTACATACCGCCGGGCGACGACTGGACCACCGACGGCGACGGAACCTACTGGAACTTCTACGGCGGCCTGCGGCAGTTGAAGGCGCTGATGGCCGAGCACGGCGAGAAGGAGATCTGGCTGACCGAGGCATACGCGCCGACCAAGCCCAACAGCTGGTGGCACGACACCTACCGGCACGCCGCGGAGAACGTGCTCCTCACCCTCGCCCTGGCCAAGGCCGAGGGGATCCGGGGCGTGTGCTGGTACCAGTTCCACGACAGCGTGCTCGGCATGCCCCAGATCGCCGACCCGGACAACGTCGAGTACCACTACGGCCTGATGAACCGCGACCTCAGCCCGAAGCCCTCACTCCTGGCCTATGCGACCGCGGCCCGCACGCTCGACCAGGCCACCTTCCGTGACTGGCTGACCTTTGCCGACCCACAGACCTTCGGCCTGTGGTTCGACACACCCGACGGCCCCGCGGTCATCCTGTGGAACCGCGCCGACGGCTACCTGCTGAACACAGCCGGCCCACGCACCGACTGGCACTTCCCAGCCCCCGAGATGTGGACCGACCCCTGGCCGACCAAGACCCCGCTCGCGGTCGCCGCCACGACCGCCGTACGGCAGGTGAACGCGATCGGACGGGTCACCCAGATCCCGGTCACCAACGGCAGCGCGACGCTGACGCTCGACGGCGCGCCCCGGATCTACTACGGCCTCCTCCCGCACAGCGACAACGCGGGCCACCACAGCCTGCCGGCGCCCGCCTGAGACACCAGGTCCGAGCCTGACATGAAACGACCAAGGAGCAGCAACACCGTGCCCGCCCCCACCGCCACCACTCCCTGGTGGCGCACTGCCGTCATCTACCAGGTCTACATCCGCAGCTTCGCCGACGGCGACGGCGACGGCGTCGGTGACATCGCCGGCATCCGCTCCCGCCTGCCGTACCTCGAGTCCCTCGGCGTGGACGCCCTCTGGATCAACCCGTGGTACAAGTCGCCGATGGCCGACCATGGTTACGACGTGGCCGACTACCGCGAGATCGACCCGCTGTTCGGCACGGTCGCCGAGGCGGAGCGACTCATCGAGGAGGCGCACGCGCATGGGATCCGCATCATCGCGGACATCGTCCCCAACCACTCCTCCGACCGACACGCCTGGTTCCAGGACGCGCTGGACGCAGGCCCCGGCAGCCCCGAACGCGCGCGCTACATCTTCCGCCCCGGCCTCGGCCCCGAGGGCGCCCTGCCGCCCAACGACTGGGAGTCCCGCTTCGGCGGCCCGGCCTGGACCCGGGTGCCCGACGGCGAGTGGTACCTGCACCTCTTCACCCCCCAGCAGCCGGACCTCAACTGGCAACACCCCGACGTCCACACCGAGTTCGAGTCCGTCTTGCGCTTCTGGTTCGACCGCGGAGTGGACGGCTTCCGCGTCGACGTGGCCCACGGTCTCGTCAAGGACCCCGAGCTGCCGGACCTGGCCGACCGCGAAGGCGGCGTGCACCCCTTCTGGGACCGCGACGAGGTCCACGACATCTACCGCGCCTGGCGCAAGGTGGCCGACGAGTACCCCGGCGACCGCTGCTTCGTCGCCGAGGCATGGACGGACACCCCGGAACGGCTCGCCGCCTACGTCCGTGAGGACGGCCTGCACACCGCCTTCAACTTCGACTTCCTCATGACCGAGTGGGACGCGAAGGACCTGCGCACCGTCATCGATGACACCCTCACGACACTCGGCGCGGTCGGCGCCCCGGCCACCTGGGTCATGTCCAACCACGACGTCATGCGCCACGCCAGCCGCTACGGCCGCGTGGCCGCGAAGAAGTGGGTGGCCAACGAGTCCTACGTCCCCGCCGGCCCCGCCGACCTCGAACTGGGCACCCGGCGTGCCCGCGCAGCAGCCCTGCTCACTCTCGCCCTGCCCGGCGGCACCTACATCTACCAGGGCGAGGAACTGGGCCTGCCCGAGGTGGAGGACCTGCCCGAACACGTCCTCCAGGACCCCGTCTGGGAACGCTCCGGCCACACCGAGCGCGGCCGCGACGGCTGCCGAGTTCCGATCCCCTGGTCCGGACGGACCTCACCGTACGGGTTCAGCCCACAGGCCACCACCGCGCCCTGGCTGCCACAACCCGCCGACTGGGCGCCGCGCACCGTGGAAGCCCAGAGCGGCGACCCGGACTCCGTACTGGAGTTCTACCGCGCCGCCCTCTGCCTGCGCCGCGACCATCCCGCCCTCGGAGACTCCACCTTGACCTGGCTGGACGACACTCCCGCCGGAGTTCTCGCCTTCCACCGCAAACCCGGCTTCATCTGCGTCGTCAACCTCTCGACCGAGCCGTACCACCTGCCGGAACACACCTCGATCCTGCTGGCCAGCGGCCCCGTCGAAGCCAGCCGACTGGCCCCGGACCAGGCGGTCTGGCTTACCGTGTAGCAGGCCACACCCGAAAACCCCAGGGCCTGTCCCCGTCTCACGCCCCGCTATCCGGACAGGCCCTGGAGCGCCCTGATGCTGGGCATGCGCCTCGCCGCCGCCGGAGGCGCGCTACTGCTGGTCATGATGCGGTCAAGAGACCCTCCAGCCAAACGGCGTGGTTCACTTGTGCCTACCTTTCTTGTGTTTGGGTGCCCTCTTAGCTGGTTTCAATGTCCTTTTCGGGGGCGGTTCTTGGCGCTCGACGGCTGACTTCTTCTCCGTGGGCGTTCCCGGAGGCGCGCCGCCTGCCGGAGGCGCCGATGTGGATGCCGTCGGGACCGGGGCAGGTTCGCCCCCAGCAGAGGCGACCGCCAATCCGATCGCTCCCGCGATCACGACCGCAGTGGCCGAGGCTCCTGCGGCGATCCCGTAGAACTTCAAGGAACGGGTTCTCGACACGGGGGACGGCAGGTCGACGACAGGCAGCCGGGCCGTGGAGGTGACGGCCGCGTCCGGTGCGGGGCGGTCTGCACGCCAGGACTGTTCAGCGAACCAGGCGGCTACCTCGGCGGCCGTGGGACGCTGTTCGGGCCGCTTGCTCAGCAGCCGCATCAGATAGTCCTCGAACGGGCCTGGCAGTCCCGGACACCAGTTCCGGGGCGGCACGGGTGCGGCGTCCACGTGCTGGAACACGACGGCGGCGGCGTTATCACCTTGGAACGGCGGCCGACCGGTCAGCAACTCGTACAGAACACAGCCGAGAGAGTACACATCGGAGGCGGCGCAGGCAGGCCTGCCCAGGCCCCGCTCGGGCGCCAGGTAGGTACTGGTGCCGATCACCTGACCGGTCATGGTGAGAGACGCCGAAGCCTCGCCGGTGAACCGCGCGATGCCGAAGTCGGCGATCTTCACGGTGCCGTCGGCGGCCAGCAGCAGGTTTCCCGGCTTGATGTCGCGGTGCACGACGCCCTGCCGATGCGCGGCGGAAAGCCCCGCCGCCGCCTGCGCGGCGATGTCGGCGACACGCGACGGCGTCATGGCACCACGCAGGGGCCCTGCGTGGGCGAGGCTGTGTCCCTGGACGTGCTCCATCACCAGGAAGAGCCGGCCCTCATGGGTGCCGAAGTCGTACACCGCCACAACGTGCGGATCACTGAGGCGGGCCGCGGTCTGCGCCTCCAACAGGAACCGCTCGCGTGCCTGTGAGTCCGGCGCGGCCGTCAGCAGCAGCTTGACCGCGACCGTCCGATCCAGGTTCTGGTCGGTGGCGCGCCAGACCTCGCCCATCCCTCCCTGGCCGATCGGCTCGTCCAGTCGATATCGACCCGCTACCAGCACTCGTCCTCGATCCCTTGTCCCCGATGGCCACGCCCGTTGAAATGCGCAACTATCAAAGAACAGCGCTCAATCCAAGCGGAACATCACATCAAGCCCCCGTCCCTGCGTGGAGTCGATCCCAGCCCGCAGCATGAGGAGCCGTTGATGGAGGTGCAGGCGCCTGTGTGGAACGGTCGAAGCCCGCCGCGATCACCGTATACGCGAGGCGCGTCCTCTCCCAGGAGTCGCACCGCGTGTGCGCTGAGCGGGATGTCCGGCGTCCCCGGTCCCTACCGGGGACGGCGCTCAATCCCGAGTTCGCCCTGATGCGCTGGCGCTTTCCCACTGTTCGCACCGCTGTGGTGCCGATGGTGGTGCCGAGAGCGTAAGCCAGTCCACGCACCGTCGCGAAAAGAGCGGTGCGTGCGAGCCGGTGGCGCGTGCCGCGCTCTGGCCTTCGACCCTCGACGCTGGCTCGGTGGTCGGCGCGATGGATCGACGGCGCGGGCGGGGCAAAGGTCGACCTGCCTTCCTCGACGGCGTAATCCACTTCTCCCTGGCCCGGGAGGTGGCGGCTGCCCGGTGTGCGCTGTGCGGACGGTCGGCGCCGAACAGTGGACGGATCCTAAAGCAGTGTGCACTCACCAGATAGATGTCCTATGGCGCCTCATTCAAAATTCAAAGGACGAACTCGCTATCCCAGAGTGGCGCGACACGCGCGCTCATCGCGAACCAGGAGGGCCACATGATCATGCGAGCGGCGCGAATGCCGAAGAGAAGGTTCGCCGCGGTCACCGTCGCGGCATCGGCGGTGTTGCTGTCGACGATCGCCGTCGCGCCGAGCGCGTCCGCCGACCCCTACATCGGCCCCGGGGGAGAGCCGAAGGTCGACGGCATCGAGGGTCCTTGGAGGTGGATGGACCGGCCGCGCGGCGAGGAGTCGAAGGACTACCTGCCCTCATGCGCCAAGTTCTACGTCTGCCTGTACGTGCTCTCGAACCAGACGAGCACGAGAAACTACTGGTACGTCTTCCGGCTGTACGACGAGAAGTCCTACGGCGTCCACAACTTCAACTACGACAGCAAGTACCAGTGGATCATCAACAACCAGACGGGCGGCGTGGACGCGCTGACGTTCGACGGGGGTGCGGTCGGGAGCATTATCGCGTGTTACCCGGCCCCCGCCTCGGCGCCCGACCTCTCGCGGAATTTCAAATCCGCCAACTGGTACCCCGTCTGGTCCGTGGATACGAGCTACAAGTATTGCTAGCTCCCTGACCAGATGCAGGAATTGCGCGATGGCGCGGTGGTCCGCCGCGCGGGCCGCCGCGCCCTGCGTTCCGCCACAGGTCGACAGAGCCGGGGTCTACGTGGGCATCACCATGATCGCCGCGGCACTGATCGGCCTGCTGGCGTTCGGTGGCATGCTCGCACTGCCCTCCACGAGAACCACGGCACTGGCCCGTGGCTGCGGCTGCGGAGGACGGCATTTGTAGCCGGCGGGCTGTCCTCTGACCGGACACCGGAGGGCCGCCGGCGAGCTGTGCGGCCCACCCGCGGGCTTCTTGTCGCTGCGGCTCACACCGTTCCCCTCAGCCCTGCTGCACCGCGTACTGCGCGATGCCATTGCCGAACGACCAGTTCTCCGGCAGTACCTCCACAAGATTGATGAACACGTCTTCGGGGCGCACGCCGGGGTTCGCCTGCAAGAGGTCGACGATGCGCAGGTAGAGCGCCTTCTTCTGGGCGAGGCTGCGCGTGTTGTTGGCGGTGATCCGGATGATGACCACCTCGTCGCTCCGTTCGACGCCGTAGTAGGTGGGGCTGACGCTGAAGGTGCTGCTGTCGTGCTCGGTGATCGTCATGAAGCGGTCGTCTTCCGGCACGTCGAAGGTCTCACGCATGGCGTGGTAGACGCCTTCGAAGAGTGCTTGGTGGTACTCGGCGGACTTGCCGCGCCGCAACGACACTTGGACCAAGGGCATGGTCTGACTCCGTTCCTCGGGACGGTTCGCAGCGTAGCCAGCACTTGATCATTCAAAAAAGTCATCTTAGGATATTTCAGTCATTAAATATTCCAATGATCGGCGTGACGATGAAGATGCTCGCCCTGGACGCGGTGCAGGCCTTCGTGCTGACCGCCGAGATGAAGAGCTTCACGCGCGCGGCGGAGGCGATGGACTCCACGCAGTCCGCCGTGAGCCTGAAGATCAAGCGGCTGGAGGACGCCTTGGGCCGCCGCCTGCTGGACCGTACGCCCCGCCTGGTCCGTCTGTCGCAAGACGGCGCCGCCTTCCTCGGCCCCGCACGTGAACTGCTGGCCGCCCACGCGGGCGCGCTGGGCTCGTTCGGCGTCCAGCGGCAACGCCTGTCGATCGGCATGAGCCACCACGTCGTCGGCGCCGAACTGCCCCACCTCCTGCGTCAGATGGGGCGAGCAGAGCCAGACCTGACGCTGGAGGTGAGAATCGCCAGCTCATGGGAGCTCCTTGACCTGTTCGACAGCGGTGCGCTGGACGCGGCCATCGTGCTGCGCCACGAGGGCCGTCGCACCGACGGTGAAGTCCTGATGGAGGAGCCCTTTGGCTGGATGGCCTCTTCCGACTTCGAACACCGCTCCGGCGAGCCTCTGCGCCTCGCCCTGCAGGCCGAGTCATGCCATGTGCACGAGATGGCGGTGACCGCGCTGAACGAAGCGGGCATCGCCTGGCAAGAGGTGTTCGTGGGCGGCGGCATCGCGGCCATCGGTGCGGCCGCGGCAGCAGGCTTGGCCGTGGCGGCGCTGAGCCCGCGCGTGGCCCCACCCGGCACCATGGACATGGGCGAATCACTCGGCCTCCCGCCGTTGCCCGCCCGCAGCGTCGTCCTGCAATCACGCCCGTCCGAGCCGGCCGCTCGCAGGGCGCTGCGCGCCTTCGCCTCCGCCCTGCGCGCCCAGCGGCACTCTTTTTGATCTACAATGTAAAGGTATCGGCTGGGTGAGCAGCTTCGCCTCCGAAGGAAACTGTCATCCTCGGCGCCCCAGATTGCTAACCGAATCAGCTTCCGCGATTTCCTCGTGGTGGCTGCGATGGCCGGCGCTGGGCTGGGCGGCCCCACGCTTCCGCCATTGCGTCCACCGGGGGAGTGCCTTCCGGGCCACGCTTACCTGACACCGCTGGTGCCCTCTAGGGATCGATGAAAGGACTGGCACGCAACGGCCCGACTAGGTTGAGCGCATGACAAGCCTGGATCATCCCCAACTCTCCGGGTTGGGGCGGAACCCGTCCTCTCCTCATGATGTCCTGGTACGTCTGGCTGCACATAGGGCTGGCCGACACGGGATATCGCAGCGCCGTGGGCGGCTGGAGGACGCCGTTGTCGATGCTCTGCTGAAGCACGACGACGGCGACACCGCGGTGGGCCTTCACGGGAACCGGATCTCCCAGGAGATGCGCCGAAGGATTGCCGAGCATCCCGATCCGGCGATCCGCAACGCGTTCACAGACTTTGTCCGCCACATGGTTGACCGCAAGGTGCCGATTGGCATCGACGACCTTGAGGAAGCCTATGGCCAGCCTCGGACGATGCTTGCCAGTGCGCCGAGTCCGAGCCTGCGCGCCGCGGTCGCACGAGCCTGGTACGACCGGCCTCTCGTTGTGCAAGTGGAACTGCTCGCTGACCCGGATCCGCAGGTCCGTGCAGCCGCCACCGAGCGCAAAATTCCGGGTGTCCCGCCTGAGTGGAGGGAGCGTTGCCTAGCCGACCCTGCAGTGCGCATTAACGTGGCGCGCTACGTCCCACTTACATCAGAGCAGTTTGCGCAGCTCATGCGGCAGGAGGAGGCGGAGCTCCATCAAGCTGTCGCCTGTAATCCCCATCTATCGGCAGAGATGGTCGCCCAGCTCCTGGGCGTCGATGACCCGCTCGTGCGGGTCGCGGCTGCGCAGAGTCGGCATGTGGACGCCGAAACCCGGGACCGGCTGTATGCGCTCGTAGAAGCCGAACGCGCGGACGGAAGCATCGAGGCGAAAGTAGCTCTGAGCTGGAACTTCGTCGAACCGGACTGGCTGCGCGAAGCTCCTCTCGATGAGCGGATGACCTACCTGGACTGCCAGCACACAACATTTCGGCGCGTTCTGGCCTCCTGTCACGACCTACCTGAAGAGGCATGGCGTCGGCTGGACAACGACCCGGAACTCGCAGTCCGCCGTGCTGCCGCCCGTCGGCCGGGCACACCACCAAAGGTCCTGGAAAGACTGGTCCGCGCCCACGGCGACGTATTGCACATCCGCCCGCTACTCGTCGACCACCCCAACTTCCCTCGTGACGTGCTGCGCACGTTCGTCGACGAGCCAAGCCCGGACGTGCGCTACCTCGCCTTGCAAGACCCGGAACTACCCCTGCCATGCCTTCAGCAGCTCGTCGGCGCTTCCGAGCCCTTCCTGCGCCGCGGGGTCGCCCGTCACCCCAACATCACTGACGTGTTGCTGGAGAATCTGCTCGGTGACCCAGACCCTGAGGTAGCCGACGACGCCGCTGCCAACTCTGCGCTGCGGCCGACCCAGATGTATCGGATCCTTACCGCTGCCGGCTTGTGACCCCCGAGAAATGCGGGCTGAACTGCGGAAACGCCGATCGGGCAACCGGGCAGAATTGGATCGTTCCGTACGGTCAGGTCCGGTCGGTTGCCGAGTCAGGGCGTGAGTAGGGCGGTGGGCTGGCCCATCAGGGTGACGACGGCCTCGCCGATCGCCGCGGCGAGCTGCGGGGCGTGCTCGGCGGGAAGTGCGCCCGCGTTGATCCGCAGGTGGCGTTGGTGGCCGGGGGACAGGAAGAAGGGCTGCCCGGCTGCCAGTAGGAACCCTCGCTGCGCCGTGGCTTCGACCACCCGGTCGGCGTCACAACCGTCTGGGAGCGTGACCCAGACGTGCAAACCGTCAGTGTCGTACTCGGGGACGAAAAGGCCGATCTGCTGGGAGGCGCTGGCCTGCCGGAGGGCCTCGCGGACGGCGGCCCGGCGGTGCGCGTACTCGGTGCGCGCCTCCGTGAGAAGTTCGTCGAGGCGGGGGTCGGTGAGCGTCGCCGCGAGTACGCGCTGGGACGTCCGGGACGTCCATCCGTCGGCGAAGGACTTGGCCAGCGTGAGCGGATGGCGGATCGGCTGCTTGGCGAGGGCCACCGCCAGCCGCATGTCAGGGGCGATGGACTTGGAGAATGAGCGAAGGTACACGACGCGGTCCCGTAGCCGGGGATCGGTGTACAGCGACCCTGGTCGCAGGGTCGCGGCCTCGGCGAACTGGTCGTCCTCGATGATCCAGACGTCGGGATGTGGCGCGAGGGCGTCTGCCAGCGCGCGTCGGCGTTGCGCCGTCCAGCAGCAGCCGGTCGGGCTCTGGGCGCGGGGGGTGAACAGCACGGCCGAGACACCCGCGTCGACGGCACCGAGCAGCCCCTCGACGGTGACCCCCGCCTCGTCCAGCGGCATGGGGACGAGCCCCAGTCCTTGGAATTCGAGGGTGTCCATGGCGGTCTGGTAACCGGGCTCCTCGACGCCCACAAGGACGGTCTCGCCGGGGGAGCGCCGTTGGAGCAGCATGGCGAGCAGGGCCAGGAACTGCTGCGTGGAACTGGCGATGAGCAGGTCGTCGGCATCGGTCTCGATCCCGTCGTGGGCGAGCCGTTTGGTGAGCGCAGCGGCCAGTTCCGGCTCGGTGCTCAGCGTCGCCGGATACTCCAGGTCCCGAGCCTGCAACCGGGCGGCGACGTCCCGGTAGGCGCGCTTGACGACGGTCAGCGGCAGCAGTCGCGGGTCCGGCCCGCCGCGCGTGAGGTCGCGCGCGTTCGGATGGCTGCGCTGCAGTCGTGCCTCGGTCTGGGCGAGAACCTGGCGCCGCCATGCCCTGCCACCGCGGGCGGGCATCGGGGGTTCGCCTCCGCGGGGGGGCGGCGCCGTCCGCGGGAGGTCGGCGGCCTCGCTGACGAAGGTGCCGCGGCCGGCCTCCCCGTGCACCAGGCCGAGCTCTCCGAGCCGGGCGTAGACGCTCATGACGGTCGTGACGCTGAGGCCCAGGTCGGTGGCGAGTTGCCGGACGGACGGCAAGCGCTCGCCGGGGCCCAGTTCGCCCGTCCGGATCGCCTCGGACATCTCGTGTGCCACTCGTTCGTAGAGCGGACGCCCGTTGCCCGAGGAGTCGCGCAAGGTCATTATCCGTCGTTGCACCTCAAGCATCACGCATACATTTTACCAGTACGTCTTGCGGCGTTGGAGTGCCCCCAGAGAGCGGGTGGGCCCCTGCCTCCGCTGGGAAGCCCCCCGTGGTATGGCGTTCTGGGGCCTGCGTGCTTGTTTGGGAAGGTCTGTCGGGCACAGAGATGCGGCCGGACTGAGCACCACAGCCTTCGTCAACTGTACCCCTAACGTATTGACTGTGTTACGCGAGCGTGACACTGTGACGTCCGTCCTCAGCGCCGTACCGTCTGGTCCGGCATGGCCTGCCGCGCTCGCCGTTCCGGCAGTGCGTGCCGGTACGGCGACCGTCCGCAGTACAGGAAGGCGCCGCGCGTGATCTCCCATCTGACCGCCACCGGTGACATCGTTCTCACCAGGTCCCTGGCCGAGGTGCCCGCTGATCCCGGCTTCACCGCACTTCAGGAGGTGCTCGGAGCATCGTCCTGCGTGCTGTCGAGCGTGGAACTGCCCTTCTCCGACCGGGGTCACCCTTCCGACCGGATCCTCAACTTCCGGGCGCGTCCCGAACTCGTCCACGAGCTGGCCGCCTTCAACCTGAGGGTGGCGACACTCGCCAACAACCACAGTTCTGACTACGGCTGGGACGCCCTGGACGACACCGTGCGGAGACTGCGCTCGGTGGGAGTGACGGCGATCGGTGCGGGAGAGGATCTCGCGGCCGCCGAGGAGGCCGTCGTCCTGGATATCGCCGGCCGCCGCGTAGGGATCCTCGCCTGGTCCTGCCTGCTGCCGCTGGGAGCCGCGGCCGGCCCGTCCAAGCCGGGCATCTCTCCCGTGCACGTGGAGACCGAGTGGGTCGTGAACGGCGAGTTCCAGCTGGAGGAACCGGGCGTGCCCCCGGTCATCCGGACTCGGGTACGCGCGGCCGATCACGAGCGGGTCATCGGCCGCGTCCGGGAACTGCGGGAGCGCGTCGACGTCGTGGTGGTCACCGTGCACTGGGGCTTCGGGTTCGGCAGCGCGCGCGCCGAGTACCAGCGGGTGTTCGGACACGCGCTCGTGGACGCGGGGGCCGACCTCGTCCTCGGCCATCACGTGCACGCCCCGCAGGGGGTGGAGGTGTACCGGGATCGGGTCATCGTGTACAGCCCGGGCAACTTCGTGGCCCAGCAGCCGAGGGAGAACATCACCCCGGAGATCGAGGAGATCTACGACGCGTTCAGCCGGGACGCCTTCATCACGGTCGTCGACCTGGCCGGCGGAGACGTCCCGCAGGTGTCACTGGTGCCGATCATGACGGCCGAGCACGGGCTCCCCGTCCTGGCGGATCCGGAGAACGCCCGCCGTATCGCGGACCGGCTGGCCGTCGAATCGGCGGATCTCGACACCGTCGTCGCGTTCGACGGCGCTCGCGTGATCGTCACCGGCTGAATCCCGTCGGCCGTGCCCGCCGGTGCAACGCCCCGCGGGCACGGCCTCCCCGTCCGCCGCGGCCAGGTGTTCCGGAGTAAGCGTACTGATTGTTATGCATACATCCTCTAGACACCAAGATGACAGCCGTGTACGTTCGCAGAACCGCCGGGCGCAGGACCCGGTGGACGAAGGACCGTGTCGGTGAACGGGCCGACAGAACGGAGCCTGTTATGCGTCTCGGAACAGGGCCGCTGAACCGCCGTCGTTTCCTCGTCGCCGCGAGCCTGGCATCGGCTCTCGCGCTCACCGGATGCGGGACCGGAGACCAGCGGGGAGGCGGAGACGAGAAGTCGGTGGCGCTCGTCACCCCGCAGAAGGCCGGGGACGGAGGGCCGACCGACAACCTGATCGCCGGTCTGAACACGCTGAAGGCGGCCGGCTACACCACCCGCCACGTGGCCGCGCCCGACCCCTCCTCGCACGAGTCGACGCTGCGCAGCCTGGCCCAGTCGGGGACGCCGGTGATCGTCGTGTCGTTCTCGGACTTCACGCAGGTACTCAAGACCGTGGCGCCCGACTTCCCCAAGACCAGGTTCGTGCACATCTACTCCGACCCGTACAAGCCCGAGCTGCCGAACGTCCAGACGGTCTCGTTCGACACGCAGGGCCCCTCGTACCTGGCCGGGGTGCTGGCCGCCACCGTGTCGAAGACGGGCGTCGTGGGGTTCATCGGCGGAACCGCGATCCCCTCGCTGAACGCCGACTACCACGCCTTCGAGGCGGGGGCGAAGGCCACCCGCGCCGGCATCGCCGTCAAGAGCGCGTTCGTCGGGTCGTTCGGCGACCCGGTGAAGGGCCAGCAGATCGCCCAGACCATGTTCAACAACAAGGTCGACGTGGTCCTCGCCTACGCGGGCGGCTCCTCGGTCGGCGTCGTGAAGGCCGCCGACCAGGCCAAGACCTTCGTCATCTACGACAACGCGGAGAGCGCCCAGACCGCTACCAGCGTGATCGCGGTCGCGTCGCAGCACTACGGCGCGACCATGGCCAAGCGGGTGCTCACCATCGCCGACGGGACCTGGAAGCCCGGTGGCAGCGAAGCGGGCCTCGCCGACGACGGCACCTTCCTGGAACGCGCCAAGATGTTCCGGCCCGGCGCCGGGGCCCTGGACCTGGACTCGGCGTTCCAGAAGGTCGGCGAGACCAAGCAGAAGATCGTCGACGGTTCCGTCGACGTGCCCGTCAACACCGGCAACGTGTGAGCGGGCCATGCGAGCCCGACCACACGAGAGAACCGGACCCGCCGCGGCGGGCGGTCCGCAACGCGCCGGAGCACCCGTCACCTGCCAGGACGTCTCGGTACTTTTCGGTGACTTCTGTGCCCTCGACGGAGTCAGCGGGACCTTCGCACCGGGCAAGGTGCACGCCATCGTCGGCCAGAACGGCGCCGGCAAGACCACCTTCGCGCGGGTGCTGGCCGGGCTGGTCGAACCCTCCGGCGGCACCGTCCGGGTGGGAGAGCACCTGCTCGCCGGAGGGAACGTCGCCGAGTCACGCAGACAGGGCGTGGAGCTGGTTCACCAGCACTTCGCGCTGCCCTCGGACTTCACCGTCGCCCAGGCACTGGAACTGTTCAACGACGAGCGCCGCCCCCTCGGCGGCTTCTCCAAGGCCGCGTTGCACCGCAGGGCGCGGACGCTCCTGGAGGACGGGGGAGCCGCCGTCGCCCCGGACGCCCTGATCGGCAGGCTGCCGATCGAGACGATGCAGGCGGTGGAGATCGCCCGCGCCCTCGCCTCCGGCCCCCGCGTCCTGGTCCTGGACGAACCCACGGCGGTTCTGCCGCCACCCGCGATGCGCGGGCTGTTCGACCGGCTGCGCGACCTGGCCGCCGCGGGCCTGTGCGTGATCGTGGTGCTGCACAAGCTGGACGAGGTGTTCGCGGTCGCCGACACCGTCACCGCGCTGCGGGCCGGCAGGCTCGTCCTGGAGCCGACGCCCATCGGCGACCTGGAGCCGTCGGACGTCTCGCGGGCCATCATCGGCGACGCCTCGGCCAGGGAGGTGCCGACCGTCGCGAAACCCGCGCCGGACGCGCCGGCGGTGCTGAGCACGACCCGGCTGACCGCGCGGTCCGGGTCGCACGACGCGGCCGCGACCGACGTGTCGCTGGAGATCCGCGCAGGAGAGATCGTGGGGATCGCCGGCGTCGAGGGCAACGGGCAGCGCAGCCTCGTCGAGGCGCTCGTCGGGATGGCGCCGCTGCGCGGCGGGACGGTGTCCCTGGCCGGCTCCGACATCTCGGGGGCCTCGGTACGGCGGCGCCGCGACCGCGGCCTGCGCATCATCCCTTTCGAACGCAACGTGGAAGGGGTCAGCCTCAGCAGCGCCCTGTGGGAGAACCACGCCGCCCCGCGGCGCGTCGGGGACGGGTTGATGCTCGATCCACGGGCCCTGCGGGAACGGTGCCGGGAGGCGCTGGACCGCTGGCGGGTCGCCTACCGGACCGAGACCCAGCCGGCCGGGAACCTGTCCGGCGGCAACGTCCAGAAGACCGTCCTGGCGCGCGAGATCACCGGTGACGTGCGGGTTCTCATCGCCGCGCACCCGACACGCGGGCTGGACATCGCCGCGGCCGGTGACGTGCGGGCGGCGCTGGTGGACGCCGCGGCGTCCGGCGCCGCCGTCCTCATCGTCAGCGCGGACCTGGAGGAGATGTTCGAGGTGTGCCATCGCGTACTGGTGATGTTCGCCGGGCGCGTGGTGGCCGAGTTCGACCGGCCGTTCGATCTGGATCGAGTGGGCGGCGCCATGGTGAGGGGTGAGGCCGCGTGAGGTTTCGGCCAAGGCCGGCCGCGGCCCGGCCCGTCGCGGTCATCGGTGTGTCCCTGCTGCTGGTCCTCGGCATCTTCGCCCTGTCCGGCTATGACGTGGAGGCGATCATCGCGGGAACGGTCGACGGCAGCGTCGGCTCGCCGGCCGCATGGACGCAGACGATCCGCTGGGCCATTCCTCTGCTCATCATCGCGCTCGGAGTCGGGCTCGCCTTCCAGGCCGGCTACTTCAACATCGGCGCCCAGGGACAGATGTACGTCGGGGCGATCGGCTCGCTCGCCCTCGGCCTGGTGTGGCGGGACGGTCCCGTGCTCGTGGTGCTCCCGTGCGCCTTCGCGGTCGGGATCGCGCTCGGGGCGCTGTGGTCGCTGGTGCCCGGGCTGCTGCGGACGCGGCTCGGCGCCGATGAGGTCGTCACCAGCCTGATGATGAACTTCATCGCCGTGCTGGTCCTGGAGTGGGTCTGCACCGGCCCGCTGAAGAGCCGCGACGGCACGGGCCAGGCGGCCACGACCGATCAGCTGCCGGGGGCCTTCCGGCTCAGCGACGGCAGCGGAGTATCGCCCGCCCTGCTGATCCTGTGCGGCCTCCTCATGGCGGGCGCCGTGGTCCTGACCGGCCGCACGCGGCTGGGCCTGGAGATCCGCCTCGTGGGACGCAACCCGGTGATGGCGCAGTGGATGGGAATCCGTGCCTCCCGGGTCGGCCTGGTGGTCTTCGCGCTGAGCGGTGCGGCGGCCGGGCTCGCGGGCGCCGTCGAGGCCTACGGCCCGTCGGGCAGCCTGCGGGTCGGGTTCTCGCCGATGGTCGGCTTCATGGCCGTCATCGTGGCGCTGGTCGGGACGTTCGGTCCGCTCCGCACGCTGCTGGCCGCGGTGTTCTTCGGTGCGCTGCGCGCCGCCACGATCTACCTGCCGGTCGTGAGCGACCTGCCGCAGGCGGGTCTCGACATGCTCAACGGGATGGTCGCCCTGTGGATCACGGTCTCCACGGTGCCCGCCCTGCTGAGACGCCGGCGAACGCGGGCCGCGGCCCAGGCCGGTGATCCGCCGGGTGGGCCCGCCCACCGCGATCCGGAGGTGGTGAACTCCCGTGGTTGACTTCCTGGTGACCTGCCTGCAGGCCGCCACGCCCATCTGGCTGGCGGCGCTCGCCGGACTGTTCGCCCAGCGCAGCGGCATCCTGCACCTCGGGTTGGAGGGGCTGATGCTCAGCGGCGCGTTCGTCGCGACCGCCACTGCCATCCGCACCGGGTCGGTTCTCGCGGCCGTGGGCGCCGCCATCGCCGTGAACCTGCTGCTGTCGCTGCTGTTCTGGGTGCTGGTCACGCATTTCAAGGCGAACGTGCTCATCGTCGGGCTCGGCCTGTCGATGACCGCCGCCGGTGCGACGGGCTACGCCCTGGTGGCCTTCTTCGACACCGAGGCTGCCATCGAGTCGCCCGCCGGACTGCCGCGGCCGCTCGGCGCGGTCGGCGGGCCGCTCGGCGGCCTGTCGGTGCTGACCTTCGCGGCGTTCGGGCTGACCTGGCTGTCGTGGTGGACGATCCGGCGGACCCGGGCCGGGCTGAAGCTCAGCGCCTGCGGCAGCGACCCGTTCGCGGCGCGCAGCGCCGGCGTCCCGGTGGACCTCTACCGGATGGCGGCGCTGCAGGTCGCCGGGTTGCTGTGCGCGCTGGCCGGTACAGAGCTGTCGCTGGCCCAGGTGCGGTCCTTCTCCGACAACATCGCGCAGGGCCGCGGTTACCTCGCCTTCGCGGCGGTCCTGCTCGGAGGGGTGGCCCCGGTCGGGGTGTCGGTGGCGGCAGTGTTCTTCGGGTCCGCGCTGGCCTTCGGCATCCAGTCGCAGCTGGACTTCAACGGGGTCCTGCCGCCGCAGTTCGTGCTCATGCTGCCCTACGCGGCGACCATCGCCGCCATCTCGGCCACAGTCGTGATCAAGCGGCGCCGGGGAGAGCAGCCGGAAGTGATCATGGAGCGAACGCTGTGAGCCGGGTCGTCCTCGTCGGGGCGCTCGACACCAAGGGCGTCGAGTACGCCTACGTCCGGGACCTGCTGGCGGACGCCGGCCTGAGGTCGTTGCTGGTCGACGCGGGTGTTCGCGGGGAGCCGCGGATCCGGCCCGACGTGACCCGTTCGGAGGTGGCGCGGGCCGCGGGCCGTGACCGCCGCGAGATCGCCGCGCTCGCCACCCGGGCGGAGGCCCTGGCCGCCATGGCCGAGGGGGTGGCCGCCCTGCTGGGGTCCCTACGAGAGGCCGGCGAGGTGGACGCCGCCTTCGGCATGGGCGGTTCGGGAGCGCTGAGCGTGCTGGCGCCGGGCTTCCGGTCCCTGCCGCTGGGCGTGCCCAAGATGATCGTTACCACGATGGCCTCCGGTGACACCCGTCCCCACGTGGGAGCCAGCGATCTGCTGCTGGTCCCTTCCATCGTGGACATCGCCGGGCTCAACACGGTGAGCCGCTTCGTCCTCGAACGGTCGGTGGCGATGCTGGCGGCCCAGTTGGGACGGCCGGTGCCGTCGGCGACGGGCGGCGACGGGAAGCCGATGGTGGCCGCCAGCATGTTCGGGGTGACGACCGCCGGCGTGTCGCGCGCCTGCCGGGTGCTGGAGTCACGAGACCTGGACGTCCTGGTCTTCCACGCCAACGGGCTCGGCGGCAGGACGCTGGAGTCGCTGGCCGAGGACGGATGGCTGTCAGGGGTGCTGGATCTGACGACGACGGAGCTGGCCGACGACCTCGCCGGCGGCGTGGCGAGTGCGGGGCCCGGCCGCCTGGTCGCCGCCGGCCGGCGGGGGACCCCGCAGGTCGTGTCGACCGGAGCGCTGGACGTTGTCAACTTCGGGGCGCCCGAGACCGTGCCGGAAGCGTACCGGGGGCGGCGGCTCTACTCGCACAACGCGACGGCGACGCTGATGCGCACCGATCCGCGGGAGGCCGCCGTCCTCGGCGCGCGCCTCGGCGCGAAGCTGTCGGCTGCGCGCGGACCGGTCGCGCTGCTGCTGCCCACCGGCGGGACGTCCGCCCTGTCGGAGCCGGGAGGCCCGTTCTACTGGCCTGAGGCGGACGCCGCCCTCGAACAAGCGCTGCTGGAGTCGTTGGCGCCCCACGTCACCGTGGTGCGTTCCCCGGTGGCACTGAACACCCCGGCGTTCGGCGAGCAGGCGGCGCGACTGCTGCTGGCCCGGCTCGCCGGGAAGCCGGCGGCGGGGAGCCGCGAACCGTGATGGACATCTCGCCCGGACGACGCGGTGCGGGCGGCCCGTGGAGAAGATCGAAGGAAAGGACGGGGATGTGCGCGAAGACTGCGACGTCCTGATCGTCGGCGCCGGCCCCTCGGGCGCGGTCGCCGCCCAGGAGTTCGCCCGCGCCGGAATGCGGGTCACGTGCCTGGAACAGGGGGACTGGCCCGACTACGAGAAGGCGCGCGCGGGCTATGCCGACTTCGAACTCGTGTCCCGCAAGCACTGGAACTGGGATCCGAACCAGCGCCGCGCCGGCGGCGACTATCCCATCGACGACGCCGAGTCGGACGTCACCGCCCTCATGTACAACGGTGTCGGCGGCAGCACCGTCCTCTACGCGGCGCACTGGGAACGCTTCCTGCCCTCGGACTTCCGCACCCGCACCATGGACGGTGTCGGCGACGACTGGCCGATCGGGTACTGGGATCTGGAGCCCTACTACGACGAGGTCGAGCGGCAGTTCGCCGTCAGCGGCCTCGAGGGTGATCCGGCGCTTCCCCCGAGCACGCCGCCGCCGCTGCCGCCCGTGCCGCTCAACAAGCTCGGCCGGCGGGGCGCGGAGGCGCTGAACAAGCTCGGCTGGCACTGGTGGCCCGGCAGCAACGCCATCGCCACCGCCGAGTACGGCCCCCTGCACGCGTGCGCGCAGCGGACCGCCTGTCCCTTCGGCTGCCCCACCGGAGCCAAGGCGTCCGCGGACCGCACCCACTGGCAGTCCCTCGCCAAGGACCAGGTGCGCCTGACGGTGCGGGCGACGGTCGAGCAGGTACTCCTGGACGACCGGGGCCGCGCCGCCGGCGTCACCTACCTTGACGCCGACGGAGTCCGCCATGAGGTTCGCGCCGGCGTGGTGGTGCTGTGCGCCAACGCGATCGGCACGCCCCGCATCATGCTCGCGTCGGCCGACGGGTCCGGGGTCGCCAACTCCAGCGGCCTGGTCGGCAGGCGCCTCATGATGCACCCGTTCGGCAACGCGATCGGAATCTTCGACGAGGACCTGGAGTCCTGGCGCGGGCCGCTCGGCCAGTACCTGCACTCCCTGGAGTTCTACGAGACCGACCGGTCCCGCGGCTTCGTGCGCGGCGCGAAGTGGAACCTGATCCCCTCCGGCGCGCCGCTGTCGTTCATGCTCCCGGGCACCTGGGGGGACGAACCGGTGTGGGGCCCGAACTTCACCCGGCTGCTGCGCGAACGGCTCGGCCACTCGGCGATCTGGGGCGTCATCTGCGAGGACCTGCCCGACCTGGCGAACCGGGTGCTGCTGGACGACGGCGCCGCCGCGGGCGGCGTCCCCGGCGTGCGGATCCAGTACCGCACGTCCGACAACACGCGGGCCATGATGGCCTGGCACTTGGAGCGCCTCTCCGAGGTGCTCGACGCCATGGGGGCCACGAAGAAGATCCTCAACTCGGGTCTGCGCGGCACCGGATGGCACCTGATGGGGACGACCGTGATGGGCGATGACCCGGGCTCGTCCGTGGTCGACGCGCACGGCCAGTGCCACGACGTGCCCAACCTGTACGTCTTCGACGGCTCGGTGTTCCCGACGTCGTCCGGCGTCAACCCCACCGCGACCATCGCGGCCAACGCGCTGCGCTGCGCCCGGTCCCTGGTCGCTCGCCGCCGCGATGTGGAGGTGACCTCATGACCACCGCGGAGACCGGGGAGACGCGGGACACGCCCGTGCCGCCGGAGGCCCGCCGGCGGCTCGGGCAGGTCGCGGACGCGCTGATCGAGGCCGGCGCCGGGCTCCCGTCCGGGTCGCAGGCCGGTGTGCACACCGATCTGCTCGACCAGGTGGTCAAGGCGCGTCCCGACCTCGTCCCGCCGCTGCTGCGGGCGCTGGACGAGCTGGGGCCCGCCCTCGACCTCGCGGCGGTCGAGCGACTGGCCGAACGGCGGCCGGAACTGCACGAGGTGCTCACGCTGGTCGTCGCCGGCGGCTACCTGATGTCGCCGCGTGTCGCCGCGCTGCTGAAGTACCCCTTCCAGGAAGCCAAGATCGTCGATCCGCGGGAGATCACGGTCGTCGTCGGGGAGGGCCTGCTCGACCTGGTCGCCGAACGCGCGCCCCTCTACCGGCTGCCCCCGGACTCCCCGCCGGAGCACCGCCCGTGACCGGGCGGGGAGGCAGCCCGTCTCACATCCACTTGGAGGTAACGGCAATGAGCCGCCAGCACTACGTCCCCCTGTTCCACGAGCGGGTCCGGTCGGGCCGCGCCCTGATCGGCGCGGGTGCCGGCACCGGCCTGTCCGCCAAGTGCGCGGAGGAGGCCGGCGTCGACTTCATCGTCATCTACAACGCGGGCAGGTTCCGTATGGCCGGGCGCGGCTCGATGGCCGGGATGATGCCCTACGGCAACGCCAACGACATCGTCGTGGAGATGTCCGCAGAGGTCCTCCCGGTGGTGCGCAGGACACCGGTGCTCGCCGGCGTCTGCGCCACGGACCCGTTCAAGAACATCCCGTTGTTCCTGGGGCAGCTCAAGGAACTCGGATTCGCCGGGGTGCAGAACTTCCCGTCGGTCTGCCTCCTGGACGGCAGTGTGCGGGCGGACCTGGAGGCCACGGGCTACGGCTTCGACAAGGAGGTCGAGATGGTCCGCACCGCCCGCGAGATGGACCTGATCACGGCCGCCTACGTGCGCACCGAACAGGAGGCCTATGACATGGCCGCCGCGGGCGCCGACATCGTCGTGGCGCACGTCGGGCTGACGACCGCCGGGATGATCGGCGCAAGGGCCCCCATGTCGCTCGCCGACGCGGCGGCGCGCACGCGGGAGATCCGCGACCAGGCCGAGTCCGCGCGCGAGGACGTGCTGGTCGTGTGCCACGGAGGACCGATCGCCACGCCCGACGACGCCCAGGAAGTGCTGCGGATGGTCCCGGGCGCGGCCGGTTTCCTGGGCGCGTCCAGCATGGAGCGGCTGCCCGCGGAGACCGCCCTCGTCGACACCATGCGGCGCTTCACCGAGGTCTCCGTCGAACCCGCCGCCGATGGCCCGCACGAGAAGGAGGTCATGGCGTGAAGCTCTTCCGTACCGCGGACCTGCTGAAGGACCCCACGCCGGTCCCCGAACCGGAACGCTTCACCGGCGCCGCGTTCAGCTCCCCGGTCCAGGGGTGTCCTACCAGCAAGGCGACCACCGCGCTGATCCGACTGGACCCGGGCGTGCGCGGCCACTGGCACAGCCACGCCGACGGCCAGGTGATCCACATCGTGGCGGGTTCCGGCTTCGTCGGGCGCCGCGGCCGTGAACCGTTGGAGGTGACCGGGGGCGACATCGTGTGGATCGAGCCGGGAGAGGAGCACTGGCACGGGGCCTCCGCTGCCGGGCTGGCCCAGCTGGCCTTCTCCTTCGGCGCCATCACCTGGCTGGAGCCGAGCACATGACCACCGGTGACGCACCCTCCTACGAGGAGCTCGCCGAGGCGGTGCTCGACTGCGCCTCCCGGCCGCTCCCCGGAGAGGTGGCGAAGGCCGCGAGCCGGACGCTCTTCAACGTCCTGGCAGTGGCCCTGGGAGCGTCCGGCTCCCCCCAGGTCGGCAGGCTTGCGGCCGCGCTGGCCGCACCGACCGGGGTCCCCGCGGCTCCCGGGGTGCGCGGGAAGGCGAGCCCGGTCGGCGCGGCGCTGCTCACGGGCTTCGCCGCCCACCTGGACGATTTCGACGACACCCACCTGGAGACGGTCATCCACCCCGGGGCGAGCGTCCTCGGTGCGGCGTGGGCGGCCGGATGGCCCGCCGGCGCATCCGGACGGGACCTGCTGGCGGCCTTCGCCCTCGGCTGCGAGGTGCAACTGCGGCTCGGCCTGGCGGTCAGTCCGGAGCACTACGACCGGGGCTGGCACATCACCGGCACCTGCGGGGTCGCCGGGGCCGCGGTCACCGCGGGACTGATCGGCGAGCCCGGCCGCGACCGGATGGCGGCCGCGCTCCGGCTGGCGTCCCTGCAGACGCTCGGGCACCGGGAGGCGTTCGGTACCGAGGTCAAGCCCTTCCACGCCGGGAAGGCCGCCGCGGCCGGGGTGCTGGCCGCGGCGGAGGCCGGCCGCGGCCGGTTCACCGCGGGCGCCGCGGCCGTCCTCCCCGACACCGGCGGGCTGCTGCGCGCCCTCGCGCCCGGGGGCCGGTCCCCGGGCCGCCTTCTCGACGGGTTCGGGACGCGGTGGGAACTGGCCGACAACACCTTCAAGCCCTATCCCTGCGGCATCGTCGCGCACCCCGGCATCGACGCGGCCGTCAGAGCCCATGACCGCGGTGTCGCCCCGGCGAACGTCGTCCGGATCCGCTACCGCTGCCATCCGCTGGTCCCGGAGCTGATGGGGCGGCTCGAGCCGCGGACCGGCTTGCAAGCGCGCTTCTCGGCGGTGCACGGGGTGGCCGCCGGCCTGGCCCGCGGCACCGGCGGGCTCGCTGAGTTCGGCGACGCGGCGGCGGCGGACCCGGTGCTGGCCCGCCTGCGGACGCACGTCGACCTGTGCCCGGAACCGCGCATGCCGCGGGACTCGGCCGTACTGGAGATCCACACCGTCGACGGGGGAACCGTCGTGTCGGCCGTCGAGCACGCGCGGGGAAGCCTGCTGCGCCCGCTGACCGACGACGAGCTCATCGGCAAGGCCGAGGCCCTGGCGCCCGGCCGGGCACAGGCGATCTGGGACGCGGTCGCGCGCCTGGGGGAGGGGTCCGGACCGGGGACCGTCCAGGCGTTGCTGGAGGAGACCCGGAGGGAAGTGGTGGCCCGATGACCGCTACCGAGGGGACGACCGCGAGCGTCGCCGGCTTCGTCGCCGAGACGCCCGTCCCGCCGGACGCGGCCGCCGCCGCGGCGGCTCTGTGCGAGAACCTGTCCGGACTGGAGACAGCGGCCGTCCGCGACCGGCGGGCGGCGGTCGCCTACTGGGTCGCCTGCGCCCTCCTGCATCACGCCGGCAGCGCCGACGACCTCGCGACGGAGAGTCTGGCCGCCGGGCTGGAACCCGCCCTGCGGGTGCGCGACTCGCTGGACGGCCACGTCGTGGGCGGGTGGGATCCGGTGTGCGCGGCCGTGCTCGTCGGCTCCGCCTGCGCCGCCGCCCGCCACGACGGCCTGGACGGGGAGGCGACGGCCCGCGCGGTCGGCATCGCCGTCACCCAGGCGTCCGGCCTGGAGATCCTTTCGGACACCCCGCTCGGAACGTTCCAGCGACGCATGGCCGCCCGCAACGGACTGGAGGCCGCCCGGCTGGCCGGCGCGGGCATGACCGCTCCCGTCACCGGGCTGGAAGGAAGGCGCGGCCTGTACGCGCTGATGGCGCCCACCGCGGACCCGGCCGCCGCCGCCGACCGGCTCGGCCGGCGGTGGCTCGTCACCGCGCTCCCGACCGCGGAAGGCCGAACCCCGCCGCCCGGCCGGGAGGAGCGGCGGCCGAACCCGATCGAGCGAGCCGCGGAGGCACTGTCATGACGGCGACCGCCACGCTGGCCGACCGGCTGCGGCCGGACCGGACGGCGCTGATCCTCATCGACCTGTCCAACGACTTCGTCCATCCACGCGGCAAGACCGCCACCGTGGGCGGCCGGGACGTCAGCCACGCCCAGCGGATCCTGCCCGTCGCCGCCGGCCTCGCGGAGGCCGCCCGCGAGGCCGGGGTGGCCGTGATCCACAGCCAGCACACCACGCTGCCGGGCGGCGCCGGCGACTCACCGGTGTGGCGGGACGCGCGCTCACGCGCCGCGTACTCCGCCCCCGACATCTGCCTCGACGGATCCTGGGGGCAGGAGATCGCCGAGGAGGTCGCGCCCCGGCCCGGAGACCATGTCGTCAAGAAGTACCGCTACGGCGGCTTCACCGGGACCAACCTGGAACTGATCCTGCGCAGCCTGGGACGCGACAGCGTCCTCTGCTGCGGCGTCTCCACCAATGTCTGCGTGGACACCACCGCCCGCGAGGCGTTCGCCCGCGACTTCTACGTCACCATCGCCGCCGACGCCTGCGCGTCGTGGGACATGGGCCTGCACGCCGCGGCGCTCAGCACCGCCGAGAGCCGGTTCGCCGTGGTGGCGGCGACCGGGGACGTCCTTGCCGCCTGGACCTGACCGAATCCGACGAGGAGGCCACATGATCGCAGAACTGCGCTACTACACCATCACGCCCGGCCACACCGAGGCGCTGCTCGACCAGTTCACCGGCACCAGCCTGCCTCTGTTCGCCAAGCACGGCATCACCGCGCACGGCCCGTGGCTGCGGCGGCTGACCAAGGGGGAGCAACTCGTCTACGTCCTGGAGTTCGCCGACGAGCACGACCGCGAGACCCGCTGGACGGCGTTCCGCGAGGATCCCGAATGGCAGGCCGTCGTCGAGGCCGGCCGGGGCCAGGTCCCGCACATCGCCGGCGGCGAGATCGTGGAGCTGAGCCGATGAGCTCCCGTGACACCGCCGTCCGCGTCCACGGCCACCACATCGCCGGAGAGCGGGTCGACGGCCCGCTCCTGGAGCGACGCGCCCCCGCCTCGAACAGGGTCGTGGCCCGCTACGCCGCCGGCACGGCGGACGACGTGGACGCCGCCGCCTGCGCCGCCGCTCGGGCGTTCGCGTCCGAGCAGTGGCGACGCACCCCCGCTATGGCCCGGGCCAGGCTCCTGGAGAACCTGGCCGCCCTCCTGGAACACGACGCCGACCGGCTCGCCGCCCTCGACTCCGAGGAGGTCGGGAAGCCGCTGGCGTTCGCGCGCGGCGACATCGAGCTCGGCATCGCGCACGTCCGGCAGGCCGCGGCGCTCGCCCGCACGTCCAAGGGCGAGGCCTACACCGGCCTGGCACCCGCGTACACCGCGCTCGCGACCCGGGAACCGGTGGGGGTCGCCGCGTTGATCATCCCGTGGAACTTCCCGGCGCTCGTCCTCCTGCAGAAGCTCCCCTACGCCCTCGCCGCCGGATGCACCGTGGTGGTCAAGCCGTCGGAGTTCACCTCCGGCAGCGCGCTGGAGATCGCCGCCCGCTGCGAGGACGCGGGCTTCCCGCCCGGCGTGGTGAACGTCGTCACCGGCACGGGGCCCGGCGCCGGGCTCCCCATGGTGACCCACCCCCTGGTCTCCTACGTCTCGTTCACCGGATCAACGCGGGTCGGCCGGGAGGTGATGCGCGCGGCCGCCGACTCCCTCACCCGGGTCGGGCTGGAGCTGGGCGGCAAGACCGGCAACGTGGTCTTCGCCGACGCCGACCTGGAAGCGGCGGCCGACGGCATCGTCTTCGCCGCCTTCGCCAACCAGGGGGAGTCGTGCGTCGCCAGCTCGCGGCTGCTCGTGGACGAGACCGTGGCCGACGATTTCACCGCCGCCGTCGCCGCCCGCGCGTCCGCGCTGCGGGTGGGGATGCCCGACGATCCTCGGGCCGACATCGGGGCGCTCATCCACCACGAGCACCGGGACCGGGTCCACGCGGCCGTGCTCGCCGGGGTCGACGCCGGCGGGAAGGTCCTGACCGGCGGGAGTTCACCCGACGACCCCGAACTGGCGGAGGGCGCCTTCTACCAGCCGACCGTGCTCGCCTCCGTGGACCGAGAGTCGCCGGTGTTCCAGCAGGAGATCTTCGGGCCCGTCCTGTCGGTGACGACGTTCGGCACCGACCGGGAGGCCGTCGAGCTGGCGAACGCCACCGAGTACGGCCTCGCCCAGTCCCTGTGGACCAGGGACCTCGACCGTGCTTTCGCGGTCAGCGGCGAGCTCCAGGCCGGCACCGTCTGGGTGAACACCGCCAGCGACGGGTCACCGGCGCTGGCGTTCGGAGGCGTGAAGGCGTCCGGCTTCGGACGCGAGGGCGGCGAGGAGGGGATGCGGGAGTTCACCGAGTACAAGACTGTGCAGTTCCGCGGAGAACCCCGCGTGAGCCCGTTCACCAGAGCGGAGCCGGCCCGATGAGCCTCGTCCACATCGTGCTCGTCAGGCCCCGGGACGGACAGGAGTCACGGGCAGACGACCTCACCTCCCGGCTCGCCGCGCTCGCCGCCGAACTGGGCGCCGGCGACGTCTACGCCGGCCCCGACGTGAGCATCGAGCCGTTCGGCGGCGGCTACACGACCGGGCTCGCCATCGCCTTCCCCGGCGAGCGCGCCCGGGACGCCTACCTTCGAAACCCCCGGCACGCCGAGTTGGCCCGCGAACTGCCCGCGGCGGCCGATTCGGTGCTGGTCGTCGACCTGCCGGCGGCCGCCACCGGCCTCGCATCCCAGGGAGCGCAGCGGACATGACGGAAAGCATCGGCTTCATCGGCCTCGGCGCGATGGGGCTCGGAATGGCCGGCAACCTCGTCAAGGGCGGCCACGAAGTGCACGGATACGATCCCTCATCGGAACGCCGCGAGAAGGCCGCCGAGGCGGGCATCCGGCTGGTGGGCTCCCCCCGGGAGGCGGCCAGGGCGTCCTCGGGCGTGGTCCTGTCCGTGGTGCGGGACGCCGTGCAGACCCGCGAGGTCCTGCTCGGCGAGCAGGGTGTCGTCCGGGAGGGCCGCCCGCTCACCGTCGTCGTGGCCAGCACCCTCGACCCGTCCACGATGCGCGCGCTGGCGGCCGAACTCGGCGGACACGGCGTGACCGCCGTCGACGCGACCATGTCCGGGGGACCCTGGGGCGCCGAGGCGGGCGCACTGACGCTGATGGTGTCGGCCGCACCCGAGGTGTTCGGGCGGCTTCGCCCCCTCCTGGACCTCATGGGCCGCAACATCTTCCATGTCGGCGAGGAGGTGGGCACCGCTCAGGCGGCCAAGCTCGCCGTGCAACTCACCTTCGGCGTCAACATGATGGGCGTGTACGAGGCGATCCGTCTGGCCGACGAGTTCGGCGTTGGCGAAGACCAGTTGATGGAGATGCTGTCGGTCAGCGTGGGCGGCAGCTGGGTCGTGGACAACTGGCGGCGCGTCAAGCCCTGGTGGGAGCACTACGTGCCCGGCGAGGACCTCGACATCCTCCTGAAGGACATGCGGTCGGTGCAGCGGGAAGCGGACAGTGGCGACTTCCCCATGCCCGTCACCGCGCTGGCGTTCCAGCTCATGCGGCATGTGTGGCCGGCATGGGCCGCGCTCAAGGCCGCCCGGGCGGGGGAGGCGCCGGAATGACCACCGTGACGACCCCTGACGGCACTCGCCTGGCGGTCGAGGTGGAAGGGGCCGGCCCGCCCCTGCTCTTCCTGCATGAGGTGGCCGGTGACCTCCACGACTGGCGCGCGCAGGTGGCGCACTTCGCCGACCGGTACACCTGCGTCCGTTACAACGCTCGCGGCTACCCGCCGTCCGACGTCCCAGCCGCCCCGGACAGCTACGGGCAGCACATCGCTGTCCAGGACGCGATCGCCGTCCTGGACGGGCTCGGCTTCGACGCCGCCCACGTCGTAGGCCTCTCGATGGGCGGATTCTGTGCCGTCCACCTGATGCTGCAGCACCCGGAACGCTGCCTGAGCGCGACGGTGGCCGGGGCCGGGTACGGCTCGGCGCCGCACCAGCGGGCCGGGTTCACCGAAGAGGCGCGCACGGCCGCCCGCATGTTCCGGGAGGACGTGCGGGCCGCCGCGAACGCCTACCAGAACGGCCCCACGCGCGTGCAGTACCGGCTCAAGGACCCCGGCGGATGGCGTTCGTTCGGCGAACGGCTCGCCGGACGCGACCCGGTCGGCATGTCCCTGACGTTCTCCCAGGTCCTTGCCGAACGCCCCTCGCTGTACGACCTGCGCGACCGCCTGGCGGCGGTGCGGACCCCCGTCCTGCTGGTCGTCGGCGACGAGGACGACGGTTGCCTCGACGTCAAGGTCATGCTCAAGCGGACCATCCCCGGGGCCGCCCTCGCGGTGCTGCCGCGTACCGGCCACACCCTCAACCTGGAAGAGCCCGCGGCGTTCAACGCGGTGCTCGACGATTTCCTGGACAAGGTCACCCACGGCCGGTGGACGCCCAGGGACCCCGCCACCTTGGGGCGCGGTCTTGTCGGCATGACCCCCGTACGGCTCGAAGAGAAGGAGTTGCCATGACCGCCGAAAGAGACGACGCCCCTGCCGTCCGCCAACTGCGCCTCGTCGTCGTGGCGGAGGACTACGAGGCCGCCGTCGCCTTCTTCCGCGACGCGCTCGGCCTGCCCGAGCAGGCCGCGTTCTCGGGTGAGGGCGACGCCCGGGTAGTGATCCTCGACGCCGGCCGGGCCACGCTCGAGATCGCCAACCCGGCGCAGAAGCGGCTCATCGACGAGGTGGAGGTCGGCCGGCAGGTCGCGCCGAAGTTCAGGGTCGCGTTCGAGGTCGGCGACACCCGCTCGGTCAACGACCGGCTGCTGGACGCGGGCGCCGAACCCGTCGCCCCGCCCACCGTCACGCCCTGGCAGTCGCTCAACGCCCGCCTGGACGCGCCCGGCGGCGTGCAGATCACGCTGTTCGAGGAGCTGACGACCCTGGAGGAGCGCAGCGCTCTGGACGGGTTCGGCACCGAGCAGGAACAGTCCGATGCGACCGGACCCTGAACCGCTGCTGATCCGCGGCGCCCGCCTGCTCGACTCGACCGCCCCGGTCGACGTCCACCTGGCCGGCGGGCGGATCGCCGCGATCGGCGACCTCCCGGCCCCGCCGACCGTGGAGATCATCGACGCGGAGGGCGGGCTTCTGACGCCCGCCTTCGTCGAACCTCATTTCCACATGGACAAGGCGCTCACACACCCGAGCCTGCCCCCGAGCGACCATGACCATCCTCTGGAAGCCGCGCTTGAGCGCACCCGGTACGTCAAGGCCCGCTACATCCCCGAGGAACTGAGGGACCGTGCGACCACCGCGATCCGGCTCGCCGTCGGTCACGGTGTGGGAACGTTGCGCGCCCATGTCGACGTCGACCCGGTGGGGGGACTGTCGGCCCTCGGCGTCATGGCCGACCTGCGGGACCGCCACCGCGACCTGCTCGACATCCAGCTCGTGGCGTTCCCCCAGGAGAGCATCGTCCGCGACCCCGGAGCACTACGGCTCCTCCGCGAAGCCCTGACCTCAGGCGCCGACGTGCTCGGCGGGGCCCCCGACGTGGAAGAGCCCCAAGACCGGCTCCGGCACCTCGACCTGCTCGTCGAACTGGCCGCGGAGACCGGTGCGGACCTCGACGTCCACTGCGACTACAGCTACGACCCCGCCCAGCGCGACCTGGAAGAACTCGCGCGCAGAACCATCGACGCGGGCCTCACCGGCCGCGTCCGAGCCGGCCACTGCTGTGCCCTGGACGCCTACGACGAAACGACCGCCACCGAGGTCGTCGAAGCAGTGCTCGCCGCCGGGATCGCCGTCTGCGTCTGCCCTATGGGCAACTTGCTGCTGGTGGGTGACTCCCCCCGCCCGCCAGGCAGGGGAGTGGCCCGCCTCAGGTCGCTGCTCGCCCATGGCGTCACCGTCGCCGCGGGAGGCGACAACATGAACGACATGTGGTTCCCGTTCGGCCGACTTGATCCGGCGGAGGTCGCCATGGTGACCGCCATCGCCGCCCGCATGTGGTCGGACCGGCAACTCAGGCAGGTCTTCGACATGGTGACGGTGAACGCGGCCCACTATGTCGGCGCACCGGCCGAAGGCGTCCATGTGGGAGCCGCGGCGGACCTGGTGCTGTTCTCGGCCACCCACCTCAGCGACGTTCTCCGGAACGCCCCCGGCCGCCGAACCACCATCAAGCGAGGCCGCATAGTAGGCGGCGCCAGCTCAAGCGTCTGGACGACCTGAAACCGAAACCGGCGTTCGTGTCGGTGTTAGCCACAGGCTCTCACTGGCCGACGGGTCCGGAGTGACCGTCCAGACAAGAAAAGCGCCTCTGCGCCGGGAAGCTAAGGCTTGTCCCCAAGAAGTATGAACCTCAGCCCCATGGGCCTTCTCGCTGCCGTGTGGCGGGTGGGCTTGTCGAAGCGGGTGAGTGTGCGCCCGCCGCCTGTTGGCGGCGGGCGCACGATGTGGCCGGGGTGGTGGGGATCAGGTGCGCTTGCGGCCCTTGTGGGGGCGGTTCTGGTCGCCGGGAAGGATCTGCCGACGGGTGGCGTCGGCCTGGTCCTGGATGGTGGTCAGGACGTGCGTGGGGAGGTGTCGGGCGCGGAAGTGGTCGACCATGCGGTCGAGGGTGGCGCCGGCGGCGGTGCGGTCGCCGGCCTTGGCGTGGACGGTGGCCAGGCGGCGCATGGCGGCGTTGAGGGTGATGTCGTTGAGGCCGCCCGAGCCGGTGGAGGCGTTGATCGCGGCGGTCAGTTGGGTGACGGCGTCCTCGGTGTCAGGTTGCCGGATGTGAAGCCGGCCGTCGCGGATGTGCTGATAGTGGCGGCCGGCGTTGGCGCCCTGGGCGAGGTGGGAGTAGACGGCCAGGGGGTGGTCGGGGAAGCGGTCCGACAGTTCGGCCAGGGCGTCGTTGCCCGCTTGCAGGGCGGGTGAGTCCGAGCCCAGCAGGGCCATCAGGGTGCCGGCCTGGTCGCCCATGAGCAGTTCACCGGCGTCCTGGTCGTCGCCGGTGAGCGGCAGCCGGATCCGGATGGTCAGGTCGGGTGAGACCACGCGGGAGCCGTCGGGTGCGGTGTAGAGGGCGCGGACGGTGTAGAGCCCGGGGTCGGTGAAGTACTGGCCGTCGGCGCCCGCGCCCAGGTAGGCCGATTCGTACAGGGCGGGCGCCTCGGCGGTCAACGTGGTCAGGGTGTCGTTGCCGTGCCCGCTGCACTGGCGGGCCAGCGGCCGGAACGGCCGGGTGATGCCGGAGGGGGCGGTGATGGCGATGGTGAGGTATTCGCTCTTGGGTGACAGGTCGCGGTGCACGGTGACATCACGGCCGTCGCGGGCGAGTTTGATCTCGACGGTGACCGGCTCGCCATAGGCGAACGGCCGGGCCGACAGGGTGAGGGCCAGGCCGGAGTCGTCGGCGATCGGGTCGCCCATCGCGGCGAGCGCCGGGTCGTTGGTGTTGTAGGCGGCGCTGCCCTGCGCGGCCCAGTTGGCCCCGCCGGGGATGATGTCGTAGCGGAAGGCGTGCCGCAGGTGGGCGAGCTCGTTGGCGGTGAAGGTGAACGGGAACCGGCTCCAGAAGACGTCCCAGCCGCTACTGCCGTCCTCGGCGGTGTACAGGTTCCAGTACTGCATCCATGACAGGTCGCCATGGCCGTTTCTGGGGCCGAGCGGGGCCCCGGAGTCGTTCTTCTGCCACGAGTGCTGCAGGTTGAGGCAGTGGCCGAGCTCATGGACGTACAGGCCCAGGATGAAGTAGCCGGGCTGGCCGCTGATCTGGTCGTAGAAGACGGCCATGCCCTGCCGCTGCTTGCCCTCGTTGACATCGAACATGACGCCCGTGCTGTCGTTGACGTGCCGGCTGGCTACGAACGCCCACAGCTTCCATTGCTCGGTCTCGGCGTGGCCCGAGAAGTTGTGGAGCATCGCGGTGTGCAGTTCGGAGTCCGACCATTTCAGGTCGGTGCCGGCGTCGGCGGTGCCGACCTCGTTGACCGTGCCCGCGGAGCGCAACTCGATGCCCGCCTCAGCGAAGGCGGAGGCGATGGTCAGCTCCCGGTCGACGTAGTCGGGCGGGCCCGCCACCGCGTCGGTGGCGGTGTTGTACGAGGCCAGTGCGGCCCGGTTGGCCATCGTGTCGATCTCCACGTCGATGGTGCGCAGGTGCGTCGACTCGAAGGGCAGATCGTAGGTGGGGACGTTGCCGTCGTCGAAGCGGAACTCTGCCCGCAGGGCGGGGGCGGCGGAGGACTGCGTCACCCGCGGGATTGTGATCTTGGCGGTGCAGCCGGTCCAATCCGGTTTCCACCGCACCCTGCCGGTGGCGGTCACCTCGGTGGCCGAGGCGGCGATCTCCGGCGCGCTGACGCGGAAGGAGTACATGGGGCTCCGCGTCGAGCCGCTGACCAGGTCGAAGTCACCGCTGAACTGGCGCGTCGCGCCCAGGCCGTCCAGATCGACACGCACGGTGACCGGATTGGGCGCGGCCGGAGTGGCCCAGCGGCCCACGATCGGCTTGTACTGCGTGGTGTAGGGCGCGGGCAGCGCGGCCAGCTCGGGCATCAGCGTGGTGAGCGCGCCGGTCTTCTCCGGGCCGGTTTTCCAGTTGAACACGCACCCGTTGCCGCCCTTGACCAGCAGGCTGCGTTTGGCGTCCGACGCGCCCGGCAGCGGCAGTACGTGGTCGTAGTCCCGCAGCCACTCGGCCGGCAGCTTCGCCCAGCCCGCGGTGGGTTGCGCGCCCTCGTAGATCCGGCACTCCCGGGTGCAGCCGTTCCGCCAGTCGATGGTGGCGACCCGTTCGTTCTTGAAGACGTAGGTCGTCCAGTACGGCGACTCGGCCGTGGAGTCCATCAGCAGCGCGTCCACGCCCTCGCGGTAGCCGACGGGCAGCATCGTGCCCCAGGCCGGTAGTCCGTCGGCATGCCTCAACTCGGTGACCGGCCCCTCGCTGCGGACCTTGGTGTCCCAGTGGTACCAGCAGACCCGGTCGCCCTTGAACAGCAGCATCTGCCAGGAACCGCCGGTCATCGGCAGCATCAGCGCGCCCTCACAGGCACTCTTGTACGGTTCGGGAATGCCGTTCAGCTTCCCGCTGTGAATGCTCGTGGCGCCGATCGGCCCGTTGTGGTCCAGGCCCGCCGCGCTGGTCTGCGCCATCTGATCGCCGCGCAGGAACATGGTTTTCCATGCCCCGGTCGGCAGCACCAGCGCCGAGTTGTACCCGGTGTTCTTGATCCGCATGAAGCCCACGAAGAGCAGCCCCTTTGCTGTATCCCAGTTTCCGTCGAACCGGGTTCACGGCACTGTCCCCGCGGCCTTCCCGGCAGGGCAACCGGCGCCCAAGGGCGCTACAGCAACGGACCGAAAACATTAGCCCGAAATTTACTTGCATTTCTGGAGAGGGCCGGTCAGAACGCCCACTTGCGGAGTGATCCGGCTACCACTACGGCATTTCCGGGCCGAAGCGATGCAGGCGAGCCGTCACAACGCGAAACGGGGCTGCTTCCGCCCCTCCCGGTCTACTCATCCGAATTGACCACCAAGTCACCCAGTGTGCTCGCGTCGGTGTTTCAGCCCAGACTGAGGTGAGGCTGCACGGGCGCCTGTCAACTGGGGTGGCCCGTGGGATCGGCGCCGAGACATACCCACCATGGGCCAACACCGGTCATGACGCATTCGGGCCACTGGCCAGGTAGAGCGCGCTCGGCACCTTCCTCGGCAGGTGATCGCACCGCTCTCGCGGGAGCCGCCCGCTGGACCGCGTGGGCCAGGGCCTACAGCGATCAGTGCAACGGGCTTCGGAAACCGGCAGCCCTCGAACCGGGCTGAACTCGTCCCCTGAGCGTCGAGAAACATATTGGATACTTCGACCGTTTATCGAGGCTCACTCTGGCTTTTTTACGGGGTTGTCCATATCAAAGATCCCTATAGTGAACGCGCTGGCCGCTGTGTGAGGCCAGGTCCTGGTTCCGCAGTTCCGGTTCGGAGTTAATACGGGTTCTGACCGTGAGTTGAGGTCACGATCATGATAGTTGCGGCCGGAGTCGGCCAGTAACGAGACATCCGGATATTCCTGATGGCACGGTGAGTATTCCAGGCATCACTGACGGCGATAATCGGTCGTGTTCCGTTGAGCCGTCCGAAGTCCCACGTGGATGGGGGCGCTCATGACACCGGACATCGTGCTGTTCCCGCACTGCGATCTCCACCTGGCCCTGTCCGGTGCGCCGCCGTTGACGCTGCAGGTGTTCGACCGGGTGGTGACGGCCGGTGGGTACACGCTGACGCCGATCGCCCCGGGGGCGATCACCGTGGACTTCTTCGCGCCGCATCGCCCGGTCGGACAGCGGCTTCTCCCGCCGCTGCCGGCGTACAACAGCGCCAACGGGCAGGTCACCGCCGCCCAGCCGGGGGTGTACCTGTTCCAGGTCCGGCGCGGCAGGGACTACATCGTCGGCCGGCTACAGGTGCACACCTCGATCGTGGCCTGGTGGTTCGGCAATGACTCCATCACCACCGCCGTGGACGCCGTGGCGCACGCCCAGCCGTCGATCTACGCCAAGTTCAGCGACGATCCGACCGGTACGGACCTGATCGGCGACATCACCGGGCACGGGTACGTGACGCTGACGTCGGCCGACACCGCCACCTTCGTGGTCACCCCGCAGGGGCGGCTGCGCGGGCTGCGCGAGACCACCGGCACCCCCGGGACCGTGGACCTGACGGGCACCCTCGTCAACCAGACCCAGCGGCTGCCCGTGCGGGTGGTGAACTACGCCAAGCACCGCCGCGACCTGAAGCCGGTCCAGACGCCCAACGTCGCGCACGCGGCCGAGCAGCACAACATCGTCTTCCTCGCGGAAGGGTTCCGTAAGTCCGACGAAGGGACCTTCGACAAGATCGTCACTCGCGTCGTGGACCAGATGTTCGACCAGCCCCGGCATCAGCCGTACCCGATGCTTGAGGGCAGCTTCAACATCTTCAAGGCCTTCGGCGCCTCGCAGGAGCATTGCGCCACCGTCGCTCACCGGATCGCCGACGCGGACCAGACGACGGGGACCGGCGTGCCCATCCCGTTCATCCACCCGGTCAGCGAAAACGAGAACGTCTACACGCTGCGGGACCTGGTCGCCAAGGTCGGGCTGCCGATGCGCAATGAGAACAGGGCCAACCTCAAGGACATCTGGGCGGGGCAGGAGCTGACCGGGTTCGATCGCAACAAGGTGGACGGCCCGCTGCTGGAGGCGTGGAAGAAGCACCAGGGGACCGGGATCCTGCACGCACGCGACACCCTGTTCGGGATGCATCTGGGCTGCCGGTGGGGCGACCGCTCCTCCGGCCGCAGCGCGGCGGTGATCCCGCCCGGAAGCGACCAGCCGGGCACGCCGGGGCTGCGCGAGTTCATCGCCCGGCTCTATGAGTTCTACGAGCCCGAACAGGCGACCAGGGCGTTGACGCCCGATCCCCGCAGGCATCCTCCTGAGCGTTTCGCCGGCCGGGACAGCACCAATCCGGGCAACCTGATCCTGCAGTACCTCGCGGGCCTGGAGTACGCGTTCGCCCCGTTCCATCACATCGGACCGGTGTGGGAGCCCGACGACGCCAACTTCAAGCCCAGCCGCGGACTGGTCGCCCTCATCACCTATGACGAGGTGAACGGCGGCAGCAACGTCAACAACAACACCCTGACGGCGCTGACGACCAACAAGGGCCTCGGGGTGGAGTTCGAGTACGCCGCGGGTGACAAGCGGGTGATGCGGCGCAAGCCGTCGTCGGAGCCCGACGTCAACTTCACCGAGACCGTTGACACGGTCGCGCACGAGTTCGGCCACAGCTTCGGCCTGATGGACGAGTACGAGAACTCCGGGGGAGACGACCCGAACGCGCCCGCGACCTCAACGAACGACATCCTCGGCGACAACGTGAGCATGCTGGGGTTCCTGCGGATCAACCCCGCCCCCGATCGGCAGATCGACGTCACCAAGGTCAAGTGGTTCGCGCTGCCCCGGATGCGCCATTCCGCACGGCTGGTGATCGACTCCGCGCCGGGGCTCGGCGGCATCGAGATCGTGATCGACAAGCGGTACATCGCGCCGTGGCAGAAGGTCGCGGCGCAGAACCCGCCTGCCGAGGTGCACCTGCGCAACTTCCACGTCAGCCCGCAGGGGATCCAGTTGCCGCTGGCCACCGGTTCCGCCCAGGTCCTGACCAACCTGAAGATCGCCCACATCGAGCCCGAGCTGGGCACCATGACGCTCGACGGCCCGGGCCTGCCGCCCGCGCCGTTCCCGACGTTCGCCGCGGGCTCGGCCGTGTACGTGCCGCTGAAGGACGCCGCCGGTCAGCTCCTCACCGTGATCGAGCCGGCGGTGCGCAAACACCTGACCACTCCCACGCCCGCCAACAGGCTTCCGCTGAACGTCGACCCCGACGTCCTGCATCCCAAGCACGAGGTCGACAACCCGAGGTCCATTCCGGACTTCAAAGCGCCCTGCAAGTCCTCGAAACTGATCGGCGTCTACGAGGGCGCGCTCGACTTCGCGGGCGGCTACTACCGGCCGACCGGAGCGTGCAAGATGCGCCGCTCCGACGACGAGGACAACGACGGCGAGTTCTGCTTCGTCTGCAAGTGGCTGATCGTCAACCGGGTCGATCCGGGCTATCACAACATCCTCGACGCGATGTTCTACCCGAAGGCGAAGAAGAATGGCTGAGCCCGGCACGTTCGACAGGCTGGTGGCCGAGCTGGGGCAGGCGCTGCTGCCGCTGCGCGAGGCGCTCGCCTCCCCGGAGGCCTTCATCGCGTTCCTGCAGAAGCTGGGCTGGCGCGCCGAGGACATCCCGCAGCCGCTGCGCGACCTCGGCAGCGGGGTGGAGACCCTCTACGACGGTCTGACCAGGCTGCTCGGCGAGGGCGGCCTCAACGTCGGCGGCTCCGTGGGCGACGGCGAGGCCTCCGTGCAGATCTCGCCCGACGACGTGGGCCGGGTGCTGCGGGCCTTCCAGGACGTGGTCAACGCGATCAAGGCGATCGCGACCGCACCCGACTCGGCCATCCCCGCGCCGCTGCGCGCGGACGGCTTCAAGGAGAAGTTCCCCGGCCAGCTCATCGACTACCTGGTCATCACCTACCTGCAGCGGTACCACCCGTCGATCGGGTTCGGACTGCGCGCGCTGGGCGTGGTCAAGACGGGCTACGCACCGGCTGAGGGCAATCGGCCGCCGTACATGAACGTCCGGCTCGACCTGGCGGACCTGCCCAAGACACTGAGCGAACCCTCGCTGGTGCTCAAGAACGCCTTCGGCTGGGGCGAGGCGGACTTCGACTTCGAGGCGCTGGCCGTGCAGGTCGACAACCTGATGATGGCCCTCGGCGTGGACATCGCCACCGCCGAGATCCCGAAGGCGAGTGCGGCCGCCCTGCAAGGCACCGCTCCCAAGCTGACCGACCCGCCGGTGCGCGGCATCCGGGCGGTCTTCTTCGAACGGGCGCAGGCCTCGGGCCGGATGGCCGCCGAGATGAGGCTGCTGCCGGTGCCGGCGGCAGCCGGGGACCCGCCCGGCCTGGCGCTGATCCCCGCCTTCAACGGCGCGCTGGACTTCAGGTTCCAGCTGGGCGACGACATCGCCCTCACCATCCGTACCGACCTGGATCTGCAAGGCGGGATCGGGCTGCGGGTGCGGCCGGACCGCCCGATCGAGATCATCGTCGGCTTCGCCGGCGGCGGCTCGCCGTCCCACGCCGCCGGCTCGCTGGTGGTCAAGGCGGAGCGCGGCGGCGCCGACGCCGCCCCGATCGTCCTGCTCGGCTCGCCCGGAGCGACCCGGTTGCAGTTCCGCAAGGTCGGCGGCACCGGCGGCATCCGGCTGTCCGACGGTGCGGCGGACGTGTTCGCCGAGTTCGAGCTGGCCGGTCTGGAGTTCGTCTTCGATCCCGGCGAGGCCGACGGCTTCATCGCCAAGATCGTGCCGGACGGCGGCTTCTCCTTCGGGGCCGACCTGACGCTCGGCGTCTCCCAGCGCACCGGCTTCTACTTCCGCGGCACCTCCAGCCTGGAGATCCAGCTGCCCGTCCACCTCGACCTCGGCCCCATCGACGTCCAGTCGCTGACCGTCTCGGCCGCCCCCGGCGCGGACGGCCTGCCGATCAACCTCGGCGCGACGATCAAGGCCGAGCTCGGCCCGATCAAGGCGGTCGTCGAGGAGCTCGGTCTGGCGGCGACCTTCGGCTTCACGTCCGGCAACGACGGCAACCTCGGCCCGCTGGACGTCTCGCTGGGGTTCAAGCCGCCCAAGGGCGCGGGCCTGTCGGTGGACGCCGGGGTGGTCAGCGGCGGCGGTTACCTGTTCTTCGACCCGGCCAGGGGCGAGTACGGCGGGGCGCTGGAGCTGGAGTTCGCCGGGCTCTTCGACGTCAAGGCGATCGGGCTGATCACCACCAGGATGCCGGACGGCTCCACGGGCTTCTCGCTGCTGCTGATCATCACCGCCGAGTTCGGCACCGGCATCCAGCTCGGCTTCGGCTTCACCCTGCTGGCGGTGGGCGGGATCGTCGGGCTGAACCGCCGGATGAACCTGCAGGCTCTGGTGGAGGGGGTGCGGAGCGGCTCGATCGAGTCGGTGATGTTCCCGCGCGACGTGGTGGCCAACGCGCCGCGCATCCTGTCGGACCTGCGCGCGTTCTTCCCACCCGAGCAGGGCACGTTCCTGGTCGGGCCGATGGCCAAGATCGGCTGGGGGACCCCCACGCTGGTCTCGGTCTCGCTCGCGGTGATCATCGAGATCCCCGGCAACATCGCCATCCTCGGCGTGCTGCGCTGCGTGCTGCCCACCACCGACCTGCCGCTGCTGGTCCTGCAGGTGCAGTTCGTCGGCGCGATCGAGTTCGACAAGCAGCGCCTGTGGTTCTTCGCCCAGCTCTTCGAGTCGCGCGTGCTGTTCATGACCCTCGAGGGCGGAATGGGCCTGCTGGTCGGCTGGGGCGACGACCCCGACCTGGTCATCTCCGTCGGCGGCTTCCACCCGTCGTACAAGCCGCCGCCGCTGCCGTTTCCGGTGCCACCCCGCATCCGGGTGGACATCCTCAACCGGCCGGGCGCCCGGATCACCGTCTCCGGCTACTTCGCGATCACCAGCAACACGGTGCAGTTCGGTGCGCGCGCCGAGATGGTGCTGGGCTTCGACGACTTCGGCATCTCAGGGCATCTCAGCTTCGACGCGCTCTTCCAGTTCTCCCCGTTCCGCTTCGTCATCGCCATCTCCGCTGGGGTCTCGCTCAAGGCGTTCGGCGTCGGCCTCTTCGGCATCGACCTGGACTTCCAGCTCGAAGGCCCGGCCCCGTTCCGGGCGCACGGCCGGGGCTCGATCTCGCTGCTGTTCTTCGAGATCTCCGCCGACTTCGATATCACCTGGGGCGAGGACCGTGACACCACGCTGCCCCCGGTCGACGTGCTCCCGCTCCTGGCGGGCGAGGTCGCCAAGCCCGAAGGCTGGCAGACCCGGCTGCCGACCGGCGGCGGCAACCCGCTGGTCACGCTGCGCGCGTTGCCGCCGACCGAGGACCTGGTGCTGCACCCCCTCGGCTCACTGTTCGTCCGCCAGCGTGCGATCCCGCTCGCCGTAAGGCTGGATCGCATCGGCGCGCAGCGGCCGCGCGACGGGAAACGGTTCACCGTCGAGCCCCTGCCCGGCAGCGGCCTCGTGCGCGCCTCCATCACCGCCGACAAGTTCGCGATGGCTCAGTTCCAGGACATGGACGACGCGACCAAACTGTCGCGACCGGCGTACGAGGACCAGGACGCGGGGCTGGAGCTGGTGGCGGCGCAGGGCGCGATCGCCTCCGCCCGCGTCGTCAAGCGCAGCGCCCGCTACGAGCAGATCGTCATCGACAGCAGGCTGCGCCGCCGGCCCGGCACCGTACGACCGCTGACCCGTACGATCGTGCGGGCCGACGGACTCGTCCGCCAGGTCGCCCCCACCGCCGCGCCCACCAAGACGCTGACCAGCGTCAGCCCGGCCGTGTTCACCCGGCTTCTGGAGGGCAGCAGCACCAGCCGTTCACCCCTGTCGCAGCGCGAGGCCGACCAGCGCCGGCCGTACACCCCTGACGAGACCGTGCAGGTCACGGGCCAGCGCTTCGTGGTCGCCCACCTGCGCAACAACGCCCAGGCCTTCCCGCCGGCCTCGCTCGGTTCGGCCGCAGCGAGTTTCCGCAGCCAGGCGGCGGCCGAGGAGGCCCTCGCCGAGTGGGTCATGGCGGACCCCGCGCTCATCGGCCGGCTGCACGTCATCCCCGAATCCGAGGCGGCCGCCCTGCCCGTCGCCCCGCAGTCGTGGACCTCCACCGGCTCCCTGCCGACCCCGGCCATCGCCCCGGCAGCGGTACGGCTGAGCAGCGGCAGGATTCTCGCCGCCGGCGGTCAGGAGGCCGCGGGCAAGCCGCTCGCCGCCGCCGCGCTCTTCGATCCCATCGCCGGGAACTGGGCCGCCGCCGCGCCGCTTCCGGTCGCCCGCGACGGGCACACCCTCTGCCTGCTGCCGGACGGCCGGGTCCTCGCCGCCGGCGGCGTGACCCAGACCGAGCCCCTGGCGACCAACGAGATCTTCGACCCGCTCACCGCGACCTGGAGCAGCGACGTTCCGTCGATGCGCACCGCCAGGTCCGGCCATAGTGCCACCGTGCTGCGCGACGGCAGGATCCTGGTCACCGGCGGCACCGGCGCCCGCGGCAACTCGCTCGCGTCCGCCGAGGTGTACGACCCGGCCAAACGGCAGTGGACCGAGACCGCGATGACCGACCCCCGCTCCGACCACCAAGCCGTACTGCTCGCGGACGGCCGGGTCCTGGTGGTCGGCGGCGTCCTCAAGACCGGCCGGACCAGCGCCGCGCTCGGCTTTTGCGAGATCTACGACCCGGCGACCGGCGAATGGACCCCGACCGGCTCGCTCGCCACACCTCGCGCCGGTCACCAGGCGACGCTGCTCGCCGACGACACCGTCCTGGTGACCGGCGGCGATGCCCCGACCGGCCCGGCGCGCGGTCCGTACGACTCCGCCGCCCTCGCCAGTGCCGAACGCTTCACCGTCGGATCCGGCACATGGACGGCGGTTCGCGACATGCCCGGCGGGCGTACCCGGCACCGCGCCCTGCCATTGCGGTCCGGCCTGGTGCTCGTGGCGGGCGGCACCCGTGCCCCCGCCTTCGACGGCGGCTTCCGCAGTGCGCTGCTCTACGACCCGGCCGCCGGCACCTGGACCCCCGCGAGCGGCCTGGCCACCGGCCGGTGGGCGTTCGCCGTGATCGACCTGCCCGACGGCCGGGTGCTCGTGGCCGGTGGCCGGACCCGCTCGGCCGCTGCCGCCCCGCACCCCGGCACCGACATCCTCACCCCGACCGCCGAGATCTTCACGCCCTGACGACGGAGGCACCCCATGACCAGTCCCACCGCGGCGGCTACCGGACAGTGGACGAGCACCGGGGCCCTTCCCTCCGCGCGCGTGTGGTCCGGCCAGCATGACGGCCCGGTCGTCCTCGCCGGCGGGAAGGTCCTGGTGGCCGGTGGAGCCGGCGCCGCCGGAGAGGCGCTGGGGCAAGTGTCGCTGTACGACCCGTCCGCCAAGACGTGGACGGCCGCCGCCGCGCTGCACACCGCCAGGCGGCTGCACACCGTCACCCTGCTGGGCAGTGGCAAGGTGCTGGTCACCGGCGGCATCACCGGGGCGGCGACGTTCCCGTCCGCCGGACTGGCCTCCGCCGAGGTGTTCGACCCCGCTCAGGGCACCTGGACCGCGACCGGCAGCCTGAAGACCGGCCGGTGGGGGCACAGCGCGGTGCTGCTGCCCGACGGCAAGGTGCTCGTCGCGGGCGGCTGCACCACCCGGTCCGGGCAGTCGGTCAAGGCGCTGCGCTCGGCCGAGGTCTACGACCCGGACACCGGCGCGTGGACGGAGGTCACCGCGATGACCGACGCGCGCTGCGGCCACCCGGCGCTCGTGCTCAACACCGGCAAGGTGCTGGTGGTCGGCGGCAGCGCACCCGTGTCCCGCGAGACCGACGCGGCCCTGGCCTTCTGCGAGCTGTACGATCCGGCCTCGGGCACCGGCGGTACCTGGACGCCGACCGGGAGCCTGCTGGTGGCGCGCAGCGGGCACCAGGCCACGCTGCTCCCGGACGGCTCCGTCCTGGCCAGTGGCGGCAGTCCTCCGGGCGCACCGGGCAACGGCACCTTCGACCCGTTCAGCAGGGCCACCGCCGAGACGTTCAACCCCGTCGCGGGCGTGTGGAGCGCGGTGCAGGACATGCCCGCCGGGCGCGGCCTGCATCGGTCGGTCTCCCTGGGCGGGGGCAAGGTGCTGGTGGCCGGCGGCACCGACACCCCGGACAACGGCGTCGGCTACGCCAGCGCGCTGATCTTCGACGCGGCCACCCGGAACTGGAGCCCGGCGGGCGGTCTGGCGGTGGGCCGGTGGGGGTTCGCCGCCGTCCCGCTGACCGGCGGCACGGTACTGGTCACCGGCGGCATCGCCCGCGCGGGCCTTGCCGCCGCCGGCCCCGGCGCCACCGAGGTCACCGCCACCAGCGAGATCTTCGGCACCGGCCCGGTGACACCGTGAGCAACGCGTACTCCTTCCTGCCGTGGCTGCGGACCGGCCTCAGCACCCGGATCACGACCGATCCGGGCACCGCCGACCGGGCGGTCATCCCGGTCAAGCTGCGGCTGACCGGGGACGGCGTGTCCGGCGGCACGATCACCCGCGACGTCGAGAAGGCCGTGCAGATGTACGGGCCGGGCGACGTGGTGGGGGTCGATCCCCGGGTGATCTCGCGGGTGGAGCCGCGGCCCTGGATCACCAACGTGGAGCCCAACTACCTGGCGCACATCGAGTTCTACGACGAGGGCCTGCCGTGGAGTTACAGCCCGGCCCCGCCCGACGGGGCCACCAAGCGGCTGCTGCCCTGGCTGGCGCTCGTCGTGCTCGCCGGGGCGGCCGAGCCGGCGGGCGACCCGGGCGCGGAGTTCACCGAGGGCGCGGTCGCCGGGCGGCCGCTGCCGTCGATCCAGGTCAAGGACCCGGCCGGGACGCTGCCGCCGCCGGGCCAGCTCGGCGCCTGGGCGCACGTGCACGTCAACGGCGCGCTGGACGGCCTGGTCGCCAACGACGATCCCGCCGGTGCGCTCGCCGTCCTGCGCCAGGTGCTGATCACCAACGCCGATCTGGCGTGCTCGCGGCTGATGTGCCCGCGGCGGCTCAAGCCCGACACCGGCTACCACGCGTTCCTGGTCCCCGCGTTCGAGACGGGCCGCCTGGCCGGGCTCGGCCTGGACCCGGCCACCGCGCCCGGCGCGCTGCACTCCAGCTGGGGCCCCGACTACCCAGGCCGCCCCGAGCCCGCGACGTTGCCGTACTACCACCGCTGGTTCTTCGGCACCGGCAGCGCGGGCGACTTCGAGTACCTGGTCCGGCTGCTGGAGCCCCGGCCCGCCGACCCGGCCATCGGCCGCCGCGATCTCGACGTGCACAACTCGGCCGGGCCGGGGCTGCCGCCCATCACCAGCCCGGCGGAGCTGCACGGCGTGCTCAAGCTGGGCGGCGCACTCCAGTCGCCCAACCGTCCCAAGGGCGACGTTTACGACAAGTGGGACGAGCCGTACCCGCATCCGTTCCAGAAGGCCCTCGCTGGACTGGTCAACCTGGCCGACGCCTACCTCGACCAGACCCCGGCCGCCGCGCACGCCGCCCACGGGGTGCAGGACGTGGCGGGCGAGGTCGACCCGATCATCACCCCGCCGCTGTACGGGCGCTGGCACGCCCCCGCGAACCGGCTGCTGACCGAGCGTGACGGCAGCCCGATCACGCCCGACCGCAACTGGGTGCACCGGCTCAACCTGGACCCGCGCTACCGCGTCGCCGCCCACCTGGGCACCCGCGTCGTCCAGGAGCGGCAGGAGGAGTTCATGGTCGCCGCCTGGGCGCAGGTCGGCGACGTGCTGGCGGCCAACGCCAAGATCCGCGCCGCCCAGCTCGCCCGCGAGGTCGGGACCGTGCTGCAGGCCAAGCATGTGGAGCCCGCCGGCGCACCGATCATGCTGGCCGGGGAGCCGGTGCCGTCCGGCAAGGCCCTCGTGCTCACCGCTCCCGCCAACTCGCGGGTGACCACGCGTGATCGGGCTCTGCGCGGGGCGGCGGCGGTCGAGGGCGAGCGGGTCGCGGTCGGGTTCCACGTGGCGCGCAGCCGCGTGACGGCCGCGCCGCTGTCCCCGCCGATGCGGCGGATGCTGCGGCCGGGGCGGCTGATCCGCGACCTGCCGTTCAGTGAGACCACGCCGCCCGACGCGCTGATCCCGCGGATGGACGACCCGGACGACCCCGTGACGGCGGCCGCCGCCAAGGAGACTCCCGACGCGGTGGTGACGACCGAGCAGCTGACCGATGTCCTGCACCCGGCACCACCGCCGATCGGGCTCACGGCCGCCATCGAGGCCGACCCAGCCGATCCGGTCGACCGGCTTCCGCGCAGCGCCGACTTCCGGATCACCTTGCCGGGCGACACGTTCGTCCCCTCCGAAGGCGGAGCCGACAGCGAGGAGGCCAAGCGCTTCAAGGACGGGCTGCGCGACATCTACCGGGGCTGGCACGCGGCGGGCGTCGGCGGCCGGACCGAGGGCGGCGACGAGCCGCTGAACGTCCGCGCTACCACCGATGCGATGATGACCGGCCTGCGCGCCGAGAAGACCGTGCCCACCAGCCTGCTGACGTCGGTCAGCCTGCCGGAACGACTGCGGTCGTTCGCCGAGCGGTTCATCGAGGCGATGGCGTATCCCGTCATCGACCTGCCGATGTACAAGGCGCTGCTGGACCTGTCGGTGGACTACTTCGCCCCGAACCTCGGGCTGATCCCGCGGAACACGGTGACGCTGCTGGAGACCAACCAGGAGTTCATCGAGTCCTACCTCGTCGGACTCAACCACGAGATGGCCCGCGAGCTGCTCTGGCGCGAGTACCCCACCGACCAGCGCGGCTCGCCTTTCCGGCAGTTCTGGGACACGCGCGGGGGCGTGAAGCAGTACGACATCCAGCCGCTGCACACCTGGCCGAAGGCCGCCGAACTCGGCGAGAACGACGCGCGGGAGACCGGCGAGCAGGCCGACGACCTCGTTCTGGTCATCCGCGGCGACCTGCTGAGGAAGTATCCGAACGCCGCCATCTACGCGCACCGCGCCCGCTGGCAGCCCGAGGCGGGACCGCCGGACCCGGCCCAGGAACGGGTTCCGGTCGAACTCGCAGACCCCGCGCACCCGACGCTGGAGGAGATCAGGCTCCCGCTGTACGAGGCCAAGGTGGACCCCGACCTGACCCTGCTCGGCTTCGACCTGACGGCGGCCGAGGCCAAGGGCGACTTCGCCACCGGCGCGGCGGGCTGGTTCTTCGTGATCCAGGAACGTCCCGGCGACCCCCGGTTCGGCGCGGACGAGGGCCCGCCCACCCCGGTCGAGGTGTGGAACGACCTGACGTGGGCCGACGTGGATCCGGGCGGGACCGGGTTCATCCGGCTGGACGCGAGCACTGTGCAGGTCCCGCTCAAGGACTTCGACGACCCCGCCGCCGATGCAGAGAAGAACGACCAGCACTTGGAGGACGCGTTCCTGCCCGTCTGGCACGGCGGGCTGAGTTCCGCCGACGTGGCCTACATGCTGTTCCAGGCTCCGGTGCTGATGGCCGTCCACGCTCAGGAGATGCTGCTGTGACCGCGCTCAGCGACGACTTCCCGGTACTGCTCGGCCCGGTCCGGGTGGAGACCCGGTTCACCGCCACCGAGCTGCTGGTACGGATCTTCCCGGACGAGTGGTGCACCGATAAGTTCGAGCCCAAGCCGACCCGCGCCGAGATCGCCGCGGTGGACGCGTACTGGACGGCGCACTGGCGGACCGGCGGGAACGCGGTGGCCGAGCAGGCGGCCTGGCAGGAGCTGGTCGCTCGGGTGCCCGGCGGCCGGGCCGGCTGGCTGCTGCGGACCCGTACCCCCGCCAACCTCGCCGACCGGCCCGTGACGGTGCCGGAGGGCGCGACCGTGCTGGTGGTCGTGACCGGCCAGGCCGTACCGGCCGCGGACCGGCAACCGACCGTCACGTACTGGACGGCGGTGTGGCGCGCGCACGGCGACCGGGCCAAGCTGCGCGCCGCCGACACCGCGCTGCGCGCCGACGTCGGGGCCGGCCGGGCGGACACGATCCGGACCCGGCGGCCGGTGGGCGTTGACGCCGCGCCTACCGCCGTCGACGACGCGGTGATGGTCGCGTTCCTCGTGCTGCCGCCGCCGGCCGCGGGAAGCCTGGCCGGGCAGTCGTGGACCCAGGCGGCGAAGGCCAGGCTCCTGCCGGACCGCTTCACCGTGCTCGGATACGTGGGCGGCGAGCGGGTGCTGGCGGCGACCGGCGAGGCGGTGCCCGACGCGCTCGCGGTCAGCCCCGACCCCGAGGCCGACGCCGACGAACAGCTCAAGGTGGATGAGCGGACCGGCGCGCTGCGGGTGCCCGACGAGCTCCAGTGGCTGACCGACTTCGGGCGGGCGGTGACACTCGGCATGGGCCTGCGCATCCCGCTCACCCCGCAGATCCGCAACGGCCTGGACCGGCTACTGGTGTTCGGGCTGCGGGAGCGGTCCGGCCCCGAGCAGACGGCCGTCCAGCTGGCCGACCTCATCACCCGGCAGCTGCGCAGCCCGTCCGGGTACGGGCTGCTGCCACAGGGCACCCCGACCAACAACAGCGAGGCCGCCCCCGCCGGGCAGGACCGCCGCGCCGAAGCCCAGGCCGCGCTGCGCACCGCCTTCGGGTTCGCGGCGGCGGACGCGCCTGACGACTGGCGGACCCGGACCGACGGGCAGTGGCTGGCCGACCTGCTCGGCATCGACCCGGCCGTGCTGACCGGCATGCCCAACGCCGACGGCACTGACCAGCGTGACGCCCGCGCGGCCAACGTCGCCCTGTGGCCGGCGACCTGGGGCGCGTACCTGCGCGGCATGATGCATCCGATCCTGTCCGAGCAGGCGGTCGACCAGACGCGCGAGTTCTTCGTGCGGTACGTGTCGGGGCGCGGCCCGGTCCCGGCGGTCAAGATAGGGCGGCAGCCGTACGGCATCCTGCCCACCACCGCCTTCTCCAAGATGACCTTCCCGGAAGGCGCGACGCACCGCCGCGGGCTGTACAAGCTCCTCAGCGTGGCGGCGGGGGACTGGCAGAAGGCCCTCGCGAAGGTCAGCTACCTGGGCAAGGGCGGCGACCCCCACCAGCTGCTGCTGGACATCCTGGCGCTGCATCCGACGTCGGCGGAGTTCTACCAGCGGTACGCGCAGAGCGTCGAGGACATCTTCAACCGGGAGAACCTCAACAGCGGCGGCCCGCGCGTCATCCCCGCGCTGGACCAGCTCAACATGCCGCAGCCGATCCGTGCCCTGCTCAACCGCCTCGGCTATGCCGTCCCGCCTGGAGCCGACCCGGAGGTGATCCGGCGGCTGTTCGTGGGCGACCAGTATCCACTGCTCGGACCGCTGGTCGACGACCGGCCGCTGTCGGAGACCGACCACATCCGCGCGTACCTTCCCGACGGCGGCAACTACCTGCACTGGCTCGCCCAGCACGCCGAGCAGGACCTGGAGACCGTCCGGCTCGAACTGGGCTTCAACGGTGACAAGCCGCCCGCGGCGCTGCTGTATCTGCTGGCGCGGCACGCGGTCCTGCTCGCCTGGGAAGACGCCGCCCGCCGCCTGGCCGCCGGAGCCGGGAGCACGGTGCCACCCGCGCGCGATCCGCTGTTCGTCCACGTACGTCCCAACCGGCCCGGCGCACCCCCGGTGGACAGCGAGAGCCGGTTCCGCCAGCTGTACTCGCCGGACCGAGCCATCACCGGCAGCCCGGACCGGCTGGTGGCGAGCTTCATCCCCGAGGTCATCAGGCAGAGCCCGGCCACCGTGCAGCTCGCCGAACAGATCGACGCGCTGGAACACCTGGCCGGGCTGCCGACCGCCCGGCTGGAACGGGTGCTGACCGAGCACCTGGACTGCGCGACGTACCGGCTCGACGCCTGGCGCTTGGGGCTGGTCAACGAGCGGCTCGCGGAGCTGCGCTACGGGGCGTCCGGCACGGGACCGGCCCGGCGCGGCATCCACCTCGGTGCGTACGGCTGGCTGGAGGAGGTACGGCCCAAGCCGCGCCCTGGCATGACGCCGGTCGAGCTGAGCGGCGACCTCGGGCAGCTGTTCAACCCGCCGGGCACGCAGCCGCTGATGCACGACAAGGCCAACGGCGGATACATTCACGCTCCCTCGCCCGCGCAGGCCACGACCGCCGCGGTCCTCCGCGCCGGATACATCGCCAACGCCAGTCCCGCCGACCGGCACACGTTCGCCGTCAACCTGAGTTCCGAACGGGTCCGGGTGGCGCTGAACCTGCTGGACGGGCTGCGGCGGGGACAGTCGCTGGGCGCCCTGCTCGGCTACCGGCTCGAACGGGCCCTGCACGACCGGTATCCGGATGCCGAGCTGGACTCGTTCATCACCGCGCTACGCGGGGCCTTCCCGCTGCGGGCCGGGCGCATCGAGGAGACCGAGCCGTCCCCCGGCACCGCCGTCGAGCTGGTCGAGGCCCGCAACGTCATCGACGGCCTCGAACTCGTGCGGCGGGTGACCCAGGTGCCCGGCGCGGACGTCTACCCGTTCGGCGCCCAGGGGCTCCCGGACCCCGACGCCGACCAGCGCAGGGCCATCAACGAGGAGGTGCACCGGCTCCTCGACACCCACGACGCGCTGGCGGACCTGGCGGTGGCCGAAAGCACGCACCAGGTGCTCGCGGGCAATCCCGAGCGGGCGACGACGACCCTCGACGCCTACGCGAAGGAAGGGGTCGCGCCCGAACCCGAGGTGGTCCGGACACCGCGCAGCGGCACCACCTTGACCCATCGGATGGCTCTGCAGCTGACGCCGGGCATCCGGCCGGGCCACAGCGCACCGTCCGTGCAGGGCGAAGGCCCGCGCGCCAAGGCCGAGCCCGCCGTGGACGACTGGCTGCCCACGCTGCTGCCCGACCAGCGGGACGTGGCCGCGCTGGTCACCTGGACCGACCCGGTCAACGGGGTGGCCCGCAGCAGCGTGGTCACCCAGCGGGACCTGCGGCTGCGGCCGATCGACCTGCTGTGGGCGGTACGGCCCGCCAGCGAGGCGTCGATGACCGATCTGGACGACCGGATCATCGGCGTGGTCGCCACCCGCGACCAGCCACGTCCGGACGCGCGGCTGGTGATCGAGCACACCAGGCGCATCACCGGCAAGGTGACGTTCTTCGAGCTGTCGCCACTGATCGCGGCTCTGCGTTCGCTGCTGACCACGTCCCGGCCCGTGCGGCCCACCGACCTGATCCCGGCCGCCGGGGACGCCCCGGTCGACCGCTCCGCCGACGCGGCCGTGACGCTGCCCCGCGAGCGGCTGGTGGCGGTGCGGGACGCGCTGGTGGCGCTGCGCACGGCCGTCACCGGCTACCTGAACGACCTCGGGCCACTGTTCCCGGAGCCGCCTGCGCCGGTCCGGCGCAGCGAGTTGATCAGCGGCATCGACGCGTTCCTGCGCCGGTACGGGGATCTGATCGCGACGGCGGGCGGGTTCGGCATGGTGCGCAGCGGCTGGGGCGAGGCCGCCGGGTGGCGGCGGGACCGCTACACCGAGGTGCTCGCGGCCGTCGACGAGGTCGCCGGCCGGATGGCCAAGGCGCTGGCCGACGCCAACGCGCTCATCGCCGCTTACGACGCGCTCCCTGCGGCCACCGTGGCCCCGGAGCGGTTCCGGCTGCTGGAGCGGATCGAGCGGCTGCTGACCACCACGCCGACCGCGCCGCGCCCGAACACGCCCCAGCGGCTGCGCTCGATCATCAACAACCGGCGGCAGGTGTTCCAGAACAAGCTGCGGGATCTGCGCGAGGTCGCCGGCACCGGCCAGAAGACGCTGAGCGGGCTGCTGGCCGAGGTCGCCGCACTGCTGCCGCTGACCGGCTTGGACCCGGCCGGGCTGACGCTGAGCCCCCACCAGGACCTGGTCGTCGCGTACGGGAAGGAACTGCTGGACCGGGCACGAGCGCTGCAAGCGGAAATCGTCGAGCGGCTGGCCGCCACCGACGCGGCGCTGATCGAGCACGATGCGGCGGTGCCCGGGCCCGACCGGGTGGAAGCCGCGCTCGACACCCTCAAGGCGCTGCTCGGCGAGGACGTACTGGCCGTACCGCAGTACACCCCGTCGGCCGCGCTGGCCTCGGACTGGAAGAAGGCCCGCGACGACAGCGGCGACCTGATCGAGCACCTGGAGGACGCGGGGCGCGACTTCCCGGTGGACGACTGGCTGCACGGCATCGCCCGGGTCAGGGAGAAGCCGCGGCTGTGGGAGCAGGTAACGATCCTGAGCGACGCGCTCCGCCGTGACGGGGGACTGCTCGGCCATCTGCCCGGCTTCGAGGAGCCTGAGCTGGTGCCGATCCAGCTGCCGTACCGGACGGACGACCACTGGCTGGCCATGGAGTTCGCGCCGGGCACGACGCTGGATGAGGACCGGCTGCTGTTCACCGCGCACTACGCCGCCAAACCCACTCCGCCGACCGTCGACTTCTGCGGTCTGCTGCTGGACGAGTGGACCGAGGTCATCCCGGCGCAGAAGGAGACGACCGGGATCGCGCTGCACTATGACAAGCCCGACTCCGAGCCGCCGCAGGCCATGCTGCTGGTCACCCCGCCCACCCGTACCGGGACGTGGAACGCCGACGACCTGGTGGCGGCGCTGCACGAGACGTACGACCTGATGAAGGCCCGCGCCGTCGAGCCCGCGCACCTGGACGAGACCGCCTACGCCCACCTGCTGCCCGCCACGCTGGTGTCGGCCGCCAGCAAGCCGATCACCATCGGCACCGACTTCGCGACCAACAATCTGCGCGGGAAGAACCCATGACAGAGCGCATCGAGAACCTGCCGAAGGCCCTGGCGGAGCGGGAGTTCCCGACCGTCGGCCTGTGGAACCGGCTGGAGGGACGTCCCCGCACGGCGGACTTCGAGCGGGCCCTGCGCGTGGAGGTGCGGGACGCCCTGTGGCTGCTCACCCGGCAATGGCAGCTCGGCGAGTTCCGCGGCTCCGACGCCGGGACGCCGGTCACCGCCATGTACTCGGTGGGGATGGCGGTTCCGAGCCGGTTCCAGTCCGCGTTGGGCGGCTCGGCTGAGAATCTGCCCGCCGACCGTCCGTTGGAGGACGTCGCCGAGCGCCGGGCGCTGCCGTTCGCCTTCGGGCCGGAGCGGATCTCGTACGATCTGCGCCTTGCCATCGGCCGCCGCTGGCTCAAACTGATGAGCCTGCACCCGCAGATCCACCACCATCGGCAGGACTTCGTCGAGCTGTATCCCATCGCACTGCCGTCCCCGGCCAGCGACGCCGACACCCCGCGGGTGGCCCACCCCGAGGTCTGGTCCACGCTGCAGGCCGTCGCCGGCCGCCGGATGGACGGGTACGAGCTGTACCTTCGCATCAAGGCGGGGCATGAGGCCGCCGACGGCATCGACCATGTCGCGCCCCCGCACCGCAGGCTGATCAACGAGCTGGGCGTCCGGCTGGTCGGCTGGTTCGACGGCCTGATCGATCAGCCCGCGGGCGACGCCACCTGGGATCCGCGCCGCCTGGAGCATCGGTTCTCGGTCGCCGCGGGGCAGCCGGGGGGCGCGGAGAAGGTGCTGACCGCACAGGAGTATCCGGGCGGCGAGCTCGACTGGCATGCCTTCTCCGTCGACCCCGGCACCCGGGTGGGCGGGGCCGCCGCACCGCCCGCCCCGATCAACCGCACGGTCTTCCCGGCCCCGGTGCGCTACTCCGGCATGCCGCTGCCGCGCTGGTGGGCGGTGGAGGACGGCAAGACCAACTTCGCCGCCGTCCGCCCGGACCGCACCGACATGGCCCGCCTGGTCGTCCTGGAGTTCGCCCTCGTCTACAGCAACGACTGGTTCTACCTGCCGTGCGACCTGCCCACCGGAACGCTGGCCTCACTGCGCGGCCTGGCCGTCACCGACGTCTTCGGCCAGCGCCTGTGGATCACGCCCGCCGGTGCGGGGCCCGACAACGACTGGCAGCGCTGGTCCATGTTCACCCTGGACACCATCGGCTCGGACGCCGTCCCCGCCGACACGGGCCTGTTCCTCGCCCCCACCGTCCCCAAGGTCGCCGACGGACCCGTCCTGGAAGAGGTCGACCTCATCCGCGACGAGAACGCCAACATGGTGTGGGGCATCGAGCAGACCGTACGGCTGCCCACCGGCCCGGGCCGCCGCGGCGGCGAGGTCGCCGCCGAGATCCTCGCCCAGCGCCGCCGCCTGTTCCCGCCCACGCCCCCCACCGCCCCGCTGGCCCCCATCGCCTACCTGGCCATGACCTCGGTCCCCGGCCACTGGATTCCGTTCATCCCCGTGCACGTCCCCGGCGACAGCCGCAAGATCCAGCTCCAGCGCGCCGCCATGCCCAGCGAGATCGACGCCAAGCCCGTCCGCCCCCGCACCACGATCCTCCGCGAGGGCTTGGACGCCGCCCCGCAACGCTCGTACTTCCTCAACGAAGAAGAGGTCCCGCAGACCGGCACCAAGGTCACCGTCGCCTACAACCGCACCCGCTGGGGCAACGGCCGCGTCGCCGTCTGGCTCAGCGCCCGCCGCGGCGCCGGCCGCGGCGAAGGCTCCAGCGGCCTCACTTTCGACCTCCCCGCCGGCACCGAACCCCTGACCTGAAGCCGAACCGTTCCATCACAGATGTTCGGCCAGGGCACGAGAAAGGGGGCGAAATGGAGGGCAGCCTTCGCGGCCGAAGTGGGGGAGTTGGTGGCCGACACCGTCGAGCTTCCGCTGCCGCCGGAGACCCAGGCGAAGCTGCGCAAGGTGAATTCCACCCTTCGGACGATCAGATCGCCGACCTGTTCAAGGGGTTCACAGGCAACAGCCCTCTGGGTGGCGATCAAACGTGAAACGATGACGAACTTTCTGGTGATCATAATTCGGGAAATGTGCGGGGAAGGGAGCGCCCGCACCGCGCCCGGTAACGACTCGGACAATGGCGCCTCGTACGCGGCTGGATCGTCCCGGTTCGAGCAACTGGTCCATCCTGTGGCCTCACGCCAGCCTCCCTGCAGCGCCCCGGGATACCACACCGTCGCCAGTGGGCGTCTTCCCTGAGTCATCGCCATCTCTTCCAGCACGCCGGCTCATGTTCAGGTGGGAAGGAGCCTCGCCCCGATTCGGGGCTCTCTGGCGCGGGGCTCGCACGGAGTGCCCGCAGTCCGATCGGGCGCACCCCGCCGACGGTCACGGTGGGGTACCCGTGGCCGCCGTCTACCTCTTCCCCGAAGCGGGCCCACGGCGATCCTAGCTCCGCTGCCGGCGCCGCACCGGGGGGCATGAGTGACGTTCCGGACGCCACGACGCTGTTCTCCAGGGGTGCGAAGCCGGCCTCGTCGACGATGATCAGGTCTGGGCGCGGCGGGGTCTCGATGATGCGGCCGACGGAGTCGCCGCCGTCCTGCGGTAGAGGGTGGCGACCAGGTCGGCGGCGGCGCGGTAGCGGGTTCCGAATCCGGCGTGAATTGTGGCGGCGCCGAAGGTGGCGAGAGGCTGTGGATTTGCCGGTCCCGGACGGGCCGACTGCGCAGTAGTTCTCGGCGGTGTGTTGATGGCCCTGGTCCACCTGCGTAAGGCCCTGTAAAGGACCCGACAGGCCTGTCCACACTCTGAGACTTCGCGGGGGCGCGTCACGCTGAAAAGGGCTCCGTGTAACCTTGATCAGCATCGCGGTCGGTTCGAGTGTGGAATCTGTCCGTGGCGTGACGTCGTGGTACTCCCGTCCGGGTGTATCTCCGCATGCGGACTGGAACCACTTCTCGCGGTTGCGTTGTGGTCAGGTCAAGACCCGAGGAGGGCAAGCCCTGCCGATCCGCGAGTCTGTGCAGGTCACGCCGGGCGAATGATTCACACGTCCACTGTGGTAAGCATTATGTTCCTTGCACTCCTTGATCGGCCGAATGACCATGACGTATGCCCAAGATCCAGGTGATTCGGAAGGTGGTCCATGGCCTGCTGCGGCGGATGAAACGAACGTGAGCGCGCACTTGATCGCCGGAACCTGGCAGCTTCCCCCCTTGCCTCTGGCAGGACGACCCGTGAGAGCGGACACCATGACGAATGATGTACTGCCGACGAATCATCTGCTGGCTCTGTCGACGGACGAGTTCATCGCCGGCTTCGACGCGGTCGCATCCAAGTTCGATTCTGCGACCTTCCCGCAGCAGGTCCTGCCGCCCGAAAGTTGGGCGCTTCTCGTGAGGGCCGGGGTTCGGCTCCCGACTCTGCCCAAGCGGTACGGAGGGCGAGACAGCAGCGTCGAGATGTGCCGGATCGTCGAGACGGCTTCCGAATGGAACCTGGCCCTCGGTGTCTACGTGATAGTCAACACGGCACTGGCGCTTCTACCGGTGGTGAAGTGGGCCGGTGAAGAGGTCAAGCAGGAGATGCTGCCGCTGTTCGCCGGCGGCGATCCCGTGATGGCCGGGCTCGCCGCCACCGAACCGGGCGCCGGCTCGGCCCTGTCCTCCATGACGACCACATTCGAGGAGTGCGAGGGAGGCTACCGGATCCGCGGCCGCAAGCACTGGCAGGCTCTCAGCTCTTCAGCAGATTGGTGGCTGGTCCTTGCGAAGAACGCACACCGTCGCGAGTACGGCTACTTCGTCGTCAGGCGGAGCGAGGGGTTCCGCACCGTCGAACTGTACGAGGCGCTCGGCCTGAAGTTGCTGGACTACGGGGTCAACGACATCGATGTGACCGTCCCTCGGCATCGGCGGATCGATGCCGAGGAGACGGGCCTGGACTCGGTGGACGTGTTCCTGGCGTCGCGAGCGCTGCTGGCGGCGGCGGGGGCCGGATTCCTGCGCCGCATCAGCCGGGAGGCGCACGCGTATGCGGATGGCCGCCAGATCGGGCGGAAAACGCAGTCCCGGATCGGGTTCGTGAACTACAGGCTCGCGGCCATCGACACTTCCTCCACCATCTGCGAAGCGCTCAGCCACTACCTGAAGACGATGGTGGACTTCAAGGGCGACCTGACTCCGGTGTTTCCGGCCGTGCAGGCTCTCAAAACCGTCGCGACCGAGCGGATGATCAGTGCGGCCCAGAGTTATCAGCAGCTGACCGGCGCTGAGGGATACCGCTGCGGATCGCCCACCAACATCGCCGGTCAGGCGTTCCTGGACACACGCGTCTTCAGTATTTTCGACGGCAACAACGACATGCTCAGCCAGCAGCTGACCGCGCACTGCCTGACCCGGCGGTCCGGTCGGCCCCTCAGCGGGTTCTTGGCCGACTGGCCGCTCACAGCGCCTGCCGTCGCGACGCTCCGGGAGGACCTGAGTTTCCTCGACCAGCCCTTGGGCCAGGCGCAGCAGGTCCTCGCCGGCCGCGCGATCGCCTACCTGATCGCGGTGACCCTGGTCCTGGAGTGGGCTGCCGAGACCGCCGCCGATCCGGCACGGGTCCGGCCCGCCATCGAGTTCCTCAGACATGACATCGCCGGTGTCGCCGCGGAATTCCGGTTGCTGGCCACCGGAATACTCGACGCCTACGGGCCGAAGGGTCGGCAACGGGCCTCGTGATCCGGGCTCGCCGACGAACACGGCGGCCGCGATTCGGCCACCGTGATCCTCCCGGCGCCCCTCATCGGCCGGCGCCCTCGTCGGCACAAGAAGAGGTCGCCGGGCGGCCTGAGCCTTGACCGGTCTCATCGCCGAGCAGGTCCGGAGAGCGGCGCCGGGATCGTCCCCGGTCCGTTTCTCCGGACCTCTCACCGGCCCTGCCGGGCCTGCTAGCCCTACAGGCCCTCGCGGCGGTGTATCAGGTCCACGAGGTCGGCCGCCCTGCGCTTCAGGAGATCCAGTCCGGTCCTGCCCCACGGGCGCGGTTCGCTGTCCACGACGCAGATCGTGCCGAGAACCGTGCCCGTGCGGTCGGTCAGCGGAGCTCCGGCGTAGCTGCGCACCATGAGCTTGTCGACGATCGGATTGCCCGCGAAGCGCGGATAGTCAAGGACATCGTCCAGAATCAGGGCCTTGCGCCGGACGACGACATGCGGGCAGTATCCGGCGTCGAGGGGCACTCTCGCCCCAAGGACACCGCCCACGAGTTCGGCGGCGGCCGGTGGCGTGTGGACACCGCAGATGAACTGATCGTCGCCGACGAGGTTCACGAAAGCCACCGGTGTTCCGGGAAGCCCGACAAGCTCCTGCGCTTCCATCGCGACCCTACGGGCGAACTCATCGAATTCGCTCTCCCGCGCCTGCCCCAGGCCGAGCTCCCGCAGGCGCCTCGCGCGCTGGGACGCTTCACGATCGGGCGGCATCAAGGGACGGGCCGAAAATGCCCCTGCCTGGTCATTGGGTGGATACGTCACGGAGGCCTCCAATTATGGCCGAGTGTGAAGATGGGCGCGGTGATTAACAGAACTCGAATCCCGAGAACGAAGCGGCGGCGGCGCCGGATGGAGCGTTCCCCATGTATTCGAGTTCTGTCAGGCAGGGACTGCAGGGGCGGCTGTAATGAGGTACTGGATCAGAGCCCGCAGCGCGGAAATGGCGGAGGTGTGGTCCCGAGCGTCGCACAGCACGATCGGTACGCGCGGGTCGAGTTTGAGAGCGCCCCGCAGTTCGTCGGATCCGTAGCGGTACGCGTTGTCGAACTCGTTGACCGCGACGAGGAACCGGGTCCCCCGGCTCTCGAAGAAGTCGACCGCCTCGAAGCAGTCCTCCAGGCGGCGGGTGTCGGCGAGCACGATCGCGCCCAACGCTCCGGCGCACAGCTCGTCCCACATGAACCAGAACCGCCGCTGCCCCGGCGTCCCGAACAAGTAGAGGACGATCCCGTGCTGTTCGATCGTGATTCTGCCGAAATCGAGCGCCACGGTAGTGGTGGATTTGTTCTCGATCCCGCCGAGATCGTCGATGCCGACGCTGGCCGAGGTGATGAGTTCCTCGGTGCTCAGCGGCTCGATCTCGCTCACCGCACCGACGAACGTCGTCTTCCCCACACCGAAACCGCCCGCTATGAGGATCTTGACCTGAGTGGGGAGCACCTCAGACTCGTTGTAGGCCATCGAGCAATTTCTCCAAAAGGGCTCGGTCGGTGGGATCGGCCGCGGTTCGCGGCGCGTGCGCGGTCATCGCCCGGCTGTCCACCAGATCGGAGATGAGGACTTTGGTGACCACCACGGGAAGCCGCAGGTGCGCCGCGACCTCGGCGACCGGGGTCGGCTTGCGGCACAGCTCAAGCGCTTTGGCGTGCTCTGGATCCAGGACCGGAGGGTGCCCGTCGGCCGCCACCACCAAGGACAGCATGTCCAGGTCGACGGTCGGATGGGTGCGGCCGGCCGTCACCGCGTACGGGCGTACCAGCAGCCCGGCGGCTTCGTCGAGCCAGAGCTCATCCTCGCCGGAAGTCAAAACGCGCGGCTTCGGTCGCTCGTCGCGGCCGTCGACCGTGCCGCGGTGTCCAGGAAGGGCCGGACGGCCTTGATCAGCCGGGCCATCTCAAAACCCACGACGGCCGGGTCGGCCTCCGCTCGGGCGAGCACCGCGAGCACGGAATTGTAACCGGCCCAGGAGATGTACAACTGGCTGGACTTCAGTTCCGCGACGACCTGCCGCACCTCGTTGCTGTCGTCGAACTTCGTTCCGGCACTACGCGCTATGGAGAAAAGCCCGGACGCGAGCGCGGCGAGATGTTCCGCGCCGGCGCGGTCAAAGCCGTCGGAGGCCTTCATCATGCCGTCGGACGACAGCAGCACGCTGCCGCGAATGACCGGAACCTGCTCGCCAAGCCCCCGCAACAGCCAAGCAAGATCTCGACCCTGGTTCGGGGAGGCAGCACTCAACGGAAAACTCCTTGTCGTGTGTGATTATCGTCAGTTCGCATTGTCGGGGTCATCGACGAAGTCGGTGTTTTCCTGCGCGCTGTTCAAACCCTTCTTGAATGCGGCCATAAAACCCGGATTGTAGTCGACTTCTTGATCATCCCGCTGGGGAGCGGGCGCACTGAGCAGTTCGGGCGCCAGGTTGGTCTGGGCCTGGCGCTGCGGCAACGGCGGCCGCTCGCCGTCACCGCCCGGAAAGCCCGTCCCTGGTCCGGAGTCGGGCGCGGGCCCGGAGGCCGTCACGGCCGCCGGCGGGCCGGACGCGGGCAAGGGAGAGAGCCGGTACCGGGAATCCTCGGCCGCCGGGGGCGGCGGCATGGAAGCGCCGAGAACATCACGTTCATCCAGCGGCAGACCCGGCCGGGTGTCCAGGCCCTGCCCGGAGCCGGAAATACGCGACGGCAGTGGGGGCGTGGGGCTCGCGGCGGGTTGTGCCCCGGAGGCCACCGGTTCCGCCGGGGGCCTCGCCTCCGCCTCCTCCGCTTCGCTGCCGTCCAGTTCCTCCGGGACGACGACGATGGCCTGCGTGCCGCCGTAGACATTGCCCTGGAGCTGGACGCGGACCTTGTGGCGGCGAGCGAGCGCGGATACCACCAGCAGTCCGATCCGTCCGTCCTTCAGTAGTTCCTCGGTGTCGGCCCGCTCGGGGTCGGCGAGCAGTTCGTTCAGCCGCCGCTGGTCTTCCCGCGGGATGCCCAGGCCACGATCCTCGACCTCGATGGCCATGCCCGCGGCAACCCTCTCGAAGCGAATGAGCACCTGTGTCTGCGGCGGCGAGAACTTGGTGGCGTTCTCGATGAGCTCGGCCAGCAGATGGACGACGTCCGCGACCGCGCCACCGTCCAGGCTCCCCTCGACCGGAGGCACCACCTTGACCCGGTTGTAGTGCTCCACCTCGGCGATGGCCGAGCGCAGCACCTCGTACACCGTCACCGGCTTGGTCCACCGGCGGCGCGAAGCGGCTCCGCCGATCACTGCGAGGCTCTCGGCCTGGCGACGCATGCGGGTGCTGAGGTGGTCAACCCTGAACAACCCCTTGAGTAGGTCTGGATCCTCGACCTGGTTCTCCAGCTCGTCGAGCCCCTGGATGGCCCGATGCGACAGCGACTGCATCCGCCGGGCCAGGTTGACGAAGACCGCGACCCGGTGACCGCCTCCACCGGCCGCATCGCGGCTTGCGGCGCCGACCACGGCGTTCCAGGCCGCGCTCTGCGCCTTCCGCAGCTCATGCACGAGCTGCAGGTAGGAGTCGGCGTTGACGGGAGGCGGGAAGTCCTCGCTGATCGGGGCGGCCGTCCCGCCGGCGCGGAGCCCCTCGGCCAGCCGCTGCAGGTCCCGCCGCCCCTCGGCGATCAGGAACCCGAGCTCGCCGAGCCGCCGCTGCATGTTCTCCTGGCCCTGGAGGGCCGACTCGGCGAGCTGCCGCTGTATCCGGCGGGTCGCCGAGTCCGCCGCCACGAAGGCGGCTCCGAGGGTGATCGCGGCCCCCGCGGTCGCCATGATCAGCACCAGCCGCGCCCCCTGGCCCACGGCGGCGCCGTCGTACACGACCGCCACGGCGGCGAAGCCGAGAAAGCCCACGACAACCGAGGGGAGCATGAAAATGGACAGGTGAAGCGCGCGCATTTTACTCTGTCGATGCGTACCATGGGCCACCGACCTGCCGGCTCGCCGGACATTCCGTCGCTCGGCACCGGTAGTGGATTGGAAGAACTCAGGCATCGGCATCCTCGGTGCGTCGACAGCAGTCACCACATTGATTAATGCGGACTCTCGTATGGGCACAACCCGTGACTAGGCTGTCACAACTCCTCACGGGAAAAGTGCGGATTGCCGAGATTGCCGAGACCAATGCCCACAATTGGGGATATTTGTCCCCGTAAGTCCACTTTTGCGATGGATGTGTGGCGCCGTAGCGACAGCGGCTGGATCGGGCGAGCACCACAAGTCTTCCCGGGAACCGCGCATCCGCTCCAGGGCGGCCACTGGCCCGCCTTCAGGTTGCGTGCCTGAGCCCCAGTCCTGTCACGCGAGGGTGGCCTTGAGGTGGCGGCCTTGGGGAGTCGGATCAGTGAGGGTGTCGTCGTCGACGACGATCCGGCCTCCGATCATGACCGTTGTCGGGCGGCCTGTGAGGTGCATGCCCTCGTAGGGGGTGTAGTCGGTGGCCATGTGGAGCGCGCCGGCGGTGACCTGCCAGCGGGCGGACGGGCCCCAGATGGTGATGTCCGCGTCCGCGCCGGGCAGCAGGATGCATCAATTGACGTACTTCACCTGATGTGGTTCAGTTGAAGTACTTCAGATGCGGAAAGAGGTGTGGGATGCGTCAGAACCCGGCCCGTCGGGCCGCGCTGCTCGACGGTGCCATCGAGGTTCTCGCCCGCGAGGGGGCGCGGGGCCTGACGCAGCGCGCCCTCGACAAGGAGGTGGGGGTGCCCATCGGCACCACGTCCAACTACTTCCGCAACCGCGACGAGCTGCTCGTCCAGGCCGGCGTCCGCGTCTACGAGCGGCTCAGGCCCGCGGAGGGCGCGCTCACCGAGATGTTCGAGCAAGCACGGGACGCCGCGTCGTACGGCACGATGCTGCGGGAGAGCGTCGGCAGGGTCGCCGCCTTCCGATCCGGGCACCTGGCGATGCTGGAGCTTCGGCTGGAGGCCACCAGAAGGCCGGAGCTGCGCGCGCTGCTCACCGAGCGGGTCCGCGCCGACATCGATGAGAACGTCACCCTGCACGAGACCGCGGGCCTCCCCGGCGGCGCAATAGCCGTCCTGCTGATGTACCTGGCAATGAACTGGCTGATCGTTGAACAGCTCACACTTCCGGATGTCTTCACAGACGCCGAGCGCGACGAACTGGTCACTCAGGCTGTAGAGCGCATCGTCACTCCGTTCCCCACAGCCACGATGTGACACCCCGGGCGGGCCCGGCCCGACCGGCTACCCACCGTCCACGCCGACCGATCAACAAAGGACTGACTTGCGCAAGCTCGTGTACTTCATCGCCTCCACCCTCGACGGTTTCGTCGCCGGCCCCGACGGCTCCGACCCCACCGGCCCCGGCGGCTTCTGGTCCCCGTCCGAGGACTACGTCCAGCACCTCATCGAGGAGTACCCCGAGACCCTGCCGGGGCCGGCCCGGGCCGCGCTCGGTGTCACTGCCGAAGGCACCCATTTCGACACCGTTGTCGAAGGTCGCAAAAGCTATGAGGTCGGCCTCGCGGCCAACGTGACCAACGCCTACGCCCACCTCAAGCACCTGGTCTTCTCCCGGACACTGACCGAAAGCCCAGACCCCGGCGTCGAAATCGTCGCCGATGACCCGGCGGCGACGGTACGAGAACTGAAGCGCGATGGCGGCAAAGACATCTGGCTCGTCGGCGGCGGTGAACTGGCCGGCGCACTGTACGGCGAGATCGACCGCGTGATCATCAAACTCAGCCCGCTCACCATCGGCTCCGGCATCCCCCTCTTCGGACGGACCGCGGTCTTCGCGCCCAACGTCTGGGAGCTCATCGACCACACCATCCTCAACTCCGGAGCTGCCTTCCTTACTTACGACCGGGCCCCCGGCACTCCGCAGTCCTCCAGCAGGTAGAGGCAGGGCCAGCCACGACAGCCTGCTCCCGATGCCTGGCGACTTTGGCGGCCCTGCCTCGGCGATACCGCTTGTCAGCGCTATCGCGTGAGTAGGCGGTATCGCGAGCGGAGCCGCGCGGTAGCCAGCGCGGCTCCTCCAAAGCGCGGGGACGGCTTACCTGGCGGTCGGGGACACGTCCGGGGGTGGAGGGCCGTCTTGGCGAGCTCTCGGCGGCCGCGCCCGATACGGGGCGGGCACGGGCCCAGTTGGTCTGACACGGGGGCTCCACGAAGTTCGAGGTCGTAGCGGTCGCCGTGCAGGGTGCCGTGAGGCACTGTGATGGCATCCTGCTCGCATTGCTGCGTGCCCGGGTCGCGTCCGTCGCAGTGCTCACCGTCGGGGTGGAGGGTGACTGAGGCGCGGAGCGCGCTGGTCCCGGGGGCGGACTGCGAAGATCAGCCGAGCGTGAACGTCCTGGTGCGGATACGGCGTCAGCTGGGAGGGTGTGCCTCATGGAGGACTTGCGGGACGCCGAGCGCCGACTTCAGAGCGCGCAGCTTGCTGGAGACGTCGAGGCGCTGGACCGGCTGCTGGATGATCGGCTGATCTTCACCTTCGGTGCGAGCGTTCAGACCAAGGCGGACGACCTGGAGGCGCACCGCACTCGGGCGCTGGTGATGACGAAGGTGGCTGAGGAGGAGTTGACCGTACTCGCCGATGGGCGCACCGGGGTGACGTGGTTTCTCGGCACCGTCGAAGGGACCGCCTCCGGGGCGCCGTTCGCGGCCAGGATGCGCTACACCCGTACTTGGCTACACGACGAGACGCACGGCTGGCGAATCATCGCCGTGCACGCCAGCACAGCCGATTGACATAGCCGACACGTTGAAGAGCGAACCGCACACCGGTAGACGGCGGTAAGAAGCTGTTTTCGAACCCTCTGCGAGGCTGATCAGCCTCGCAGAGGGGTGAACATGACTGCCCCTGATGCGCGAGGCGCGGGACGCCGGGCGCCCTCCCGGATGGCTTATGTCATGCCTCGGGTCTCGTGGCGATGCTGCGCATGCCTGCGGGCGGGATTTTTTCGACCTACACCGTCGCGCGTGGCCTCCTGGAGACTGCGGCCCGGGGCTGGAACCGGATATCGACATGCTGGGGCGCGTCCGGCGGCATATGGGCGAACGGCTCCACAGCCTCAACCAGGTATCCGGAGCCTACTGGGGGTCGGCCACGGGCGAGGCGGCCCGTGATGCCGTCAGGAGGTTGTCCTGGCGGCGTGTCGGCGCCGGGCACCACTGGAAGGTAGGTCGTCGCAGTGATCCGGTCAGGGGCGACCCGACAAGGGAGAGCAGACTTTAGACGGCAGTAAGTTGTCGATCATGAGGAAGACCGGGAACGATCCGACAGCGCTCGGCGTGCAGGGCACCGTCACCTACCGCCTTGCTCGACCCGAGGACGATCAGGTCCTGGCGAAGCTCGATGGGTCGTTCACAACAGACTCGGTGTTCGAAGTGGTCGAAACGGGCGAGGGCTTCACGCTTCGCCAGACTCCCGTGATCCCTCCCATCCACAAGGTCTTCCCAGCCGATGAGGACACCAAGGACGACCGCGATCCCGAGCTGAGCCAGACGGTGGTCGCCTGCAACGGCGACGAGCTGTGCGGGTTCGTAGAGAGCTCCTTCGAACCGTGGAACAGGCGACTGACCATCTGCGACATCGAGGTCGCGCCAGCGTGGAGGGGGAGGGGGCTGGGACGAACCTTGATGAGCCACGCCTTCGACTTCGCCGAAGCGCGGGGGGCCGGGCATGTATGGCTTGAGGTCAGCAACATCAACGCCCCCGCGATCAGCGCCTACCTGCGGATGGGCTTCGTTTTCTGCGGGCTGGACACCAGGCTCTACGACGGGACCGAGTCGGCCGGCGAGCAAGCGATCTTCATGGCGCGACAGATCCACTGACCCGTGCCGCCCGAGTGCTCACCGGCAACGACTTCGCCGCCCCACCGACGAGGACTCTGCGCTCAACACGAGCGCCGCCAGGACGCGGACATGCTGGAGTCCCACCGGTCGATCGCGCAAATCGCCGCCGATCTGGGTACCTACAGCGACGACCCGCCCAACCTATGCGCCGCATGATCCGCAACGAAACCGCTAACCCTCATGTGACCAAGCCTCACCCTGGATGCGTCACCACGCGGCCTAGCAGGCGATCTCCATCTCCTTGAGAGGTCGCGCCGACCGGCGAACAAGTGATGCTTGACCGAGCCCGACGAAATCCCAAGGGCATTAGCCGCCTCGGCGGTCGTGAAGTTCAGAAGATAGCGCAGCACGACTCGGTCCTGCTTCGCCTGCCAGGAGGCTCGATCGTCCCCCAATGCGCGCAATGATGATCATTGATTGCTGGCGTATGCCGGGTGGCGGGCGGCGGTCGCTCAGACGGGCGGCATCAGATCGCTCTCGCTGATGGTGTAGGTCAGCAGGGGGTAGGCGAAGTCCGTTTCGCTGTTCTCACGGCGCCGCAGCCGGTAGAACTCGCGCCTCTGCTCCTCGTCGGCCGTCGTGAGGCGCGCTCCCTGCGGGAGATAGACGTGTCCGTCGCGAAACCGGACGACGGTCTTCGACGTCCGGAAGGTCACACCCAGCCACGGGTTGTCCGTCGGCGGGGCGGACGCGTCCAGCACGATCCTGTGCTTGAATCGCCGATTCGAGTCGACGGAGAACGCGACGACACTGTTCTCGACGAGGGGCATCTCGAACGTTCCGCCACCGGAGACCTTCGATTCGAAGATCAGCTTCCTGCGCGGGTTCCCTTCGGGACGCTCGTAGCAGGAGAACACGGCGATGAACGAACCGTCGGCCAGATCGAGGGCCTGGTCGGAGTGGCCGCCCATCGTCTTGTAGGCGTTCGTGTAGCTCTCGATGAGAGCGTTGTTGAAGGCGACCGGAAGCGCCGCACACTGCTGGATCCGCTGCGCCAGCCGTTCGTGCACCGGCCGGAAACGCTGCGCCGGACTGCTGTAGCGAGTGGTGGTGCGCACGAGAGGCACGCCGCCCGCCTCGTCGATCCTGGTGAGCGTGGCGCCGCGCCGCCCTTTTCCCACGTCCTCGAGGCGAGCCGACGCGGACAGTTCTGCGAAGAGATCCGTTTCGGCCGGCAAGGTGCACGAGAAGATTTCATCGGAGATGTCAGATGCGGGGGGCAACGTAGTCTCCCTTGTTCATGCTGAAAAGGAACCCGTCGCCGTAGTCGACGAAGGACGTGGTCCTGTTCTCCTCGGCGTACAGCCCGCGCAGCGCGTTCATGCCCTCCGGCGTCGGCGGTTCCAGCCTCACCAGTCCCTCGTCCAGCTTGAGGAACGTCTGGCCTTCTTTGTGGACGGCCTCGGCGCTGGAGCAGCGCACAACGTAGCCCAGGCGGGTCGGAAGCAGCCCGGCGTCCAACGCCGAGGGTCGGATCTCGTGCGTGTAGAGGCGGTTGGTGGACAGAGGCATGAAGAACACGGAGCCGGGGTGGAGAGTGAGGGTGAACTGCTGGGGGAGCGCGACCCCGTCGCGTTCCCCGGTCGGCTCCTTGAGGCGAAAGTGGAGCCTGGTCAGCCCGCTGGTGCCCTTCACGCCGTAATCGAAGGTGTCTTCGGCGAGAGGGCGCAATCGGTCGAGCCGGTCATAGAAGGTGCAGAAGGCCATGATGCCGTTGACGGGCATGTCCTTGGTCTTGTCGGCATGAGCCGAGATCTTGGCCTTGGACTGCTTGCGCTCGGTCGCGGCGGGAGTGTTGTGGTAGATCTGGGCGAGGACGTGATTCAGCGGCGCCTGGTTCTGGAAGACGGCGGCGGCCTCGCCGTTCAGGGCCTCGACGATGCTCGTGTCGGTAGGCCGGAAGCCCTCGGTCGGCCCCGAGAGGTTCGTGGAACAGCGGAGCAGGCGGAAATGCAGTCCGTCGCTTCTTTGGGTGACGGGCGTCAGATAGATTCCGCTGCGATGGGCTGTTCCAGGTTTCGTGGACTCCGTCAAAGACTGGAACTCGTGCTCCGCGCGGATCCGGTCGAAGTAATCGCCGTCGAGGTCGAAGAAACGGCGGTAGTACACACCGGCGCCGTGGACACGGAGGGGAAGCCTGCCGAGGCCGACGGGGACCCAAGGTCCGTCGGCGCCCTCGCGGTAACCGTGTGACAGCTCCCGGACGACGAACACCCGTGCCGCCGCGTACAGCCGGCGGCCGCTGATCCCGGAGACGTCGCCGCACAGGTAGACGGTCTTCTGCGCAAGGTCGAGCGAACCCGAGGCAAGGTCCTCCGGCGTGATCGTTGAACCGAAGAAGCCTCTGATCGAGTCATCGTCGTGCAACGCCGCAGGTGCGACCAGGACGTTCCCCGCGTCCTCGATGCGGGCTTCCGTCGGCTCCTTTGCGTGCATTAACTCTGACCTACCATTCGCACCCTGCGCCACGAACCCGCAGAGCCGACCGGATGCCCGCCGGTCCGTTCGCCCATTCCATGAACTTCCGGACAGTAGAGCAGGCAAGGTTATCACCCTAAAGCCGACCCTGCCCTGGTCGTAGGGCGACCACCTCCTCGAGGTCTTTTCCTCCTACGAAGTCATCTCATTTGGCTAGTCGGCGGTGGCAGATGAGGGTGGCGGCGATGGCGACGAAGGCCAGGAAGTGCTCGGGCTTACGTTCGTAGCGGCGGTGCAGTCAGCGGCAGCCACTCAGCCAGGACCGTCCGCTCCACCACCCAGCGGTAGCGCCCGAGCCGGTCGGAGGACTCGATGCCACGGCGCGCGATGCGCGGGGTGATGCCCCGCCTGCGTAGCCAGCGCCGCAGGTCGGCGTGGTCGTGGCCCTTGTCGCCGTGCAGCTTGGCCCACACTCGCGCGGTCGTCCACTCGGTGAAGCGCCGGTGCGCCGTAGGACCCGACGGCCCGAACACCGACGGCAACTGCTGCCACCTACGGCCAGTGGTGGCCACGAAGATGATCGCCGCCAGCACCTCACGACCCCCGTACCGGCGCCGCCCGCCGCCCTGCGGCCTCGTCGGAGCGGGCGGAGGCCATCCATAGGCCCGCGGGCGAGGGAGCTACGGGGTGCACGCCCCCTTGCTGTCGGCGACCCGCAGCCTCAGTGTCGTGCCGTAGTGCTGGCGCATGCTCTGGCCGGCGGGCGGGTCCTGGGTGCAGACGGTACGTTCCAGATGCGAGCTGTCGTCGTATCCCTCGGTCACGATGGGCTCACTGCTGACGAGCGGGAAGCCGAGCCGCAGGGCGGCTTGCTTTGCGTCAGTGCCGGTCTTGCCGACGAAGTTGGGCACGACGGGCCAGGTGGTCACGCGGCCGTCGGGTGGGCAGGACACCTGCGGGGGCAGGAAGCCAAGCTCCACCTTCTTCCCTTGAGGGTCCTCGACCTGCGTGCAGACGACCCAGGTACCGGAGTAGGACTCGCCGTCGAACAGGTGACCGTCGGGCAGGGCCCTGAACGCGCTGGTGTAGGCGGGCCAGGAACGCTGCAACTCGCTGCTGACGGCGTCGAGCGTCTTTCCCCTGAAGGAGGGCAGTACAGGTGAGGGACGCTGCGATTCTGCGCCGCTCCCCGCGCTTCCTGCGGCGGAATTGCTGTCGCCGCCCGAGCAGGCCGCAAGGCCGAGCACGGGCACCATCAGCAGACCGAAAGCCAAGGGCCGGATCCCCACCATGTGCCGCTCCCGAACATGATCAGACATGAACGCGGTGATCGTAGCCGTCTCCCCGCCGCCGCGCAGACTCTCCGGCACTCGCCCCGATAGATGTCGAGGCCGCTGAGGCGCGGGCGCAGTTGTGGGGGTGCCTGGGTGGTGCCTAGAGCCCGCCGTCATCGAACCGTTTTCAACCCGGCCCGCTACGCGAGGCGGCCATCGGTGCCCAGCGCCGGGCTGGCCGCGTGGTGGCCTGGGTCGGGCGGCCCGGGGAGCTCCGCAGAACCCACGGAACCCACAGAAGGCCCAGCAGCCGGGTCGGTGGACGGCGGGGAGGTTGGGTCCTCCCCGCCGCAAATGCGGAGTCAGCCAGGTCACTTCCTGTGCTGACTGATCGCAGCGCCGACGCCGGCGGCCGTGACCATGGAAATGCCGATCCAGGACGCCCAGTTCAGCTGTTGACCTGCGATCAGTCCCAGGATGGCACCGCACGCAGGTTCGGCGGGATTCAACAAGGCCACGGCGAAGGGGCGGATTCCCCGCTGCCATGCCACGTTGGATAACACCGTCGACAGGAAGGTCAGCGCCCCTGCCGCCAGGAAGATCAATAGATCATTCCTGCCTAGACCGAAGACCGCGTCTGACCCCTCCCATAGTGAAGCCAACACGAACATAAGGAGAATATTAGGGATTCTTGCCAAAGTCGTGCAGGTGGTGATGTCGCTCTTCTTGATACTGGACATCATTTTCATGCCGACCAAGAAATTCGCCGCCAAAACCGCAACGACAGCGAATCCCCAGTAGTTGATCTCGCCCTCCCAGGAGGGTGTGAGCACGACGACACCAGAGAAACCCGCCGCCGGCCACGCCAGGTCCCGCCACCGGCGGGACCTCAGGATCTCGATGGTGACGAGCAGCATCGGGCCTCCGACATAGAAGGCCGCCAGCGCGATCCCGAGGGGCAGCATGCGGATGGAATACTGGAATGAGACGAACCCCACGCTAAGGCAGAGCCCCAGAATCAGCGCCGATCGCCAGATCGGCCAACCCGCCCGCAAAGACGGCCTGTACGTGATCAACAATGGCGCGATGCCGACTATCGCGACCCAGAGGGCAGCCGTGAACGGGCCGACCCTGCCAACCAGTCCCAAGGCGATCTGAACGGTGCCCGCCGTCACACCCAGGGCAATTGAAAAAATCAACGCAAAAACTGCAATATTAGAATTCCTTGGGAGTTCTGCTGCGCACATGCACCTCTCCCCCTTCTTGTTTGAGTTGCCCCCACATCCTTTTGATGCAGGCATAGAAGACCGTCCGTGTTCACTACGGAACGGCAAGTGGATACGCCGTCTCGGTGCCTGCTCTACCGGACGGGTCGCACCGTGCGCCTGCCGGCCCCGTGTTTCCAGGGCCGACAGGTTCGCGGTCCAATTTCATTCCACCCGGAGCGGAGTGCCTACGGATTCGCGGTCGTCCGAACCATGGAAGGCGATGGACCTTTCCGCTGGTCGGGAGCCGGAATCAGATTTTGGGCAGTGTGAGGGCCGAATGGGCTTGGGAGACCTCCGAAGTGCTCCGAGCCCGACTGCCTGACGGCGGTTCCTCGATGAGCTCGGGGAAGATCCGGTCCATGGCCGTCGCGTCCACGTCCGTCGCGGGCCTGATCTGCTGCCGGTAGACCTTCTTGGTGACGGTCGTGCTCTTGTGCCCGATCAGGCGGGAAATGTGCTCGATCGGCACGCCGCGGTCCGACTCCCGCGGCGTCCGCTGCTCGGCATAGAGGCCGGCCTGGGCGATGGCGCGTCGGAACTCCCGCCGGACGTCCCCAGCGTTGAGCTGCGCGCCGGCTCGGGGCGCGAACGCTAGGCCATCGCGTGCTGACCCGCTTGGCCTTGCGGCTTCCGCTGCGACGGTCGACCGTGCCGAGATACAGCCAAAGTAGGCTACAGATTGTGACGATTCAGAGACGCATTGTCCTTGTGGGGGTCGCTGGCCTTGTCGGCGCGGGGGTCTGCGCGTCGGCTACCGCGGCTGCCTGTCCTCTGACGTGGAATTGCTGGACTTCGCCGATCTGGGCAAGTCGGCCATCATTCGTGAAGTTCTCGGTGAGGCACGCGGCGGGTCGGTGGTGAGCATGCACCCCGGCCACACTGGAACGGTCGAGGCGTTGGCGGCGGTTCTGGACGGCCTGCGTCGGCGTGGGCTTCGGGCGGTGACCGCCTCTGAGCTGGTCCGAACATGAAGCGCCGGTGGGCACCGGCTGTGACCGCCGGGCTGCTGGTCGCAGGGTGCTCTTCAGCTGGGCAGCCGGGCGGTGCTGATTCGCGGAAGCTCACGAGTCACGCTGTTGCCGGCCCGCTGACGTCGCCGACGGACCTCTACGAGCACGACCGGCCGGGCATGCTCAGCCCACAGGTGCGGGACCTGCCGGCGCGTGTGTATGTGCCGAATTCACAGAGCGACGACGTGATCGTGCTAGATCAGAAGACGTTCACACGGGTGGGGCGGTTTCGGGTCGGCCGTAAGCCGCAGCATGTCGTCCCGTCCTGGGACATGCGGACGCTGTGGGTCAACGACAACGACTCCAACGACCTTGTCCCGATCGACCCGCGCACCGGCCGCCCGGGCAAGCCGGTCTCGGTCGACGACCCCTACAACATGTACTTCACGCCGGACGGCCGGTCCGCGATCATCATGGCGGAGCGGCTGCAGCGCATCGACTTCCGGGACGCCCACTCGATGCGGCTGCGCAAGCACGTGGACGTGCCGTGCCGCGGCCCCAACCATGCCGACTTCTCGGCTTCGGGGGACTTCTTCCTCACCGCGTGTGAGTTCTCCGGCGAAGTGCTGCGCGTCGACACCCGTGGTCAGAGGGTCACCGGCGTGCTCAAGCTGGCGAAGGGCGCGATGCCGCAGGACGTGAAGACCTCTCGCGACGGCCGGACGTTCTACATCGCTGACATGGCCTCCAACGGCGTCTGGACGATCGACGCGTCGACGTTCCGCGTGACCGGCTTCATCCGTACCGGCAAGGGCGCACACGGGCTGTATGTGAGCCGTGACTCGACCACCCTGTACGTCACCAACCGGGCTGAAGGCTCTATCTCCCTGATCTCGTTCAAGACGGGGCGGGTAGCGCGGCGATGGCGGCTGCCCGGTGGCGGCTCGCCCGACATGGGTGGGGTGTCGGCCGACGGGCAGGTGCTGTGGCTGTCGGGTCGCTACCACAGCGAGGTGTACGCGATCTCTACGGTCACAGGCCGGTTGGTTCGCCGCATCCGTGTCGGTGACGGCCCGCACGGTCTGTGCGTGTTTCCGCAGCCTGGCCGCTACTCCCTTGGCCACACCGGCGTTTTCCGCTGAACATGGACGTCCGCCCTGGCCGAGCTCGTCCTCGGCTTTGCGGCCTACGCGGATATCACCTACGGAGAGGCATGAGCGTAGCCGCGTTCGCGAGGTCCTAGCCGTCAGGGGCTGGCGATCCGGCGGAGGGCGTCGGCGTATCGGCGGACTGCCTGCGCCGGGAGCCGCCCGGCGGGGAGCTCGACCACGAACGCGCTACTGCGGACGACGGTGTTCTCCCAGCCGGTGACACTGCCTGGAAAGTGGGTGAGCGAGCGCAGCGGGAGCCCGACGTCGCGGGCGAAGCGCCGCTCGACGTCCTTGGGTCCTTCGGAGTCATCGACGACGGCCAAGTGCTGGTGGAACCAGATGCCGATGGTCGGGCGGATCCGCCGGATGAGGTCGGCGGCGTACCGCGATTCCGGCTCTGAGAGTGGCCGGGGGCCGGAGTAGTTGACTGAGCCGCGCGAGTCGATCGGTCGCCACCCGGCTGGGAAGTTGCGGTTGAGGTCGACGCCGTGCGCGTTTCCCCGCGTCCGGGACGCCATCCCGTCCGGGTTGAACGTTGGAACAACCCACAAGTTCGTGTCCGTCGGCCCGGTTCTGGCGGCCAGTGCATGTGCCACCGGCACGCCGGCCTGCTCGTCTCCGTGCAGGCAGCCGACGACCAGCACTCGTCGAGCCGCTCGCGGGTTCCCCAGTTCGACGGCGACGATCGGGCGTCCCTGGACGGATCTGCCCAGTAACACCGTCCTGCGGGCCTCATATGTCGCCGCCGACCGACCGGCTTTCCCGGGCCTGCTGCACGCTGCCGAGAAGATCAGAGTGTTGAGGAGGGCAAGTCCAACGGCGAGCAAGATCGTCGGCCGCCGACCCGTCATGAAGTGTCCCCCCCAGACATGTGCCTCGACTGATCTGGGGGACGCAATACCAGATACCCAAGTCGCGAATAGTGACACTTTGAATGCATGTAGTCGCCTAAGTGGCATGACGCTGTGCCAACCGCCTCGTGCCCGTGGGCAGGATGGGCGACGGGAGCCCTCGTTTGTTCGATCGGACTGAAACAGCGTAAGAGCCGACGCGCCACGGCGCCCGCCGGCGCCCGTGCTCGCCTTACTCGCGTTCGGATGCGCTACGGCGTTGACGGCCCTCACCGTGGATGTCGCGGCCGGTGAGGCGGGTCGGTGGGAAGCGCCGGTCCACGCCTGGTTCCTCGGGCACCGTCTCGGGCCGGTGACCGTGTTGATGGAGACGGTGGCCTGGCTGGATTCGAGGATGCTTTTGGGGCGTCGCGCGCTGGCTTGGCAGATCGTCCGGACAAGGCGCACCGGCGCCGTCCGCCGATACGGCGGAGGCGCCGGACTCTGGGTGGTGCCGGGGGAGTGGTCTCGGTGGCACGCTGACCGGGGGGCAGGGTGGCGTGGGCCACGGCAAGCGCAACGAGCTCAGCTCACCGGGCGCGGACGTCAGCTTCCGGCTGTGCGGCGGATGTACAGGGTGAGCCGGATGCTCCCGAACCGCCTTGAGATGGTCGCTCGGAGGCCTTTGTCGTTCTTGAGGATCGCGAGATCGCGCGGAGACGCTGCGCTGCGGTACCGGTGATCGTGGGGGAGTATCTGGACGAGCCAGATCCGGGACTCGGCTGCCAGGGCCGACCGGAAAGAGCCGGGCTGCAGGTTCGTCTCGTGGTGTTGCAGGGCCGTCGTGTTCAACCGGGCGAAGGCGTCGGCGTAGGCGGTCGCGAAGGCCTGCCGATCCGCGGGCAGGTACAGGACCGCGTCCCCCGGGTGCGAGTGCCGCCGAAGGGCGGCGGCCAGAGAGCGCAGGTCGTCCGGACGGCTCCGCGGTTCACGCTCAGCGAGTTGGGCGGGGAGCGTCACCAGCGCCAGGACCGCCAGCACGGTGACCGCGGCCGCTACGGGGAACCAGGATCGGCCAACAGGCAGCCGCCCGACCACGGTGTCCAGCGCTACCCCGCCCAGCAGCGCGAGAGCGCAGACGGAGTAGAGGATGTATCGGGGGTGATAGACGGGATGGACCTGGGACACGCCCCACGCCAGGACGAACGGTAAGCACATCCACGGGACGGTCAGCGCGGCGGCGTTGCGATGATCGCGAACGAGCAGTCGCGCCGTCCCCACCACGACGGCCGCCACCAGCACGAGCAGGAGGACGCGTCCGCCGCCGGTGACCCACAGGCCGAGGCTGTAAAGCGCCCTGGTTCCGGGGCGCTCCAACCAGGACACCTGGGCGGCCTCTTGGCCGCGCGCGACCACTGCGAGCGGTGACACCAGGAGTACCGCAGCCAGGGCGGCCAGCCCCCAGCTCGCGCGGTGGCGGCGCCGCCACTGGGGATGCCTCCACATGCCGACGGTCGCGGCGTGGGCGGGTAGGAGGAACAGCGCGTAAAGGTGAAGCCAGCCCACCAGGCCCATTGTCGCCGCGTACGCGGCGTACCATCTGATCTGGGGACGCGAATCCTGCAACGCCCGGACCAGGAAGTACGTGGCCAGGACGGCGCCCGCGCTGACCATCGCGTACTGGCGAGCCTCCTGACCGTACCGGCTGGTGATCGGCAGCAGGCCGTACAGCAGCCCGCCGTAGAGGCCCGCCTTGGCCGAGTACAGCCGCCCGCCGATGGCGGCGATCCCCATGGCCGCCACGCCGGAGGCCACCGCCGAGGGCGTGCGGGTGATCACTTCGCTCGTTCCCAGCCTGGTCACCAGGTGCATCAGCAGGTAGTACAGGCCGTGGACCGCGTCGATGCGGGAGATGAAGCTCGTCAGCGCGCCGAGCCCGCCGCGCCCGACGGTCACGCTGACCGACTCGTCCCGCCAGTACGAGGGCACGCTGATCCGCCACATGCACATGCCGAGCGTGACCACCCCTGGAATCACCAGGTACGGCCACGTCGCGGCACGATGCCCCGCAGTGTCGGACAGCGCGGTGGTCGTGCTCTGAGTGCCGGTCGGCGCCATGTCTCACCCCCCGTCGACCGAGTCGAGGACGTCAGGAAGGTCTTCACCATTTGTCACGACCCCTAACCGAAGGTCGCCGCCAAGGGTCCCAGGGCGCCGTTCAGGGCGCGCCCACTCGCGGGGTGCCGGGATTCCGTGCCCACGAAGAACCGCGGGCTGAAACCTGATGAATTGACCAGAGGCGACAACCATCTAGCAGGCCCTCGGAGGCGGGTTCCCTGGTGGTCGACCTTCTCGACGACGAGGGGCCGGTGCAAAGCGCAGGCTCGTCGGGATCGTCGCAGCCTGCGCCGCCTGCGAAGATCGCCTCAAGGCCCAGGACTGCTTCAACTGATCGGCCCAGGCATCGCGTCGTGCGACGCCTAGGCCGATCTCGCCGTCGTTCAAGGCCGTACCGGCCGTGGGTTCCGAGGGGCCGACCACATCATTTGCCTTCGGCTGTCTCCGTGGAGTCCGTGACGCGGTCGAGCCGGGCGACCAGATCGCGCAGGGCGGCCAACTCCTCTGCCAGCGCACGTGACCCCTTCGGGGTCAGACTGAGCCAGGTCCGGGGACGGCGTCCGTGGTAGCCCTTGTGGATCTCCACATAGCCGGCCTCGTCCAGCGTCCGTAGGTGTCGGGACAGATTGCCGTCGGTGAGGTTCAGGGTGTCGCGCAGATACCCGAATTCGGCACGGTCGATCTCGCGCAGCACCGTCATGATGCCGAGACGGGTGCGATGGTGGACGGTGTCGTTGAGGCCTTGCGTGGGGTGCGGTGCCCCTGGCTGCCCGCTGGTCTCCCTCATGCCTGGACTGGGGCCGCTGCGGTGACCGAACGCAGTCGCGCCCACGCCCGCAACTGGACGACCAGCGCGCCGACCAGCAGGACGGCGGCCAGCAGGATCAGGTTCTGTGCCGGGTTGAGCATTCCATCGATCATGCCGCCGGAGGGGGGCACGAGCCAAGCAGGGATTTGGCCGAGGCCGTAGCCGTTCATGATGACGCACAGCCCCCCGTACACGAGAGCGCAGACCGCGACCCCCAGGCTCCGCTCCACCTTGGCCAGGACCAGCAACCCGAGCGCGATCGCTAGCAAAGGACTGACCACGGCACTCGCCACGAAACTTTCTCCCAGGGGCGGAGGCGCCTTCTGGGCGCCGTGGTTCTGTGCGAATACGGCGAGCAAGAACACGGCGAACAGCGCCGTGCCCACGTACGCCCAGGGCTGCCACCGCACGGTGAGGCCGACGCGGGCGGCCCGTCGCCGGTACCACCAGGCGCATGCCAGGTAGCTCAGCGGTCCTGTGACCAGCCAGAACGCGATCGAGAGGGCCCCCGATCGGTCGAACCCGTCCAGGCCCGCGTAGCCGCTGGTCGAACCGGGTCTGCTCACGCTGCCGCCGTCCGGCAGCGTCTGCATCGCGTGGAAGGGGTGGGAGTACAGGGGGATCGAGGCCAGCGTCAGCAGGCCGAAGATCATCAGCGGGACCGCCGCCCCGCGCGCACGGGCACGGGTGAGCCGCCGCAGCCTGGCCACCTCGTCGAGCATCTGGTCGGGGGACTGTGAATCCACGATGCCTCCGTCGTCTTGCGCTTGCGAAGTACTTTGCAACAGCGAGTACTTTCACGTCAAGAGTGCCAGCGACACTCCCAGAGCAGGAGGACGGACAGGGCGGTAGGTCGCTCGCGCCGCCGCCCACGGAACCGCGCAGGTCAGCCCCAGCCAACGCCGGTCGTTCGGGAACTCGCTCCAGGCGCGGTTGTCGAACCCGATGACGAACAGGTCGAGGTAGCCGGGGGCGCGGGACGGAACCGCCGGCTCGACCATGTCCGCGCGGGTGTTACAGGCCCGCGAACGGGAGCCGGACGTCCGGCCTGGGGGCCTGTTGCCGGTGACCGGCACCAGGCGCTCTGCATCGCCCTCCGCCAGGCGTCTTGACCAGCGTCCCGCAGGTCTTTCCCCTGATGCGATCGGGAGCATCGGAGCTGTATTTGCTCAGACCTGCGCAAAACCTGTCCATAGACAGGTGGGTAGCTCTCGGAGCGATATAGGGGTTTTCCCCCTCCCGGTTTCTCGGGTCCGCTGAGCATGCTGGAGAGGAGCCGGTTCCTATGGCGGAACCAGGCGTCTTGTTCTAGATCTTTGGAGCGGTTCGATGAGTTTCGGAAGGGACGACTTCCCCCTGTGGGGTTCCTTGGCCACCGTGATGGTCGAGAAGCCCGAGTGCCTCGATGCGGCCCGGCGCGCTGTCGACTCGGTGGTCGCCGACTTCGATGCCGCGTTCGTCCAGGAGGGGTCGGATCTTGCGCGCGTCAACGCCGCCAGTGGCGCTCCAGTGCGGGTCAGCGCCACTTTCCTGGCCGTGCTCTGGACGGCGCTCCACGCGTTCGACCTGACGGAAGGGCTCGTCGATCCCGTCGTAGGCGATTCTCCCGCCGGAAACCGGAGTGTCGTGATCGACGAACCGCCCGGCACGGTGATGACGCCCCCGGGGACGACTCTCGACCTGTGGGGGATCGCGCAGGCGTTCGCCGCCGACAGGGCAGCCGAATCCGCGGCCGGACTGGCTGGATGCGGAGTCTGCGTCTGCCTTCCGGGCAGCTTCGCGACCGCGGGACCGGTGCCCGTCTCGGGCTGGCCGGTGCAGGTGACCAACGGTCGCCGTGAGCAGGACGACGGAGCTTTCCGTGGCATGAGCCTCGTGCTGCGGACGCCTGGCGGACTGGCCACCTCCGTCCTGGCGGCGCAGGCTCGCGAGCCCGGACAGGCACCGGCGCGGTCGCTGCCGGCCAGTGATCAGTCCTGGCATGCGGTGTCGGTCTTCGGTCTTCGCTGCGTCGCCGCCAAGACCGCCAGCATCGCCGCCCTCTCCTTGGGAGACGCTGCCATCACCTGGTTGGAGGCCCGGGAGTTGCGTGCCCGCATAGTGCACACGAACGGCACGGTGACCAACGTCGGATGCTGACCCAGGCGTACTCAGCCGCCAGGGCTCGCCTCGTCTCCCCGCCCTTGCCTCCAGACCCAGGACGCGATCTGCACGCGGGAGTTGAAGCCGAGTTTGTTCATGATGTGCTCTATGTGCCCTTCGACGGTGCGCGTCGAGATCACCAACCAGGCGGCGATCTCCTTGTTGCTCGCTCCCTCCGCCACCAGGCCGGCGATCTGCGCCTCCCGTGGGGTCAGCGGCGAGGACGTGCTGGGATCAGTGCTCTCGGTGCCAGCGGCCGAGGACTCGCCCAGGGCATAGGCGACCCCTTCCTCGAAGGGCATCTCCAGCCCCCGGTGCAATTCCTTGAGGAATCTCGAAGGGCCGAGTGCGCGCCGGACTTCTTCCTCGCAGGCGTCGTGGTATCGCACCAGGTGCCCGTACCCGGAGAGGGGAGCGCCGAGGGCGTTCCACAGGGCTTGGGCGATTCCCAAGAAGCTCGCCGCTCGCGCATGCCGCCCCTCGGTGGCGTCCACCCAGGCCAAGACCTCCAAGTTGAGGCCCATACCGAAAGGGTCCTCCAGGGAGCGGTTGGCGCGCAGGCTGTCCTGCTCCAGCGCGGTTGCGCGGGCCGTGTCGCCTTCCAGCCATCTCTCGACTCCCAGGGCCATCATCGTGTACGACCGATGCCAGGTCTCCCCGTGGGCGTCACAAATGGCGAGCCCCTCTTCACCAAGCGAGACGGCGGCCGCCGTCTGGCCCAAATAGGAATAGGCGAGTGAGAGGCGAACCAGGGCGAGCACGTGGCCGACCGGGTCGCCCGTAAGGGTGTGCCGGTCGATGCCCTCCTGGTACAGGACGATCGCTGTCTTCACGTCCTGACGACCCATGGCGACCATTCCGGAGAACACGGCCACATAGCCGAGCACGTGCTCGAGATCGAGTCGCTCTCCGATCGCCTTGCTCTCCTCCAGCATCGCGGCCGCGGTCTCGAGGTCGCTCTGGATGATCGCCAGCCAGCTGGCGCACCACAAGGCCCGGGCGCGAGGCTCGTCGGCAGCGGGGGCGCGATCCAGGGCCCGGTCGATCCAGTGCCGTCCTTCGGTCAGGTAGTAGCTTGTGATCCAGTGGTAGAGCAGGTCGGCGACCATGCCGAGTGCCGCGCGGACGCCGGAGCGGTCGGACAGGTAGTGCTCCAGGGCGGCGCGCAGGTTGCTGTGCTCCACTTGGAGTTTGCTCAGCCATGCGATCTGGTCAGGGCCGAACAGGCTGGCATCCGCCTTGGCCGCCAGCTTCCGGTAGTAGTCGCGATGGCGGCGTCTCAGCTCGGCATCTCGCCCGGATTCGGCCAGCCGTTCTCGGCCGTACTGCCGGAGCGTCTCCAGCAGCCGATACCGGACCCTGCCCGCCTGCTCCTCACGGCTCACAATCGACTTCTCGACCAGCGCGGCGACCACGTCGACGACGTCCGCTCGCTCGACGCCTTCGCCCGAGCACACCTCCTCGACGGCCTCCAGATCGCAACCCCCGCTGAAGACCGACATTCCCGCCCACACGCTGCGTTCTTGCTGGTCGCAGAGTTGGTGACTCCAATCCATCAGCGCCTGCAGCGTCTGGTGCCGCGGCAGTTCCGCCCGCGATCCTCGGGTGAGCAGCCGGAAGCGGTCGTCGAGTCGTTCCAGCACCTGCTCCACCGAGAGCCCGCGCAGGCGTGCCGCCGCCATCTCAATGGCCAGCGGCAACCCGTCCAGGCGCCGGCAGATCAACTCCACCGCCTCCTGGTTGGCCTCGGTGAGCGTGAACTCGGGCAGCACTGCCCGTGCGCGGTCGGCGAACAACTCGGCCGCCTCCGTGGCGCGCGGCGTGGCGGCATTCCGATGTGAAGTCCGCTGGTCCAGTGGCAGTGGCGGGACGGGCAGGGTCTGTTCCCCGGCGATCCCCAGAACCTGCTGGCTGGTGGCGAGAATTCGCAACCCTGAGGCCGAGCGCAGCAAATTCTCGGCCAGAAACGCACACGCGTGGTGAAGGTGCTCGCAATTGTCCAGCACCACCAGCATGCGCTTGTCACGCAGATTCTCGATCAGCGCTTCCAAGGGCGGCCGGCCGGACCAATCCCTGATCTTGAGCACCTCCATGACCGTGGTGGTCAGGAGTTCGGGCTCATCGAGGTTGGCGAGTTCGACCATCCACACCCCGTCGGGGAACTCCCGCTCCAAGCTCGTGGCCATCCGACCGGCCAACCTGGTCTTGCCGACTCCACCAGCCCCCGTCAACGTCACCAATCGGGACGCGGACAGCAGACGCTTGACCTCGGCCGACTCTCGGCTTCGCCCAACGAAGCTCGTCGCCTCCGCGGGGGGCTTGGACAGCTGCCATCTGGTCGCCTCGTTCGGTCCCGCTGAAGCCATCACCATCCCACCCGGCGTCGCCGCCCAGGTTGCTCTGACCGATGGCCACCCACACTATTGGCGTAAATCCCCATGCAAACCCATGAAAGGGTTAAGTTGCGGTCTGGTGGCGTTTGCCGGCCATCGGCCACCGGTCGGTGACGACTGGCCCGACCTGTGCGCGGAGGCAGCGACCGGAGCGCGGTCACCCCTGGAGCCCGACGCGCTGTTCCTGGCGCAGGCAGCGAGGCCTGTGCGGCGCCGAAACCGACAGTCCGCCGAGTTGAGATCGTCACCGGCTCCGAGGTGACCTCGGCCGACCCCCACGGCACTGCCAAGCCCGCTTCGAGAGAAACGCGGAAGCCCGACCTGGCGGGCGGCGCGGACGGCCTCCGCTCCGCGGTACGGAAATCAACCGGCCTAGACCACGAGCGTTGGTCTCCAGCGGATTGCCCTCGACATGTCGCGGGTGGCCGCCATGTCGGCGGATCGCCGCTGGCAACGGTCGGTGACGGGCCGTTCCGGCCATCACCACCGGTCCAGCGCGACGCCATCTCGTCGTCGTCGCCATCCGCCTCGGTGGCGGTGACCGCCAGGGTGTAGGCGTCGGACATCGTGCAACCGGCTCCCTGCGCCAGAGCAGGGCACCTCGCCTGCGCCGAGTCGCCCACCAGGGCCTCCATCCGGACTTCACGGGTCGTACGCCGAATGGCGGAGTCGCTCAGACGGGCGGCAAGGGGCATCTCGAACGTTCCGCCACCGAAGTCCTTCGATTCGGAGATCAGCTTCCTGAGCGGATTGACTTCGGGACGCCAGTAGCAGGAGAAGACGGCGATGAACGAACCGTCGGCCCGCTGTGAGGGCGCCGTGGTGGACGCTGCGGGGCGTCCGGCGTGCGGGCGCTCGTGTGGATCACGGCTGCGGCACTCGCGGGACCGATCATGGTGAGAGCGGTCGCCAGGGTGGCGTCCACGGGCTGCGGCCCGCTCGCCGCCAGCGGCCCGCATCGACGCTTCCCGGCTCTGGGTGTGAGGCCGCGCGCCGTGACGGCGCTGAGGGCGGCTGCAGGTCAAAGGTGACGGCGGTGATCACGCTAGGCAAAGGCCAAGCCGCTACCGACGCCGATGACGACCCAGCCGGGCAGGACCTGCGTGACGTAGCGCCCGTCGGGCGAGGCGCTGACGGCCAGCAACACCGCACCGGCAAAGAACAGCAAGGTCCCCAGTGCCACGAGAACCCCACCGGCATGCGCTTGGCCAGCCGCTGACCGACGACCGCGAAGACCGGCCCGGACAGCACGGGACAGGACGGTGATAGCGGCGGTCAGCGCCTCGCTGTTGAAGGCTGGGCGGGGGTGGCTCCATGGCAGGTGTCGACTGGTGGGCACCGTGTGGACGTAGTCAGCCGCTTGACCCGCTGATTCGCTCCTGCCGGGGGCCTGGTGCACAGGGCGACGGCTTGGTGTTACCGGGCGGGACCCATTCCTCGAAAGGGACGCGGGTGCCGTCGGGCCGTAGGTGTAGCGCCTGCGGGTGTGGGTGCGCATGAACTCCTGAAGTCAGCCTGGGGGCCGCCCGGCGACGGGGACCCGAGATCCCAGCAGGCGGATGGCTTGAGCGCCGATGTCGGTCTCTCAGTGCCCGCCTTCAGTGCCTGCCCGGCGCGGCGGTCAGGTGTGGTCCGCCTGGTCGAATGCGTCCCGTGCGGCCTCGATGGCCGGCAGGTGCCGGTCCGCCCACGCCAGAAGCACGTCGACCGGGCCGCGGAGGGTCTTGCCTAGCGGCGTGATGCTATAGGTCACGGCGACCGGGCGGGTCGAGGTCACCTCGCGTTCGACGACGCCATTGCGCTCGAGCCGGCGGAGCGTTCCGGTGAGCGACTTCTGCGTGACCTCCGGGATGGCGCGCCGGAGCTCGTTGAAGCGGCAGGGGCGTTCGCACAGCTCGTTCAGGATGCTGAGCGACCACTTGTCGAGCACCTGGTCGAGGAGCTCTCGGTGCGCGGTGCTGATCCGCAGCTCTGCAGGGGTATCCATCGTGAAACCTGGTCTCGTTGAAGTGTCTTCTCGCACCTAAGTATCTTGACGATACCTAAGGAAGGAACATTCGTCATGACCGTTCAGCGCTTCACTCCCCTGGGGATGCTTCAGCCCGCCCCGTATCACCACGTGGCCGTGGCCACCGGAACCCGGCACGTCTACGTCGCAGGTCAAGTCGCCCACCAACCCGACGGTTCGCCGATCCCGTCCGACCTGGCCGGGCAAGTCGCGCAAGCCCTGCGGAACACGGCGACTGGACTCGCCGGTGCCGGTGCGACCTTCGACGACGTGGTGCGGTTGACGTTCTACGTGGCCCGTTGGAGCTCGGAAAAGATCGCGGAGTTCATGGCCGGCGTCGAATCTGTGGCCGACGAGATCGGCATCGGCTCGCCCATGCCGCCGGCGTCGCTCATCGGCGTTGAGGTGTTGTTCGAGCCGGGTGTGCTCGTCGAGGTGGAGGCCACTGCGGTTCTGGACTGAGCGCCGCGGCGTGGCACGGTCCGCGAGGTGCATGGAAGCGGCGGCGAGGGCCCACCTCGCTCGCCGCGTTCGGCATGTCAGTCAGGCAGCGGAATACCGCACGGCGATGCCGAGCGCCCAGTTCACGCCGGAGCGGTCGGTGAGCTGTCCGTTGAGCGGAGCCCACAGCGAGGGATTCAGGGCTGGACGGTCCCGTCGTCGGCCAGCCTGTTCCAGCTGCCCTGCAGCGCAACGGGTTCGCCGCGCCGCTCTGCGGCGGGCTGGTATTTGGGCCCGGTCAGCAGGTAGTCGGTGAGGTGCGCGGTGTTGGGGAAGTAAAAGACGTGCTGGTCGCGCAGGACGGTCCTACCCGCGAGACTCATCACCCATCTGTGGGACCACACAGCCATTATCAGAACGGCGGCAGCGCCTATACATTGCGCAAGTCCACCGAGCCGGCAACGTGTAGATCGGCTGGCACTTCTGCCGGGCCTGCAAGGCCGTCTACTACTTGGGCAACGGCGAGATCGGCTGGGGCATCTGCCCGAACAATCCGTCCGGCCTTCCGAGCCACACCCGGGGTGACGTGGAGATTCGTCGCATCACCATTAAGAGATATAGACCGATCCCTGTGGCCAGCCAGGATCGGCTTAGTCTGGATACCAGACGACTGTGTTACCGGCTCTGCAACGCGCATTAGTGCTGCGACATCCCTTCAATCTCCAGCAAGGAAGTGAGCGCATGAAGCGACGGATTCTCACGGCGGTGGCGCTGGTGGGCATTGGTGCCACCGTGACTGCCCTGACCGCGGCGCCTGCTCAAGCGACACCGTCGCCCAGCTGCTGGGCCGCGTTAACGGCCGATGGCCGCGGCATCGGAAGCTGCCAGGGCAACCCTTCCGGGGGCAGTTGGTATCGCGTGCAGGGGCTCTGCGCGCTTCCCTTCCCCAATCCGCCCGGAAGCTTCGTCGTCTCCAGTCAGCCGACCTACGCGTCGCCCAACCAACCGGGAATCGTGGTCATGACCCCGCCCTGCGGCTCGTTGACCTTCCGGGTCACGAACGCGTGGGCGACCAGTTGGTGACGCCTTAGCGGCCCATGCTGGCGCTCGCGCGCGCCGAGGACCTCACCCCGTTCGCCTCGCCGGCTGCAGACCGACGACAGCATGGTGGGCTTCTTCCTCGACCTGGGCCTCTCGCCGCAGGACGCCTACCGCGCCCGGTCCATCACCGTGCTTCAGGTGGCCGGGGTCGCCGAACTATGGGACGTCAGGCATGATCGTCCGCCACCCGGCCTGGACCGGGCGCCTGGTCTGGCGTACCCACCGAGGCGCACGCCGCGGCGTTCCAGCACCTGCGACGCCTGGCGGCCGAGTCGGCGAACGAATCTCCCGACGCGCTGTTCGAGTCGGCACTTACCATGCTGGTCGCAGGCGTGCGGGCCATGTGGTGACCTCTCACCAGTAACCGATCGCAGGATCGGCGAGTTACGTCACTGGCACCGCACTGGCGCAGACTGGCGGGACGTGCCTGAACGCTATGGGCCGTGGCGGACGCTCAGTCAGCTATTCCGTCGCTGGAGCGCGGCGAGACCTGGGAGCGGCTGCTGGCGCACGTCCCGGTGCACGACGCCGCGATGGGGTGGTGGACTTGACGGCGGACCAACTTGAAACGACCATCAGCCACCTCAGCGACGGCCGACCTCCCGCAGTCGAACGATCTCCCATAACGATGTCCGCAGGGGACGTGTTCGGGGGTGTTTCCGCTACGCGCCGGTAGGAGAGTGGGTGGGACGGCACCGGGTTTACGCAGGTGCGGAGGGGGCCGCGCCGGCCCGGACGCCCGGGGAGAACGCGATGAGAGTCATGCTGAGAGCGGTCATGGACACTCAGGTCTCGAACGGCGCGATCAAGACCGGCAGGCTGCCGGAGATCGTGAAGTCACTGATGGACCGGCTCGATCCCGAGGCGGCGTACTTCGGCCCCGGCGACGGCGGGCGGTGCTGCATCCTCGTCTTCGATCTCCAGGACCCCGCTGCGATACCCACCATCGCCGAGCCGCTCTTCCAGGAACTGGGCGCGAAGATCGAGATCAACCCGGTCATGACCCGCGAGGACCTGCAGAAAGGCCTTGCCGCGTTGCAGTAGCGCGGAACAGCGCCGCCGCCTCCTACCACCTGCCGGTTCGGGGCCGACCCAGGCTTGCTCAGCCGAGGATGAGGGGACCTGGTCCCCATCTCGGCCCACTCCGCGGCAGTCGGTGCCCGGCGTCCTTTCCGGACTAAGGGAAGGCGGCCTGAATCTAGGAGAGGCAGCTGCGGAGCCGCACAAAGGACCAGTGGGCCAACCGTCCCGGCTAAGTCTGCCACCGCACCGTCACCGTGGCTTCGATCGACCTTTGCTCAATCCTTGATCACTTGGCCTGCGTGACAAGATCTGGGCGTGACGACGTTGTTCCTGACAGTCGGCTTGCCCGGGGCCGGAAAGACCACGAGAGCTCGACAGTTGGCCGAGGAGCACAACGCGCTGCGGCTGACGCCTGATGAGTGGATGCGCCCGCTGTTCGGCGATCCGCAGCCGGCCGGAAAGCGCGACGTGTTGGAAGGACGGCTGCTCTGGCTCGGTCTGGAGGCGCTGAAGCTGGGAACGAGCGTGGTCCTGGATTTCGGATGCTGGTCTCGTGTCGAGAGGTGCGCGATCCGCTGGTTGGTGATGTCTGTGAGCGCGTCCTGTCAACTCGTGTACGTGCCGGTGGATCATGAGACCCAACGTGCTCGGATCGCCCATCGCCAGGCCACCACCCCTGATCAGACGTTCGTGATGAGCGAGACAGACCTCTTGCACTGAGGAACGCTGTTCGAGGAGCCCGACGCCACGGAACTCGATGGACAAGAGCTAGGAGGTCCACCTCCTGGATGGCCGGGATGGCTGGAGTGGGCCGCCGACAGATGGCCAACCCTCGCGTGAGCCCGACCTGAAGTCGGCCAGTAACGCAGCCGTGCCAGGAGCGCCGAGCCCGGAAAGATTCGCCGGACAGACCCTGGATTAGAGCGGGCCCGCAAGGGGCGGGGCTGGGATGCGGGGCCTCGGCGATCCGGTCGCGGAGATTGCCGATGATCTCGATGAGGCGCGGCTTCTGGCGAGGGTCGACCTGCGGGACGGGGCTGTAGCCCCCATGGCCCCCTGCTCGCTTTGCCGCGAGGCTTGCTGAGGCAGCTGACCTGCTACGGGAGCCTCAACGTCGTCTTTGCCCTCTGGTGCCGGGCTCTTGCCCTGGCGCAGGCTTTGCCTCACCGAACGATGCGTAGCGTGAAACTGTGTCGGATGAGATCGCGCGCTCACACGTCCTTGAGGTCGCCGCCCGCCTGTTCGGGCAACTCGGCTATGACGGGACCTCCTTGCAGCTGATCAGTGACGTCCTCGGCGTCGGTTCCGCGGTTGTCGCCGAGGTGGCTGGAGACAAGCGCGCTCTCTACCAGGAGGTCATGCGGCAGGCATTCGAGGCGGAACGGGAAATGCTGGAAGCTGCCGTGTCCCGGGCGGACTCCGCGCGGTCGGCGGTGCACGAGATCGTCGACGCCTATCTCGATTTTCACGTGGCGAACCCGCAGAACCGTGCACTGTGGGCACATCGTTGGGTGGCCGACGCCGCCGACTTCTCCACCATGGAGGATCAGTACGCTCGGCCGCTGCTCCAACTCGCCGCCCGCAGGATAAAAGACGCGGTCCCCCCGGACGTCAACACCTACTACCTTCTCGGCACCATGGTCTGGTGCGTGCACGGCTTCCTGGGCTCGGGAATTCTCAGCCCCAATCAGGGAATGAGGGACGCGGCTCAGCCAGAGGTCGTCGAGTCATTCCGCGCGCACCTTCACGTCCTTATGGATAGGCTGCTCGCCCCGTGGTACTCGGCGCCCGATGCCCCGGGCTCACCGACCAGGCTGTCTGCCCCTCCTTCGGAATAGCCGACCGGGTTGGCGCACTCACCGGCTTACTGGGCCGGGACGGTTCGCAGCGCATCCTGATTATGGTCACCGAACTTGCCGTGCTGCGCTGACCCCGAGGACCACTCCAGCACGCGGCAGCCCGCCCTCGGCAAGGGCATCGACAACCGCGGCCCCGTGCTGGCGGCATCCGCGGGGTGCGGCGTCACTGCGGGACGGGGCCGTTGACCTCGACCAGTGGGGGTGCGACGAAGCAGGTGCAGGGCGAGGTCGTTCCGACGGCCCAGATCGAGGTGCCTACGCGGGTGAGTCCCTCGACGGTCCCCTCGGCCTCCTCGCTGGTTCCGGTGGTCCAGGCGGTGCCGTTCCAGTGCAGGAACAGCGGTCTGCTCGTCACCCCGCCGTCCGTCATGTGGTAGCCGCCGACCCAGACCCCGCCCCTGCCGTCCGGAGCCGCGGCGCTCAGCCACGACTCGGTCAGCGCGGGCTCCGGCAGGACGCGCCAGCGAGTGCCGTTCCAGTGCATCACCAGCGGTCTGCCCTCATGGTTGCCGACCGCCCACACATTGTTGGCTGAGACGGCGGTGACGCTTTGGAGTTCAGTGTTGCCCGACGGGAGGGTCACTGGGCTTCTGGTCCAGGCGCGGCCGTCCCAATGCAGGACGAGGGCGACGTTGTTGCCGGCGTCGCTGAGGTACCACCCGACGGTCCACGCGTTCGTCGCCGAGAGGGAGGCAACGCTTTGAAGAGTGTTGCTGAGACGACCCGGGTTCGGGGAGGTCATCCGCCACCACTTCGTCCCATCCCAGCGTTCGACCAGGGTGACCGGGCCGGGGGTGTTCCGGTCGGAGAAGGATCCGACCGTCCATGCCAGCGTCTTGGAGACCGCCGCTATGTCGTTGAGCCGGTCGGCCCCGACATGCGCTCCGTTGGGTGGCGCGGCGGGCTGGACCGCTGTCCACGCGGCACCGTCCCAGTGCCGGATCACCGGTCCGAGACCGGTGCTGTCGCCGACGGCCCAGACGTCGTCGGACGCCACGGCGCTGACACCGTCGAGGCTGCCCGTGCCCGTCGGCGTGTCGGGAACCGTCACCTCCTTCCAGGACGTGCCGTCCCAGTGCTCGGCGACCGGATCGGCGGACTCGTACGGAGGGTGCTTCTCCCCGACCGCCCACGCGTCGCTTCCGCCGAGCACGGCGACGTCCTTGAGAGTTCCCTCCGCGCTTGAGTGCGGCACCTTCCGCCAGTCCGCCTCCGCTCCTAAGACGGGCGGCGCTCCGGCGAGCACCACTCCCGCCACCGCCGCCATGGGAATCGCGAAACGCTTCACGAACCGCATATGAACTCCTCCCCGCTTCTGCGCTGTGCAGTGGGGACGCCCCGGCGATCACCTCGGTTGCCGTGGTCGGCCAACCACTCCGACCGAAACCGGCCTCCGCACTGCCCATGCCGCTTCGCGCCCCAGGACGCGGAACGGGGAGAGAAGGACGCGGCTCGGTCGGAGCCAAGAGGGTGGGTGAGGTTCCTGCATCCTCCGACCGGAAGCGGTGAGCTATCGCGGGTGCACGGCCACTGTCACCAGCGCGCGCCTCGTCGTCGCCTGCGGCATCTTGATGCGCAGGGTGACCTACGGGTAGTCGATCGTGTTCACACCAGCTCGTTGACCTCTGGGAGGACGGCGTCGGCCACTCTGACCGGACGCTCGATCAGGCCGTTGGCGTGGAACAGGTCGGCGGCGTGCTGCTGCTCGGTGACGAAACCGTCGTCCACCGGCAGCAGGCCCCATGGGCGGGTGCGCAGCGCGTGCTCCCACGCGTCGAGGCTCCCTCCGTCGTCGGAGGCGAAGAGTTCGGCCGCCTCGCGCGGGTTCTGCCGCACCCACGCGTCCGACTCCTGCAGCGCGGAGACGATGGCGGCGAGCTCGTCGCGGCGCTTGGTGGCGAACGCCCGGCTGGTGAACCAGAGCGAACGGTGGCTGAACAGACCGTCGGTCTCGATGACCGTGCGTACCGGGACGCGCCGCTCCACGCCGGTCAGGTACGGGTAGGAGCCGACCCAGGCGTCCACGTCGCCCTTCAGGAACAGCTCAGCGGCGTTGCCGTAGGCGTCGACCGGTTCGATGTCGCTCCAGTTGAGCCCGGCCTTCTCCAGCGCGAGAAGGACGAGGGTCGTCTGCCAGGAGCCGTGGCCGAGGGCGATTCTGCGCCCCTTGAGGTCGGCGGGCGAGGTGACGGGGGAGTCCTCCCGGACGACGAGCCGCCCGTTCTCGATCCGCGGACCGGACACCGCGACGTACACCACGTCGTGCCCCTTGGCCTGCGCGGTGACCGGCGGCGTGGAGCCGGTGCCGATGAAGTCGTAGCCGCCGTCGAACAGGTGGTCGCCGTGCGCGGACGGCAGGCCGCGGGTGGGGTCGGGCCGTTCGCCGGCGGGCAGCGAGCGCAGGTCGACCCACTCCACGTCAGGGACGGCGCGCTCGAGGATGCCCCGGTGCCGCAGTACCCAGAGCGAGTTGTTCTGCGGGAAGTAGCCCACACGCAGGCTCATGACTTGTTTCCTTTCAGCAGTGGGAGGACGTGGCGGCCGATGCGCCGGGCCTCTTCCAGGTGCGGCACGCCCGCGAGGATGAAGGCGTCCACACCGAGGCCGATGAGCTCGTCGAGCCGTTCGGCGACCTGGTGGTAGTCGCCGACCAGGCCGAAGAGGGGGCCTGGCCGGAGCCGGTTGAAGCCGCCCCAGACACCCGGTTGGACCTCCAGGTCCCGGTAGTCGACGGCGCCGGCGGTGAAGGAACGCCCGCGCTGCCAGCCGACGGACTCGCTCGTGTCCGGAGTGCGCTCGGCGTCACCGGCCCGTGCCCAGCCCTCGCGGATCTCCTCCCAGGCCTCTTCCTCGGTCTCCCGGGCGAGGACGTCCACGCGCACCGCGAACTTCGGCGGCGTGTCGCTGTGCTCGCGGACGAGCGCGAACTTCTCCGCCAGGGCGTCGAACGGCTCCAGCCATGAGAGGTAGTAGTCGGCGTGGCGTCCGGCCGCGGCGATCGCCGCGGGGGAGGAGCCGGAGAAGTAGACCTCCGGGAACGGCTGCTCGCGCAGATCGGGCGGCAGCGCCGCGCCCGCGACGCGGTAGAACCGGCCCTCATGGTCGTAGGGGCCGTTCCACACGCCTTTGAGGACGTCCAGGAACTCGGACGTGCGGGCGTACCGGTCGTCGTGGTGGACCTTGTCGCCCCACCAGAGCTGCTGCGGCCCGCCCCCGCCGGAGATGATGTTGTACACGACCCGCCCGCCCGTCGCGGCCTGAAGGGACGCCGACATCCGCGCGGCCTGCACCGGATGCAGGAAGCCCGGCTGGAACGCGATCATGAAGCGGTAGGCGGAGGTCTCACCGGACAGCGCAGCGGCGGCCGCCCACGGGTCGTCGGTCACCGGGAACGAGGGCATCAGGCCGCCGACGAAACCGGCTCCCTCGGTGGCGCGCGCCACCTCCGCCATGTAGTCGAGCGGGCCGTGGCCGTCCGGCTCGCCGCCGCGCAGCCCGGGACCGAGCGCCCCCGGCAGGTACGGCCCGAAACCGCCCCGAGTGATGTCGCCCAGGCGAAGCGCCGGAGCGTCCCCCTCCATGGCGATCCGCCAGTAGACGTCAACGGACATGCCCGGCCCCCTCCTTCTCCACGAGCGGCAGGACGCGCTGCGCCAGCCTGTAGGTGTCGGCCACCGGATCGGCCGGGTCGAGGAAGAACTCCGAGACGCCCTCCTCTCGCCGGCGCGCGATGGCGCGGGCCAGTTTCAGGTCGTCGTCCTCCGAGGCGAGATGGAACGACAGGCGGAGGGCGGCGTCCACGCCGTCCGGTACCAGCGAGACGTCGCCGTCCGGGTCCAGCAGGTGTGCGTCGGCGTGACGGGCGGACAGGTCGAGCGCCTCCGGTGACGTGCCGGAGAGATAGACCCGCGGGAACGGGCTCGGCACGCGCGAAGGGAGCAAGCCGCCGTCCTTCACCTGGAAGTACTCGCCTTCACGGCTGTAGCCGCGCTGGTTCCAGACGCCCTTGGCGATCGTCAGGAACTCGTCCGCGCGCGCGTACCGGGCGGGGCCCTCCAGGTAGTCGCCGTGGGCGCGGGCGACCGCCGGAGGCAGGTCGACGACGAGCCGCCAGGCGAGCCGGCCGGCCGCGTAGCGCTGCAGCGACGCCGAAAGCTTCGCCGCGTAGACCGGTGTCGCGGTCCCCGGGTGGAACTCCGCGGTGACCTGCAGATGGTGTGAGTCGCGCAGGAGCGCCGGCGCGAGGATCAGTGAGTCGTGGCCGTCCGGGTCGAACGGGACGAAGGCGCCGTCCAGCCCGCCCAGTTCGGCCGCGCGGGCGGTGAGCCGGTGCTCGGGCCCGCGCTCCGGCGGCCGGACGTCGGTGACGAAGCCCGGCAGCGCCGACCGTTCCGGCACGCGGGTGGGGACGACCACGTGGAAGCGGGTCATCGCATCGCTCCTTCCGTCGGCTGCCGGACGCCGTCCGGCTCCGGGGCGCCGCCCGGCTCCTCGGGGAGGCGCACGCCGAGATCGGTCAGCAGGCGGCGGCGCAGGGCGGTGAGAGCCGGGTCGGCGGGGTCGCGGGGGTGCCGCGCGCCGACGGTCTCGTCGGTGATCAGCGTGCCGTCCCGGAGCACGGCGACCCGGTCGGCGAGCCGCACGGCCTCGTCCACGTCGTGCGTGACGAGCAGGACGGCGGGCCGGTGGGTGCTGACGAGGTCGCCGACGAGGTCCTGCATGCGCAGCCGGGTCAGCGCGTCGAGCGCGGCGAACGGCTCGTCCAGGAGCAGCAGCTCCGGTTCGCGGACGAGGGCCCGCGCGAGGGCCACGCGCTGCGCCTCGCCGCCCGACAGCGTGTGCGGCCACGCGTTCGCGTGCTCGGTCAGACCTACCTCGGCGAGGGCTCGCTGCCCGCGCTCGCGCGACGCGGCGCCGCGCGGCAGTCCGACGAGCACGTTCCCGAGGGCCCGCTTGGACGGGACGAGCCGCGGCTCCTGGAAGACGATCGTCCGGGCCTCGGGCACGAGGACGGTTCCCGAGTCCGGGCGGTCGAGCGCCCCGAGAATCCGCAGCAGGGTCGTCTTGCCCGTGCCGCTCGCTCCGAGCAGGGCCACGAACTCGCCCCGCTCGATGTCGAGGTCCAGGCCGTCCAGGACGGCGCGGGTCCCGAACACGCGGCGCAGGCCGCGGATGTGCACGGCGACGCTCATCGGGCGGCCTCCCTCGGACGCCACGGCATCAGCACCCGTTCGGCGCCGCGGGCGACGAGGTCCGCGAGGAGCCCGAGGATCCCGTAGATGAGGACGCAGAGCGAGAGGATGTCGGTGCGGGAGAAGCTCTGTGCCTGCGTCATGAGGTAGCCGATCCCGGACGTCGAGTTGATCTCCTCGGCGGCGATGAGCGCGATGACGCTGAGGGTCATCGACAGCCGGAACCCCGCGAGCAGTGACGGGAGCGCCCCCGGCAGCACGACCTCGCGGACCAGCGGCCAGCCGCGGAGCCCGAAGGAGCGCATCGCCTCCAGCAGCCGCCGGTCGACGTTGCGGACGCCGCCCGCCGTCGAGACGTACATCGGGAACGTGGTGGCGACGGCGATGAGGACGATCCGGGCGGTCTCCCCGATGCCGAACCACACCATGAACAGCGGGACGAGCGACAGGAAAGGCAGGGCGCGCAGCAGCTGCAGCGGCGAGTCGAGCAGTTCCTCACCGAGCCGGGAGAAGCCGGTGACGACCCCGAGCATCAGCCCGGCGGCGAGGCCGCAGGACAGTCCCAGCACGGCGCGGGTCAGCGACACGCGCAGCGCGTCGGTGAGCTGGCCGTCCGACCACAGCTCCCCGGCGGCCCCGAGGACCGTCGCGGGGGAGGCGAGCACGTCGGGGCTGAGCACACCGGCGGCCGAGGCGGCCCACCAGCCGCCGAGCAGCGCCAGCGGACCGAGCGTCCGCAGCGCGAGCGTCACCTCGCGGCGCCGCGGCTTCGGCAGCCGCGGCCGCGGCACGACCAGGTCCGGGTACGCCGCCGGGCCGGCCGAGGGCGCCGGGCCGACAGGGACGGCGGTCATGATCCGTCCTCTGCCAGGTCCAGGACGTGCGGCTTCACGTCCACCACCGTCGGTGTGATCTTCTGGTCGGCGAAGAACCGCGCGACGGCGGCGAAGTTCGCGAGGTCCGCCGCGCCGATCGGCGCGGCGGCGGCGCCCTGGCGGACGTTGGCGATGGTGAGCTGCTCGGCGGTCCCGGTCACCGCCTGCGGCCCGGACCTCGTGAACACGTTGACGAAGGGGGCCGGGTCCTGGATCTGCCGCAGACCCTGGTCGTGCACGTACCGGTAGAACGCCTTGACGACCTGCGGGTGCTCCTCGGCGAACTTGGCGCGGACCGCCCAGACCGAGTAGTTCTGCGAGTCGATTTCTCCGCCCTTCACCAGGAAGCGGGCTCCCGTGGACGCGATCTCCGGGATCGTGTACGCGGCCCACGCGGCCCACGCGTCGACCTTCCCGGAGTTGAAGACCGGGGCGGTCTGCGCCGGGTTGAGGTAGACGCGGGTGACCCGGTCCGGCTTCACCCCCGCCGACTCCAGCGCCTTGAGCAGCAGGTACTCCGCCGTGCCGCCCTTGTTGACCGCGACCTTCCTGCCGACCAGGCCCTGCACCGAGGTGATCGTCGAGTCCTTGCGGACGAGGATGCCCTCGCCCGCCTTGTCCGGCGCGACCTGGGCGAAGAGCGCGAATCCCGGCTTCTGGGCCAGTGCGGCGATCGCCGAGGTGATCGAGCCCTGCGCGAAGTCGAGCTGGCCGGCGTTCATCTGCTGCGCGGCCGGGGCGAACGGTCCCGTGCTCCCCGTCCAGGCGACCTTCGCGTGGACGGCCGACAGAGCCTTGGCGAGGCTGCCGTCCTTCTTGCCGAGCGCCAGCACCCCGGAGTTGCCGGGATCGGGGATCCGGAGGACGACCGTCCCGTCGGCGGCCGCCTTCGAGCCCGAGCCGCCGCAGCCCGCGACGGCCAGCAGGACCGCGAGGGCGCCCGCGGAGAGCAGGGGCCTGCGGGAGAGGAAGCGCGTCATGAATACTCCTGGGAGAAGGCGGGGCGCGGCACGAGGCCGCGAGCCTCGGCCAGTGGTGTGGGATCGGCCCAGGCGGACACGTCCACCCGGGCGTCGTGGAAGCCGTGCCGGCGCAGGAAGTCCTCCTGGTCGGTCAGCAGGTCGAGGCGGTCGGCGCCGAGTTCCGCGTGCAGCCTCCGGTGGTAACCCGCGCCGTAGGCTCCGGCCACTCCGGCCGGGCCGGACCCGGTCTCGGCCTGCAGGACCCGGGCCAGCTCCTCCGGGTGGTCGTGGGCCCAGTCCGCCGCGCCCAGCAGGACCGCGAGGAACCGCACGACCAGGTCCGGATGGTCGTCCAGCAGCCGCTGATCGACGGTGATCGGACGGGGCGTGCCGTTGTTGACCCGCGCCCGCCGGTCCGGGAGCGAGTCGAGGTCGATGCCGACCTCGGCGCCGTAGCGGGCCGCGGTCTCCACGGCCACCGAGCCCTTCGTGTAGACGGCGTCGACCCGCTCGTCCCGCAGGGCGGCCAGTTCCGCCTCCCACTGCCCCGGCAGGGCGTCGCCGTCGAGTTCGACCTGCTCGGCGTCGGCCAGCGTCAGCCCGGCCTGGCGCAGCGCCCCGTCGAAGCCGCGCAGCGCCATGGCCCGCCAGAAGTCGATCTCGATGGCGCGCCGCGGGACGGCCAGCCGCCGGCCCTTGAGGTCCCCGGGCTCGGTGATGCCCGAGCCCGGCCGGACGGCGATGACCTGCCGCTCCTCGAACCAGGTGAGCCCGATCAGCCGCGTGGGCGCGCCGTTCGACCTGGCCCACAGGGCGGGAACGTTCCCACCCTCCCGGACGAGTGTGGCGAGCCGGTGCCGGTAGTGCTCCCCGCGGACGTCCTCGGTGCCCGCGTCCTGCAGGGAGCGGACCGCGATTCCGTCGGCGGCGAACTCGTCCGCCAGCCATCCCCGGTCGGCGGCGATGCCGGTCGCGGTGGGGACGGGACAGCGGGTGAACCACAGGTTCGCCGGATGCGTGGTGACCATGGCCGGGAGTATTCTCGGTAAAACCTACCAACTCAACATGGATTTCACATGATGGGAAACTTCCTGGTCGATCAGCGTCCTGGCCAGGGTGTTCGCCAATCGACGGCTCCGGTCAGGATTACTGCATCGTGGGCCCCGATCGGAGGTCTTTGATGCCGACGACGAACCGCGCGCCGGGCAGCCAGACGGTGCTGCGCGCGCTCGAGGTCCTGCTGTGCTTCCGGGACGGCGGTACCGCGCTCACCGCGTCCGACATCGCCCGGCGCCTCGGGCTGAGCACCTCGACCGCCCACCGGCTCGCCCGGACGCTCACCTCGTCCGGCTTCCTCGCGCAGGACGCGGTGACCGCCCGCTACCGCATCGGCCACTCGGTCACCGAACTCGGCCTGCTCTCCTACCACCAGCACGGGCTCCACCGCGCCGCGCCCGAACTCGACCACCTGACCCGGCTCACGGGCGCGACCGCCGACCTCGCGATCCGCAGCGGCGACCAAGCCCTGCTGCTGGCCGGCGGGACCGTGCGGCGCACCGACACGGGCATCGGCCTGCGCCGGCCCCTGTACTCCACGGCCCTGGGCAAGGTGCTGCTGGCCTGGGCGCCTCCCGGTGAGGACGACCTGGCCGAGCTGGGTCCGCTCCGGCCTCTGACCGACCGGACGATCGCCGACGTGGGCCTGCTGCGCGCGGAGATCGAGAAGGTCCGGGCCGCCGGCCACGCCATGAACGACGGAGAGTCGGCGGAGGGTGTGCGCACGCTGGCCGTGCCGCTGCTCGACCGCGCCGGGTACGTCCGCTACGCGCTCGCGCTGCGCTCCACGCCCGAGGTCATCACCGACACGCGCATCCCCTGGTTCCTGGCGCACGCCCAATCCTGCGCGCAGGCACTGGAGGTCCTTCTCCTGGAGCCCGCAGAACGCCGCCGCCACTGAAGGTCTCCGCGGGCGGGCGGCCACCGGTGACAGGTCCCTCTCGGCCTGTCACCAGCGCCGCATTGACCGGCGGTGGGACGGGACTCCATAATCTCAACTATGTCAGTAGGAAATATCGACAACAGTCTCGCCGGGCCGGTGAAGTTCGCCTACTGGGTGCCGAACGTGAGCGGCGGCCTGGTCGTGAGCAAGATCGAGCAGCGCACGGACTGGGGATACGACTACAACCGGAAGCTCGCCGTCCTGGCGGAGGAGAACGGTTTCGAGTATGCGCTCAGCCAGGTGCGCTACATCGCGTCCTACGGCGCCGCCTACCAGCACGAGTCGACCGCGTTCAGCCTCGCGCTGCTGCTCGCCACCGAGCGGCTGAAGGTGATCGCGGCGATCCACCCGGGGCTGTGGCAGCCCGGCGTGCTCGCCAAGTTCGTCGCGACGGCCGACCAGCTCTCGGGCGGACGGGCCGCGGTGAACGTCGTCAGCGGCTGGTTCAAGGACGAGTTCACCAAGCTCGGCGAACCGTGGCTGGAGCACGACGAACGCTACCGGCGCAGTGAGGAGTTCATCCGGGTGCTGCGGGAGATCTGGACGTCCGAGCACGCCGAGTTCCGCGGCGACTTCTACCGCCTGCACGACTTCGACCTGCGACCGAAGCCGGTCGAGAGCCCCGGCCGCCCGCACCCGGAGATCTTCCAGGGCGGCAACTCCACCAGCGCCCGGCGGATGGCCGGTCGGGTCTCCGACTGGTACTTCAGCAACGGCAGGGACTTCGACGGCGTGACCGAGCAGATCACCGAGGTGCGCGCGGAGGCCGCGCTGCACGGACGGCGGGTGCGGTTCGGCCTGAACGGGTTCCTGATCGCTCGGGACACCGAGGCCGAGGCGCGCGAGGTGCTGCGCGAGATCGTCGCCAAGGCCGACCGGGACGCCGTCGAGGGCTTCGGGACCGCGGTCAGGCAGGCCGGGCGGTCGACGTCCGACGGCAAGGGCATGTGGCAGGACTCAGAGTTCGCCGATCTGGTGCAGTACAACGACGGCTTCCGCACCGGGCTGATCGGCACGCCCGAGCAGATCGCCGAGCGCATCGTCGCCTACAAGCGCCTCGGTGTGGACCTCTTCCTGCTCGGCTTCCTGCACTACCTGGAGGACGTCGAGTACTTCGGCAAGCGCGTCCTGCCGCTGGTGCGGGAACTCGAGGCCGCGGACGCCGACCGCGGCGAGCCGGCGCGCACCGGGTCCTGACGCGGTCATGCGCCTCGTCCGCCGCCGCCACATCGACCTGCAGAGGACCTGCAGCGCGTTGTGTCGCGACGCCGCGTCCACGACCCGTCCGCAGCCCCCTTGAGGAGACACAGCAGCATGTCCGTCGACACCGAACAGCAGACCGCCACCGAACAGCAGACCGCCAACGAGCAGAAGAGCCGGGACGAGCGTTTCGTCGCGGCCCTGGAGCGCGCAGACCTCGTCTCCGCCGAGCTGCGCGCCACCGCCGCCGAACGCGACCGCGCCAACGGAACTCCCCGCGCCGAGGTCGAACTGCTGCGCGCACACGACCTCCTGCAGGTCCAGGAACCAGTCGAGTACGGCGGCGACGGGCTGGCGTACGCGCAGGCGTCCCTGATCACCCGCCGGATCGCGCGCGGCGACACCTCCATCGCCCACCTCATCGGCTACCACTACGCCCAGACCCGCATCGCGCCGTTGTTCGGCACGCCGGAGCAGGCCGACGCGCTCTCCCGCCGCAACGGCGAGGAGAAGCTCTTCTGGGGCGGTGTGCAGAACCCGCGCGGCGGCTCCGGCATCGTCCTCACCCGCGACGGGGACGGCTTCAGGCTCGACGGGCGCCGCTCGTTCGCGTCCGGTGCGAGCCTCGGCGACCAGCTGTCGGTGACCGCCTCCTACGAGGGCGAACTGGTCTTCGTCTCGCTGCCGGGAGGGCGCGCGGGCTTTCGCGCCCTGGGCGACTGGGACAACATCGGCCAGCGCCTCACCGACTCCGGCGGCGTCGAGTTCGACGGAACCCGCGTCGAGCGCTCGGAGATCCTCGGGCCCGATCCGCTCACCGGCCGGGAGCTCAGCCCGTACCAGACGCTCGTCACACCGCACTGGCAGCTCGCGTTCGTCAACTTCTACATCGGGACGGCCGAGGGCGCGCTCCGCGAGGCCCTCGACTGGACGCGCCTGCACGCGGCCCCGTGGGAGACCTCGGGTGTGGACGGCGCCACCGACGACCCCTACGTTCTGCAGACCGTGGGCGAGCTGCGGAGCGAGATCCGCGCCGCCGCCCTGCTCGCCGACCGGGCGGGCGAGGCGCTCCAGACGGCCCTGGACACCGGCCCGTCGCTCACCGAGGAGGAGCGCGCCGAGGCCGCCGTCGCCGTCTACGAGGCCAAGTACCTGACGACGAAGGTCGCGCTCGGGGCGGCGTCCCGGCTGTTCGAGATCCAGGGCGCGCGGGCGACCACCAGCGACTACGGCTTCGACCGGCACTGGCGCAACCTGCGCACCCACACGCTCCACGACCCCGTCGCCTACAAGGCGCGCGAGGTCGGGGACTGGACGCTGAACCGCCGCGCCCCGCAGTTCTCGCTCTATCGCTGATCCCGGCGACGCCGGCAGGAATTGCGGGGCGCCGCCCTGGAAACGCACTGATCCGTCCCCCCGGTCCCGCGGCGGTCCCCCTTCCGCCGCGGGACCGGGTCCGCGAAGGGAGACCCATGACGACGACCGCGCTCGTGCACCCCGGACCGGGCCGATGACGACCCCGCACGTGATCCGCTCCGGCGGCGAGGCCGTGGAGACCGCACGCAAGCTCGCCGCCTCGTTCGCCGAGCGGGCGGGCGACCGCGACCGCGACCGGAGACCGCCCGCCGCCGAGGTCGCGGAGCTGTCGGAGTCCGGACTCCTCGGCGTCACCGTCCCGGCGCGGTTCGGCGGGGCGGAGGTGGACGTGGCGACCCTCGCGGAGGTGTTCCGAACGCTGGCCGCGGCCGACGCGAGCCTCGCCCAGATCCCGCACAGCCATTTCGTGTTCCTGGAGGCCCTGCGCCGCCAGGGCACCGAGGAGCAGCAGGCCCGGTACTTCGCCGAGGCCCTGGCCGGCGCCCGCTTCGCCAACGCCCAGTCCGAGCGGGGCGGGCGTACGGCGGCCGAGGACACGACGACGCTGCGCCGCCGCGAGGAAGGCGGGTACACCCTCGACGGCGAGAAGTACTACAGCACGGGAGCGCTGTTCGCGGATTGGCTGGTCGTGCGGGCGGTTCTCGCCGACGGACCGCCGCTACCGGACGGCCTCCCGCGCAAGGCCCTGGCGTACATCCGCCGTGGCGCCGAAGGCGTCACGGTCGAGGACGACTGGGACGGCATGGGCCAGCGCACCACCGCGAGCGGAACGGTCCGGCTCGTCGGCGTGCGCGTGGACGGCGACGAGGTCGTCCCTTACAGCACGCTGTTCGACGGGCCGACGACCTACGGCGCCCGCGCCCAGGTGCTGCACGCGGCGCTCGACGCCGGCATCGCCCGCGGCGCGCTGGACGCCGCGGTGACCGCCGTGGCGAAGGCACGACCGTGGTTCGAGAGCGGCGCTGAGACCGCGGCCGCGGACCCGCTGACCGTCCAGCAGGCCGGCGAGCTGGAGATCACCGTCCGGTCCGCCGAGGCGCTGCTGCGCGAGGCCGCGGAAGCGATCGACGCGGCCGAGCGCGAGCCCACCGGCGACGCCACCGCACGGGCGTCGGTGGCGACGGCCGTGGCGAAGGTCGCCGCGTCCCGAGCCTCGCTGGAGGCGTCGTCGGCGCTGTTCGAACTGGGTGGGACGAGGTCGGCGGCCGATTCGCTGAACCTGTCGCGCTACTGGCGGGACGCGCGCACGCACACGCTTCACGACCCGGCCCGCTGGAAGGTGCAGCACGTCGGCCGCTGGCTGCTGTCGGGCACTCCGCCGCCGCGCCACGGCCAGATCTGACCCGGTTTCCCGGGCGGCGCCCGAGACGGGGCGGAAGGAAGGAAAGACACTGTGACCCTCACACTTCACTGGTTCCTGCCCACCTACGGCGACTCGCGCTTCATCGTGGGCGGCGGGCACGGGCAACTCGCCGGCGCGGCGGCCGGCGACCGCCGCGCTTCGGTCGGCTACCTGTCGTCGATCGTGCGCGCCGCCGAGGAGTTCGGCTTCGCCGGCGCTCTCACCCCCACCGGGGCCTGGTGCGAGGACGCGTGGCTGACGACGGCGATGCTGGCGCGCGAGTCGGAGCGGCTGGCGTTCCTCGTGGCGTTCCGTCCCGGGCTGGTCAGCCCCACGCTGGCCGCGCAGATGGCCGCGACTTTCTCCGCGCACGCTCCCGGACGGCTGCTGCTCAACGTCGTCACCGGCGGTGAGGATCACGAGCAGCGCGCCTACGGCGACCACCTGTCCAAGGACGAGAGATACGCCCGCTGTGACGAGTTCCTGTCGGTCGTGCGGCGGCTGTGGGCCGGCGAGACCGTCACCCACCGCGGCGCCCACCTCGACATCGACGCGGCCCGGCTGCCGACGCGGCCCGATCCGGTACCGCCGCTGTACTTCGGAGGCTCGTCCGCCGCGGCGGGACCGGTCGCGGCCGAGCACGCCGACGTCTACCTGACCTGGGGCGAGCCGGTGGACGCGGTGGCCCGCAAGATCGAATGGATTCGCGGGCTCGCAGCCGCCCGGGGCCGCAAGCCGCGCTTCGGCATCCGGCTGCACGTCATCACCCGCGACACCGCCGAGGAGGCATGGCTGCAGGCGGGACGGCTCGTCGACGCGCTCGGCGAGGAGACGGTCGCCGCCGCGCAGTCCGCTCTGGCCCGCAGCGAGTCGACCGGCCAGCGGCGCATGCGCGACCTGCATGAGCGCAGCCGCGCCGACGGCACCTGGCGCGACCCCCGCGCGCTGGAGGTGGCGCCCAACCTGTGGGCCGGGGTCGGGCTCGTCCGCGGCGGCGCAGGGACGGCGCTCGTCGGCTCGCACGCCGAGGTCGCCGACCGGATCGCCGAGTACGCCGGCATCGGCATCGACGAGTTCGTCCTGTCCGGGTACCCCCACCTGGAGGAGCTGTACTGGTTCGGAGAGGGAGTGCTTCCCCACCTCGACCGGCACGGGCTCTTCCATGTCGGGGGCGGTACCGGCACCGGGCACAATGCCTTCCTCCCGAAGGGAACCGCACGATGACGTCCGTGGAACTCGATCTGCGCCGCGTCTACGGCGCCTACCCGACGGGCGTCGCGGTGGTGGCGGGGCTCGTGGACGACCGGCCCGTCGGGATCGCTGCGAGCTCGTTCGTCCCCGTGTCGCTGGACCCGCCGCTGGTGTCGGTCTGCGTCGCGCACACCTCGACCACCTGGCCGCTGCTGCGCCCCCTTCCGCGCATCGGAATCAGCGTTCTCGGCGCGCACCAGGAGCACGCGGGGCGGCGGATCGGCTCGCGCGCCCCGGACCGCTTCGCCGGGGTCGACTGGCGCGCCACCAGTGACGGCTGCGTCCTGCTCGACGACGCCGCCGCCTGGTTCGACTGCTCGATCGAGCAGCAGGTCCGGTCCGGCGACCACGACATCGTCGTCTTCCGCGTGCACGACCTCGACGCCGTCCCCGGCACCCCGCCGCTTGTCTTCCACGCCGGCGTCTTCCGGCGCCTGACCTGACGCGGGGCCTTCCCGCCGACCGACCGAGACCACTTCCAAGGAGGACAGGTGACCAACAACATCATCACGCTCGTGGGCAATCCACGAGCGCGGTCCCGCACGCACCGGGCGGCCCTGCAGGCCGCGCAGTCCATCGCCGACCGCATCGAGAACGCGGCGCTGGGGGAGACGATCGACCTGGCGGCCCTGGCGCCGGAACTGCCGACCGCCTCCTCCGCCGCCGTCGAGTCGGCTCTGAACACCGTCACTGCCGCGGACGTCCTGGTAGCCGCCAGCCCCACGTACAAAGGCACCTACACCGGGCTGCTGAAGACCTTCCTCGACCGCCTGCCCGGCCACGCGCTCACCACGACGATCGCAGTGCCCCTGCTGGTCATGGGCGACGCCAAGCACGCGCTGGCCGTGGAGACCCATTTCCGGCCGCTGCTCGTGGAACTGGGCGCGCACGTCCCCACTCCCGGCATCGTCCTGCTCGAATCCCAACTTCCCGACGCCGAGCAGCTCCTCGACGCCTGGGCCGACCGTGCCGCACCCCAGATCGCAGCTCTCCTCACCGCCTCGGCACCGACCCCCGCCTTTGAGGGCTGACTCGTCCGAATCGCCGGGCCCGGCGAAGGATCATCTTCACCTTTTCCGCTTTCCGCGCTTCCCCTTGCTCTTCTTGGTGTTGTGGTGCGCCCGGCCGCCGTCCGCCGTTGCCGGCGGGCCTGGGCCACCCAGTCCAGCCCCTGCTCGGCCTCCTGTGCCAGCGGCGTGTCGAGTCGGCTAAGGATCTCCTGCGCCGCCTCGGTCGCCGCTGGTGGTCTGCTTTCCGCTGACCTGGCTCACCCGGCCCTGGCCCGACGCCGTGGCCCGCTGCCACACCTGATGTCCACCCGGTGCGAACAACCCGTACGCCGGGCCAACCCGATCGATGCGGCGAGCGCACCGACCACACTGGTCTCCCAATCCGCCCGGCCGTTCGTCTGGGGCCGGTCAGTCCTGCTCGGCGGCCTGGGCGATGCGGACGCCCGCTTCGACGGCCTCCTCCCAGGTCGGGTACTCATCGTCGAAGTCGGTCGGGCCGTCCAGGCTGCCGTCGACGTACATGCCGCCTTGCCACTCGGTGTTTGCGATCTGCTCCTCGAACTCCGCGGGGCGCTGTACCCATTCCAGCGGCCAGACCGGCATCATGACGCGCACCAGCCACCGATTCGCGATTTTGAGGCGGAAGGACCACTCCTCCGCGCCGTCGGCGTCCGGCTCGTGTTCCACATCGGAGACGATGACGCCACGCCGCTCCAACTCGGCCACATAAGCGAGCACGTTGGCGGCCACGTCGGTGTTCACATCGGCCGACGCCATGAAGTCCTCAGCTCTCAGCATGATCCTTACGACGTCCACCCGGCGACACCAGTTCCGGGCGCGGGAGGTGAAACCTTCGATGGCCGGCCGGGTCGTCGATTGCCCGAAACCGAGGAGATGGACCGGCCGCCCGGTCATCAGGCGGCCAAGTGCTCTGATACGAGAGCTCCGGCTTTGATCCGTAGGTCGGGGGTTGATCCTCGAATATCGTTCGAGCGAGTAGGGCACAGGATCGGTTGGTGACCATGCGAACGGCTGAGCTCACCGTCCTGTCCCCGTCCTTTCGTCCTGCGAAGGAGTGGTGGTGACGTGCTGCCGCATGTCTACCGGATTACCAAGTACAACCCGGCAGACCGCGATGAGCGTGGTCACTATGTCGGCGGCGAGGACTCGATAAGCGATCGCGGGCCGGTTGAGGCCGCCTATCTGGAGGCCGTGGCCGCCTTCGCGCACGACACCGGAGTCGAGCGTCTTGACATCCGCGAGCCGGAGGTGGCCGGTCTGGCGCATTTCGGGCTTGAGGCTCCGGTCGAGGGATACGGATTGGCCGGGCTGTTCCCGGCCGACCTATCGGGCTATCACGACGGTGCGCAGGTGCCGGTGACCGTCGGGCTGGAACTGGTCCGGGCGATGCTGCGCGACAACGGCCCCTGGTGTCGGCTGGAGGTCCAAGACCGGTTCTTCGTCCACGTCGGGTACGACCAGTACGTGTACGTTGGGAGCAACGTGCCATGTGAGCGGGCGCAGGCCCTCACCGGTGAACTGGGGCTGTTTCCCGAACGGATCGACGCATCTCCCTACGAACCGGAAATAGAGCCCGGCGAACAGTGCCTCGCTGACGATGACTTCTGGGCTGCTGTGTCCCTGAAGATTCCCGGGGAAGGGGCGCTTCTCCTGCAGGAGTGCTACGTCGGCAACGCCTCCCGGTGGTATCGCCTCACTTTCGCGGACATTGACCGAGTACGTGCCGGGCTTACCCCGCGCGCCCGGGTGACCGTGTGGCCGGACCTGTCCACCGACCTAGAGGCGGTTGCGGCCGCGTTCCCCGAGGAGGATTCGATCGAACTTGTCTGGCAGGACCCGTCAGGACACATCACGAGCCGAATCGGTGGCGAGGAGCAGTTCGCCGAACTGGCCGCGCTACTGGCCCATGCACGCGCCGCGGCGGTGATTCCCCTGACCGCGGGTGACCATCACCCGCTGTTCGCCGCGGTGCTGCCCGACACCGACGGGGTCCTGCGTGCCCGCTGGCGAACCGAGCCGACATCGAGCGAGTAAGTCGGCAAACCGCGAGCCCCGCTCACGCCTGGCCCGCCGCGATCGGGGGCGTCGATAGGCAGCCCGCCGTTCGGCCGAGGCCACCGAGCAGGCGCAGCCGATGCAGGTTCAGCTGCGGGTGGGTGCCATGCGCGCACAAGGAAAATCCGCGTGGCGTGCCTACAGTTGAGCTCCCCTCAGAACGCGATCGAGCGCTGCTCGGCCTGCGGGCCCCCAGGTCGGCTTGCCGCCAGGAATGCCTCGGTCTCCGTTCTGGCCTATCAGCATGAGGATCAGGCCTTTCAGAGCAGCGAGCCCCTGAGCGCGTCGGATCGTCGCCTCGTCGGCATGCGCATAGACGTCGAAGAAGCGTGCGGCGGCGCCCGAGGGAAGGATGACCCATGCGGCCGCGAGGTCCCACGCCGGGTCGCCGGCGAACATGTCACCGAAGTCGATCACTCCTGCGAGCGTCCCGTCCGAGATGATGACGTTCGCGGGATGAAGGTCACCGTGCACCCAGACCGGCGGGCCCTCCCGCTCGGGCGCCGCAACGGCGTCATCCCAGACGGCCTGGACATCGTCGGCGATACCACCAAGGGCAACGGCGTCGAGGACGTGGTGGAAGTCGTCCGTGTACTTGCTGAGGTGAGCACCGCGGTCCGAACTGATCGGCGCCTCGGCGGGCGCCTCCACGTGCAGCGCCCTGAGGAAGCCCGCCAGAGTGTCGGTCGCGTGGTCGACGCGGTTGATCGAGGTGGAGTCCAGTGGCTCGCCGGGAACCCACGTCATGACGGTCCAGGGCTTCGGGAAACGCTCGGAGGGCTCACCGAGCCGTACCGGGTCAGGGACCGGGAGCGGCAGGCGCGGGGCCAGGACGGGCAACCAGCGGCGCTCCTTGCGCTGCAGGTCCGGGGCACGCTCCGTGCGCGGCATGCGCACGGCCAACTCGTCCCCCAAGCGCCACTGCTGGTTGTCCCACCCGCCCGCCACCTCGCGCATGGGCAGCTCCGCAAGGTCGGGATGTTGCTCCTGCAGCAGCTCATGGACCAGATCCGCGGTGACCTCGATCTCGGAGTCCGTCATACGACCCGACAGTACTGGGGCAAGCGCCGACTTCGGCTCCACTCGTGATCAACGGGGGTCGGCCGCCCGAGCCGGGAGCCGACCCCGGTCACCCGGCTGAAGGCAGAGAACACCGAACGTGCTCTGGCCCGCTGGCCGCACCGCACGAGGAGACACCGCCGCCGACCGTTACCGCTGCCGTCGGGACGACCTTGGCTTGAGCATCCGCCGCGCTCGCCCGCGCCTGTCTCGCCCACGTTTTCACGTCAGAGGCTTGTTCGAACGAACGGCAGGCCTCTTTGGTGTGGTCGCAGTGACCAGTAGGTCACCGGGGCTAACCGGCAGCGCGCGCGACCCCGTTTAGAGCGGGGCCTTCTTCGACTCTGGGCCAGGCCCTCAGCGATTCAGTGGGAGGGATCCGGGAGATCATCTTTCTTCCACCGCGAAGGAGGTCACGAGAGGAGCGCGCCGCCGGTCACTCTGCGCGGTCGAGGACGGGCCCGAGAGCTCGCAGCTTCCTTGTTCAGGTGCCTCGAGCTGGGTTGCGGTATCGCCTCCTGAGCGGCGGACCTGACCTGTCGGGCGTCCAGGGCGAGACGCCCGCAGTCTCCCGTCCTGCAGGGATGTTGTTCACCTCGGTGGCTGGGGTGGGGGGTGTGGCGTCTCTTGCATCTGGCTGCTCAGTTGTCGTAGCTGCGTACTGCGGCGGCGATCGGTTCGAGTCCTGCGGCCAGCTCGTCGAGCTCGTCCGCGCTGAGCACTTCGAACGGCGGTGCCGCCAGCTCGTCGGTGAGGGCTTCGATCCGCTCCTTGGTCTCCCGGCCGGCGTCGGTGAACCCGCCGTCGGCGTTCACGAGGCCGCGGCCGCGTAGCCCGTCGACGACAGCGGCCAGCTGAGCCTTGGGCAGGTGGTGGATCCGGCCGAACTCCTCGGCCTTCATGCCGAGGGAGAGGGCCATGAGGACGTGGGCTTGGGTGCCGCCGATGCCGTGGGCGACGAGGGCGGCGTTGTGGCCGTCCCCGCGGTGCTCGCGCAGCAGTGTCGCCGCGTGCCAGAGCCGGGCCACCGGCTCCTCGGGGACGTCGAGCGCCCGGAGGGCGGCGTACAGCACTCGGCCCTCGGTCGGTGCGCTGACCGCTGCCCGGGTGGCGAGGTCGGCGGCCCGCGCCAGGCCGGGGGAGTCGGCGAGTTGTCCGATCATCTGCCGCAGCGCGGTGGCGCTGCCCCGCTCGCGCACGGCGATCGCCTCCTGCGGGGTGATCTTCCCCCAGACCCACGGGAGGTGCCGCGCCACCTCGCCGTCGGCGAAGTTGTAGAAGACCGCGTGCACCACCTCGGCCGGTGCCAGCCCTAGCGGCGCGGCTCGCCCGGCGAAGTATCCGTCCCAGTAGTTGCGCATTCCGAGGGCCAGGAACGCCTCGTTCGGGACCTCGGAGAAGGTGACGGTGGCGATCGGCTCGACGAGCTCGAACATCTTGTGGATCTTGGACTGTGTGTGCGACATCGGTCGGCATCTCCTGTGATCGTCACGGCCGTCCTCGTGGGCGGCGTCTCACCATCGCTACGAACGGCGCGGCCCGGATCCGACAACTCCGGTCCGATTTTCCGCCGACAACGTCGGGGGAGTCACACGGCCTCGGCCGCGACCAAAGTCGGTGGCGCGTTGCCTTCTTTTGGAGGCTGCGGGCGTACAGGGCATGGCGGGAGCCTGGGATCATGAGCGAATCGAAGGTTCCCCTTGCGGAGGGCTCGTACGTCGGTTCCCCGGCTGACGAGCTCGCGGGGCGCAAGAGAGGTCACCGGATCGCCGCGGGGGTGGACCAGCGGGTGCTGTTCCCGCGGTCCGGACGGCTGGAGCTCCATCCCGACCGCCTCGTGATCGGCGGCTGGCATGGTGGGTCCGATCTCGTGCTGCGGCCGGAGGAGGTGAGATCGGTGGCCAACGAGTACACCGAGCTGTACGGGCGGTTCGTCGGCGGGCTGCTGAACTCGGGCAGGCCGCTCATCATGGAAACGGTCACGGCCGGCGAGATCTACCTGATGGTGGATCACAAGACGTTCCTGGAGACCACCGCCAACCGCAAGTGGACCCGCCTGCTGAAGAGCTGGCTGGTGTCGGGCCATGGCTGAGCCGGGCATGGGACGAAGGTGGCGGACGGCCAAGCCGGTTTGGGCCGTGACGGCCCTGATGACGGTCTCCCTGAGCGTCCCGGCGGTCGGCGCGTCGGTCACGACGGGCGAGGCGGACCCGGTGGTGCAGACCGATCTGGGTCCGGTGCGCGGAGTCGCGACAGGACGCACGGAGCTTTATCAAGGCATTCCCTACGCCCAGCCGCCGACGGGGGCCAGGCGCTGGCGCCCGCCGGTCCGTCCTCGTCCCTGGACGGCGGTACGGGACGCGAGCAAGCCCGGACCGGCATGCGCGCAGCTGGACGAGACCGGTGGCGTCGCGGCGCATTCCTCCGAGGACTGTCTCTACCTCAACGTCACCGGCCCCCGCCGGAACCGTTCTGAGCGACGGCCGGTCGTGGTGTACCTGCACGGCGGAGCGTTCAGCTCGGGTTCGGGCAGCGACTTCGACGCCCGCCGCATGGCCGCCATGGGCGACGTTGTGGTGGTCACCGTCAACTCCCGGCTCGGCGTGTTCGGGTTCTTCGGCCATCCCCGGATGGCCGGGTCGGGTACCTACGCTCTGGCCGACCAGCGGGCCGCGTTGCGCTGGGTACGGGCGAACGCGCGGGCGTTCGGCGGCGATCCGGGGAACGTCACGCTGATGGGCGAGTCCTCGGGCGGGGCGAGCGTCTGTGCCCAACTGGTCTCGCCTCCGGCGGCCGGGCTCTTCCACCGCGCGATCATCCAGAGCGGATCGTGCCTGCAGAGCTGGCCCAAGAACGTGATGGGCCCCGGGCTCGACGCCATCACCTATTGGGCGCCCCGAACGGCCGTGCAGGCTCGGGGCGCCGCGGCGGCGGCGGGGCTGGGCTGCGCGGGACCGGACGGACCGGCATGCCTGCGCCGGACGGACACCAGGAAGCTCCTGGCGTTGAACGGCCAGTTCGTCACCCCGGCGTTCGGGACCCGGGCGCTGCCCACCGACCCCGTCAAGGCACTGCGGACCGGCGCCTTCCATCGGGTACCGGTGATGCAGGGCAACACCCGGGACGAACACCGGCTGTTCGGGAGCCTCTTCGAGGCGGAGGAGCCCATCGATGACGCCCGTTACCGGGCTCTGCTGGCGACGTCCTTCGGAGAGCGCATGGCCCGTCGCGTCTACGTCAGGTATCCGCCCCGGGCGTACTCCGGCCAGTCGGGTTCCCCGGCCGCGCTGGCCTGGGCCGCGGTCGGCACCGACGTCGGATGGGTGTGCCCGACCCTCGCCGCCGACCGTCTTATGGCCCGGCACGTGCCCGTCTTCAGTTTCGAGTTCGCCGAGCCGAACGTCCCGGACTTCCTCGGCATCTTCCCCGAGGGTTACCCGCCCGGCGCGTTTCACGGCTCGGAGCTCCCCTTGCTCTTCGACATCGAGGGCACGTCCGTGCCGCTCGACCCCGCGCAGCGGAACCTGTCCGAATCGATGATCATGTATTGGGCCGCGTTCGCCGCCCAGGGCGATCCGAACAGGGCGGGGCTGCCCCGCTGGCCGGGGTCCCCGGCGACCCAGTCGCTGGACTCCGCGCGCGGCGGAATCTCCCAGACCGACCTGGCCGCCGGTCACCACTGCCGGTTCTGGGCGTCACGGACATGAGGACTCCGTGGTGGCCGGTGCCGGGGGCGCGCCGGGCCGAGCCGCATCGTGACCCGGCCGCCGAAACGCCGGCAGGGTCGGCGCCGGCCCTCGTGGTCATCGCCGTCGCGGTGGTGATCGGCGCGCTGAACCTCTGGCCTAGTTACGCACGGGGAGCGGACACGCTCGCCAACGCCGACCTGGCGGCCGGGCTCGCCTGCTGCGCAGCCTTGGTGATGCGCCGCCGCCGGCCGGTCGGGCTGGCACTGGTCGTCACGGCGGTCTCGGCCGTGTCCCTGGCGGCCGGCGGCGCGGCGTTCGTGGCGACGCTGACGGTCGCCGTGCGGCGGCCCTGGCCCGTGGCGGTGGGGATCGGCGCGCTCGGCGTGCTGACCGGCATGATCGCCGTGGCTCTGCGTCCCCCTCCCGAGCTGCCCTACGCGGTGAGCGTGGCGATCGTCGCCCTGCTGACCGCCGCGACGGTCGGCTGGGGGCAGGCGATCCGCGCGCGTCGCCAGCTCCTGGCCTCCCTCGCCGAGCGGGCCCACCGCGCCGAGAGCGACCGGCACCTCCGGGAGGTCGAGGCCAGGCGGCTGGAACGGGTGCGGATCGCCCGCGAGATGCACGATGTGCTCGCCCATCGCATGTCCCTTCTCAGCGTGCACGCCGGCGCGCTGGAGTTCCGCCCGGACGCCTCGCCGGAGGAGATATCGCGCGCCGCCGGGGTGATCCGCAGCGGCGTCCACCAGATGCTCGTCGACCTGCGCGAAGTGATCGGGCTGCTGCGCGAGGACCCGGTCGACGGCGCGGACGCCCCGCCGCCCTCGCTCGCCGGCGTGGCCGGGCTCGTCGAGGAGTCGCGGCGTGCGGGCGCACAGGTCACATTGGACATGGACGTCGGGGACGTGGAGGCGGTGCCCACCCTGGCCGGGCGCACCGCCTACCGGGTCGTCCAAGAGGGATTGACGAACGCGCGCAAGCACGCGCCGGGCATGCCGGTCACCGTCACCGTGCGGGGTGAGGCCGGGCATGGGCTGGAGGTCCAGGTGCATCAGCCGCTGCCCGGCCCCGATCGCGGGCGTCCGGCGATTCCGGGGACCGGCATCGGCCTGACCGGGCTTTCCGAGCGTGCCACGCTGGCCGGCGGGCGGCTGGAGCATGGCCCGGTGGCGGACGCCCACCTGCTGCGCGCGTGGCTGCCATGGGAGGCGTGATGCCGGAACCGATCAGGGTGCTGCTGGTCGACGACGAATGGCTGGTGCGGGCGGGCCTGGCCACCATGCTCGGCGGCGTCGAGGGGATCGAGATCGCCGGCGAGGCCGCCGACGGCTCCGCGGTGCCCGCGGCGGTGCGTGCCGCCCGCGCCGACGTCGTTCTCATGGACATCCGGATGCCGGGGACCGACGGCCTGACGGCGACCCGCCTGCTGCGCGCCGCCGCCGACGCCCCCGAGGTCATCGTCCTGACCACCTTCGACACCGACGAGCACGTTCTGCATGCCCTGCGCGCGGGGGCCGGAGGGTTCCTGCTCAAGGACACCCCGCCGGCCGAGATCGTGACGGCGATCCGCCGGGTGGCCGCAGGCGAGCCCATGCTCTCCCCGTCGGTCACCCGCAAGCTCATCACCCATGTCACCGGCCGGGATCACCAGACCCGCACGGTCGCCCGCACGCGGCTCGCCTGCCTCACCGACAGCGAGCGCCGGGTGGCAGAGGCCGTCGGCCGCGGGCTGTCCAACGCCGAAGCCGCCGCCGAGCTGTACATGAGCGTCACCACCGTCAAGTCGTACGTGTCACGCATCATGCGCAAGCTCGACCTGAACAACCGCGTCCAGATCGCCCTGCTTGCCCACGACGCCGAGTGAGCGTCGCTGGAGGAGGGCGCCCGGGCGGCCTCGGCCATCCGCGCCCAGCGCGCGGGCCGACATGCGAAACACCCGGGCGGCCCGCCGGTGGCCTGGCACGATGAGGATCTGTCGAGGTCGAAGCCGTACTGCCAGCGGCCAAGCCGTCTGAGCGAGCGTCAACCGGGGGTCCGCATGGCCGACGTTATCTATCGTGTCGCGGACGCCACGGAGCGGTCAGCCGTGGCGGAGCTGTGGCGGAAGGTCGAGAGTGACGCCGAGTACATGCTCGCGGAACCCGGCGAGAGAGCCGCCCCCATGGAGGACCGGTCGTTCGAGGTCGTGGCCGGCCGTAACCCGCTGCTTGGCACGCTGCGCGTTGCTGTCGGGCGGTTCCAGCGGGTCGCGCACTGCGGGCATCTCATGCTCGGAGTGCTGCCCTCACACCGAGGACAAGGAATCGGGACGGGCCTGCTGCACACGCTCATCAATCACGAAGCCCCCGAACGGGGCCTGACCCGGCTGCAGTTGAACGTCGCCGTCGAGAACCCGGCGCACCGGCTGTACCAGCGGCTGGGGTTCACGATCGAGGGCGTACGCAAGCACGCAGTGATCGTGGATGGGATTCCGCGCGACGAGTACGCGATGGCTCTCCTGCTGTAGCCAGCCGGCTCTTGCCGGGTCGGCGCGAAACCGCAGTTGGTGGGCGCGGACGGTGCCCAGTATGAGGGCGGTGCGACAGTGCTGTTGCGCTGCACGTCGCCTCATCTGGCAACGCGCGGGGTGGCGAACATGTGCCGCCCCGCGCGTGCCGGTGTCTCGACGGAGGTTCGGCTCTCAGTGCCGAAGAGAAGGGGCCTGCCCTGACCTGTCATTCAGGCCATGTGCCAGCGGGGTCAGGCGCGGAAGGCGACGTGGGCGGAGAGCCGTTCGCCGCTGAACAGGAGGACTCCGACGCTTCCCGTGGTGGTGACGGACCAGTTCTGGTTGCCGGAGGGGTTGTTCACCCACCCCTTGACCGAGCAGGACTGGACGTCCCGGCACAGATGCTGGGCGATGGCCGGCTTGCCCGGGTTCACGCCGGACACCACGTCGATGATCGCGGTCTTCTTGTTGCACTCGATCTTGCCGTAGTGCCAGACGCGGCCTCCGACGGTACCGGCGCTGGCGTAGGTGCGGCACTGCAGACTCTGGTTGGCGAAGTGGCCGCTCCAGGGGCCGTAGTCCGTCTTCTTGATCGTTGTCGCGGCGGCCTGGCCTCCGGCGGCCGCGACCGACCCCGTGTCCGCGACGCGCGCCGCGGGCTTCGGCGATGACGTCGACTCGATGGTGAGGCCGGAGACCACCGCTCCGCCGGCCAGGGCGACGCCCAGGGCGCCCGCCGCGACGAGTGCGTTCTTCCGTTTCATGGCTGAACCCTTTCTGGGGGACGGGCACATCTACTGAGCGATTCAGTCCCGTCGTTGACAATCAGCGAAGTTAGCGAGCCGACTCGTTCGCGTTTCAGGGCCTTAGGGCCCTGAAACCGGAGAGCGGGGACCTCAGTCCGGCACCGCGTGCAGTGGCGGCCGACCAGAAGTACGCGCCAGCGCGATCCGCTCCAGCCGCCCATTGAAGAGGCATTCTGACTCAATGCGCTCTTTCGCCTTCATCGAGGACTTGGGGACGGTACTGCCCGGGAGATATGGCGTAGGCAATCCCGAAAGCGCGGTGAAGTGGGCTGCGTCGCTCGTAAGTGACGCGGACTCGCGTTATGAACGCTGGATCAGTGGGTGGGCCTTCAGCGGTCAGTGGTGCCTGCTGCAAGCAACGCCCCGAGTGCCGCGGACACCGATGATGTGAAGGGCACCTCGGGTGGGAGACGGTCACGGTCCCAGCCCGGGCCTCCCACCACCACCTGGAGCGCAGGATGCGTGGTGCGCAGGTCTGTGAGCCAGGACGGGTCACCGGTCTCGGAGGTCTGCGACCACACGAACACCGTGTGCGCCCCGGTACGGGCTACCGCGGCTGCCAGGGCCGATGCCGGCACTCGCGCACCCAGCATGAGTCTCGCCGCGCCGATCTCGGCCAAGGCGGCGGCCAGCACGAGGACCGGCAGGGCGTGCTCCTCTTCTGGGGCGCATGCCAGCACCACGGGACTACGAATCCGCCCGGCTGGAAACTGCGTCTGAGGCGACGTCACCGCAAGTAGACAGCGCGATACCACGGCCGACAGTAGATGCTCCACTTCCACGTACTCGCCAGTGGCCGCATGCTTGCGTCCGAGGTCGACGAGCAGCGGTACGATCACCTGCTCCCATGTCGCAGTGACGCCCTCGTGTCGCAGAGCCGATTCCAGGATGCCGGTCATCACAAGCTCGTCCAGCGCCATCGCCGCATCCGCGAGGTTCCTGATCCGCGTGACCTGCGATTCGGCATGCTCGGCGGCAGAGATCTCAAGCTCTTTGTGGCTGTCGGCGGCACTGTGGCTCGGCCCCTGGTCCTGCCCGTGCGGCGTGTGCAGGACCGCCTCAGCGGCCTCCGCCGGAGGCGCTCCTGCGGAGATCATCTGCTGCATGGTCTCCAGCCGGGCGACGTCGGCCTGGGTATAGCGGTGATGCCTGCCAGGGCCGCCGCCCGTCGGGCCCACGCCGTACTGGCGATCCCAGACGCGCAGCGTGGAAGGCGCCACGCCCAGCCGACGCGCCACCTCCGCCACCCCCAGCCCGCCTATTCGGGGACCGGCCTCCCCGGGTGTCAGGTCGTCCATGCTCATCCCCTACCCAGGAAGGACCGCGAAGAGTTAGTGGAACCGTCGGCTGCAACCCACGCTTGCCGCCCAGAGGCGTGGGTCTCGCTCTTTGCCGCACCGCCTATCCGACTGGCAGGGGATTAGGAGATCCGAGAAGCCTGCGTCCTGTGGCCGGGGTCAGGCGAAGGAAAAGAGTGCGGCGGCTTGAACGGGCGTGCTCCCTTGGCGACGTCCGGGAACATCGTGGACGGTGGCCGCGCCTTCGGAGCGGAGCTGGCCAGCCCCGGCATCCCGGGCCATGACGGCGGCGTAGGCGCGGATCTGCGCGGCGGTGAGATCCGTGCGGCCGCGCTCGGTGTACTGCTGCAGGAGTTCGGTGACGTCCGGATCGAACCGCAGCATGGTCACCGGTGCGTCGAAACGCCTGGCCATGGCGATGAGTCGCGCGCGTGCCCGCGGCGTGACGTTCGTCGACTCGGCGACCGCGGTGCGGCCCGTGGCGAGCCTGGCGACGATCCTGCGGTCACGTTCCTCGAAGATCGCTGCGTCCGCCGCGTCGGATCCCGCTTCCGCAGGTGAGCCGCCGAAAAGCTCCGCGCGGATCTCGTCGCTGGACACCACGGCCTCCGCGTCGATCTGCCGGCGCGCGATCAGGGCCTGGACGAAGCTGGTCTTGCCCGAGGCTGGTGGGCCGACGAGGACGACGAGTCCTGCCGGCACCCGGATCACCGGTGCGAGAGGGGTGCGAGGTGAAGGCTCCTGCGCGGTCGAGGGCCTCGTGTCGAGAGTCGACGGGCACTCCGCTGGGCAGTCGCTCCTCGCCGGGCAATCCGGCTGCCATGGTGGCGGATCCTGTGCGGAGATGAACCGTGAACAGCCAGCATTCGTCTTCGTCGCCGCCTCCGCTGCGATGCTCTTCTGGCGGGCGCGCGGCTTCCTACGCCGGTCCCGCAGTGGCCACAGCGACCGGCCACCGAGGGACGACCCTACTAATAGCCGCCGTGGCCACGCGTGCGGGTGCTTGCCGTCAGACGTCCCGTGCCATGGCCGCCAGGTGTTCCAGTCCTCCGCGCGCTTCGATCGCCGGTTCGAGAAACCGGAATGACACGTGGCCGACGGGACTGCGATCATGCGCGCCATGATCTTGTTGTGGGCGGGGGTGCACCGTGCAGCCACTGCGTCCGGTTGATCCGGCCGCGATCGGCGGCTATCCGCTGCTCGGCCGGTTGGGCGAGGGCGGGATGGGGCTGGTCTACCTGGCGCTGGCCGGAGGGGGCCGCCACATCGCGTTGAAGGTCGTGCGCGAGGGGTTGGACGATCCGCAGGTGCTGGCGCGGTTCCGGCGGGAGGCGCAGACCGTGGCGCGGGTGCGCAGCCGGTACGCGGCGGCGATGGTCGCCTCTGGCCTGATCGAGGAGCCGTTCTGGCTGGCCACCGAGTACGTGCCCGGCCCGACGCTGCGCCAGGCCGTGCAGCGGTACGGCCCGCCTCCCGTCGGCACCTGTGTGCGGCTGCTGGCCGCGGTGGCCACGGGGCTGGCCGAGGTGCACGCCCAGGGGGTGGAGCACCGCGACGTCAAACCCTCCAATGTGGTGCTGGCCCCGGACGCCCCCAAACTGATCGACTTCGGGATCGCGCGGGGCGAGGACCAGACGCAGATCACCCGCACCGGGGGCTGGAACGGCACCCCCGGCTATGTCGCGCCCGAAGTGCTGCGCGAGCAGGCGTTCGGGCCGCCCGCCGATGTGTTCTCCCTCGGGGTGACGATCGCCTACGCCGCCACGGGCCGTCCGCCTTTCGGGTCAGGTCCGGTCGAGGCGGTGCTGCTGCGCACCATCAACGACGAACCCGACCTGGCCGGGCTGCCCGCCGAGCTGGCGGCACCGCTGGCGGCGGCAATGGCCAAGGACCCCGCTGATCGTCCAACCGCACAAGAACTGGCCGCGGCATGCGGGGCACCTGCGCGAACGGTCAAAGCCGATACCGGCGACCGCCCCGTCGCTCCCCACGGCCTGCAGGATGGGTTCGCCAGTGACTCCGCGTACCAGCACATCACCGCGCTGGCAGCGCAGCCAGTTCCGGCGGACGTGGCAACAGCGGTGCGGCAGGGGCTGGTACCGCACGGCCACGGGAGAACGAGAAGGCTACGCCGCACAGGCGTCATCGCCGGTGCCGCGGCCGCCGTCCTGGTCCTGGGATCAGCGGTCGCTTTCCGCTACCTCGACAGCGGGGACGGCGACAACAGTGACCGGCCGCCCACCGGCCGCCCCGCCGCCGGCGCGACGGTGACGGCCGCCTCCCGGCCGTCGTTCGAGGGGTCGGTCTCCGATCTGAGCGAGGGCCGCTCCGGCTTCGGCTCGTTCCTGAAGAACAACATCGGCCGCAAGGTGCGGCTCAAGGTCGGCCTCAACATGGACCTAAAGATCACCGACGGGAAGGGCGCCGCCATCGACACGAGCGGCGCCGAACACGACAACGTCATCTTCCAGGTCTGGTCCACCTGCGAGGGCGGCCTTCCCGAGAACGAGAAGCCCGAAATCGGACGTTGCACCGCCTACCACGTGAACATCGGCAATGACGAGCGCCCCTGGAGAGGGCTCAATTTCGTGCACGGCGAGTTCGTCTTCCAGGGCAACTTCGAGGTGTCAGGCGGAGACGACTACCAGGGCCTGACCCTCTACTCCCTGCTCCCCGTGGCGGCCGACTGACCTCCGCCGCCCAGACCGGATACCCCCGTATCGCCCAGACACCTGAGGCCCGGGCCGACTACGTCCCCCACCACGACGCCGTGGGGAACCGGCCGGTCCACTGCGTCGTCGATTACTGACGTGACTGAAGTGACCCCCGCCCTGTCCGACGACCACAAAGAACTGATCTCCGACCTCTGCGGGATCGTCAGCGACTACCCCCACGGGAGTCCGTCGGCGACCCTTGGTCTGCTCGCCGACGACGCGGCGGACGCGCTCGCCCGCATCGGCACTCCGCAGGGGCGCCGGGAACGGACCGGGTACACAATCCTGCTCCACACCACGTGCTGGTATGTCGCCGCACGCGTCTTCAGCAAGTCCCTCTTCGCGTCGTACACGCAGGCCCTGAAAGGGGTGCGGGCCACGCTCGACCCGGCGTCCTGCACCTGCCCGGACGGAGCCCACCCCACGGACGTGGACGACGAGTACGGCGTCGAGGCCGGGGTGAGCATGCTGTCCGAGGCCGGCCGTGCCGTGTTCGCCGAGGAGTACGGGCTGGAGGGCGAGGAGCTGGCGGCGTTCGACTGCGAGGCGTTCCTCGCCGGCCTCGCCGACGGGGCCACCGTCCGCATGCGCGAGGCCCACGAGGAGCTCTTCGGCAGTGTGGACGTCTCCCACCTCGACGCGCGGTTCCTCCGGGACGGCGGCGGGATCGACATCGTCGCCCTGCAGGAGGCCATCCGGCGTTCCTGGGAGGACAACACCGGCCCCGTCGCACTGTGGTCCGCCCGCCGCTGGCTGGCCGGGCAGGTGCGCGACGAGGAACGGATCGGCCTGTTCCTGTCCCTGTGGATGGGCATCGCCCAGACCTACGAAGGTCTGCCTCCCTCCTACACCCGCGAACTGGTCGCGGCCCTGGACACCATCGACCCGGACGCCTCGTGCGAGCACCCCCAGCACCCCTGGTCCGCGACCACGCACGTGGACTCCCGGTACAAGGCGGTGGTGCATCTGTACGCGCCCGAGGACTACCCGGCCACTCCGGTGCCCGTCGAGCTCTCGGCCCGCGAACTGTGGGTATGCCCGGCGCACTACGCCGAGCTGGCACGCGGTGCGCGGGAGGTCGTCGAGCAGTGGCGTCACATGCGCGGCGGCGAGGAGGAGGACCGGTAGGTCCTGATGCGTGCCGCCCCGCGGTCCCCGACACTCACCCGCCTGGGCTCTTTGTGGTGGTGATCCGCGTAGATCAGGGCTGCGCCAGCAATCGGTCGACCAGCCCGGCGATGTAGTCCGGGGTGAGCGGGCCCGCGCCGAACAGGACGCGGATGTACATCGGGGCCATGATGTGGTCGAGCACGCCCAGCACGTCGGGTGGATTCTCGCCCCGTTCTCCGGCGCGGTCGAGCATGGCCTGCATGAACCGGGTGCGTTCGGCGAGAAAGTCGTCGCGCGCCCGCAAACCCTGTTCGCCCCTGTTCGACAGGGCGACGGTCAGGCGCAGCACCGCCAGACCGTCGGGTCCCGTGATCTCGCGCGCCACCTGACTCGCGTAGGCGTGCAGGTCACCGGCCAGACTTCCGGTGTCGGGCATCGGCGACTGCGCGTTCAGGCGCGTGAGCACCACGTCGGTGAGCAGGGCTTCCAGGGTGCCCCACCGGCGGTAGATGCTGGTATCGGCCACGCCCGCGCGGGCCGCGACGTCGCCGACCGTGAACTCGCCGTAGCCGCGCTCGCCGACCAGGTCCGTCACGGCCTGGTGCACCGCCGCCCGGACACGGGCGCTGCGCCCGCCGGGCCGCCGGACCGGTCGTCGCTCTTCCATGCCCTCACCTTAGCGCAGCTCGTGGTTGCGTTAACGACGCCTGCCGTCTACTCTCTCCTAAAGCAGTTAAGAGCTGCTTTAGGAGGAACGATGAAGTCTGCACCGCCGGTGGCCGTGCCGAACAGGGCGGCGTTGCTCACGGTGACCTGCCTGGGGCAGTTCATGGTGCTGCTCGACAACACGATCGTCGGGGCGGCGCTGCCCGACATGCAGCAGCGGCTGCACATCGAGTTGACCGGGCTGCAATGGATCGTCGACGCCTATGTGCTGCTGGTCGCCATGCTGTTGCTGTCCGGCGGCGTCTTCGCCGACCGCTTCGGCCGCAAGAGGATGTACCTGGCCGGCGTCGTGGTGTTCACCGCCGCGTCCGTCGTGTGCTCCGCGGCGCCCTCACTCGGCTGGCTGGTCGTCGGGCGGGTTCTGCAGGGCATCGGGGCCGCGGCGCTTAGCCCCGCCTCGCTGACCCTGCTCGCCGCCGCGTATCCGGTTCCGCAGGAGCGGGTCAGGGCGATCGGGCTGTGGGCCGGATTCAGCGGAATCGGTCTGGCCGCCGGACCACTGGCCGGTGGCGTTCTGGTGGAGGCCTTCGGCTGGCCCGCCATCTTCCTCGTCAACGTGCCCGTCGGCGCGGTCCTGCTGGTCGCAGGGCTGCGCGTGCTGGACGAGTCCCGCAATCCGAACGCGCCCTCGATCGACGTCCCGGGAACGGTCCTATCCGTCCTGGGCGTGGGGGCGCTCACCTACGGGCTGATCGAGGGCGGCGCCCGTGGCTGGACCTCGCCTGTGATCCTGAGCAGCTTCGCCGCCGCGGCCGTGATCCTCGCCGTCTTCGTGGTCGTCGAAGGACGGGTATCGGCGCCGATGCTGCCATTGCGCCTCTTCCGGCAACGGCTGTTCACGGTCTCCAACACGGCGATGATCGTGGTCGGTTTCGCGCTCATGGGCTCGTCGTTCTTCTTCTCCCAGTTCTTCGTCTACGTCCAGGGCAGCTCGATCCTGCGAGCCGGGGTGCAGACCCTGCCCGCCACGCTCGCGATGGTCGTCATCAGCCCGTTCGCGGGCCGGTTCGCCGCCCGGTACGGCTTCCGGATCATGGTCACCCTCGGCCTGATCCTGGCCGGGCTGGGACTGCTGGCCGTAGGTTTCGTGCACGCCGACACCGGCTACGCGAGCGTGTGGTGGCGGCTGGCCGTCGTCGGTATCGGGTTCGCCCTGACCATGTCCCCGCTGACCGGCGCCGCCATCCAGTCGGTCAGTCCGCAGGAGGGCGGTCTGGCGTCGGGCGTCAGCAGCACCACCCGGCAGATCGGCGCGGTCCTCGGCGTGGCGGTGCTCGGAGCCGTCGTCCGCACCCGGGAATCCGGTGGCGCCTCCTTCGAGGACGGACTCAACAGCGCCTTCGTGGTGGCCGGCGTCGTCACTTTGGCCACAGCCGTGTTCACGGGCCTTTGGCTGACCAGGAGCACGCAGCCGTCACGGCCGACGAGCCCGACCTTGCGCGTTGCTGAAGACACCATGAGCCGCTGACACAGCAGAAGCTGACCGTTGGTGATGTGGGCGCGGAGCGGACCGGCGAAGCGCCGCTCATGCGGCCTGGCGTGCGAATGTCGAGGCCCTTGCCGAGTTCCACGCTGTTGTCGGGCGTATTGGGAACACCGGAAAGCCCACATCTCGGAACGGAGGGCTGTGCCCCCTGCTCAGTCGAGGTAGAGGCGCTCGGCCAGGCCCGCGGCGGCGAATGCGGCCAGGATGTCGTCGGGGCCTTCGGTGAAGTGGGACCAGCTGTCGACGTGCGCTGGGACGATCCGCCGCGCACCGAGCATCGCGGCTGCGGTGGCTGCCTGCTCGCTGTTCAGTGTGAGCAGGGCTTGGTCGAGGAGAGGCGTGCGGACGGCGCCCGCGAAGATCACCGCGGTGTCCACGGGGCCCAGCCGGTCGGCGATCTCCTGGACGAGTTCCAGCGCGGCGTTGTCGCCGCTGACGTAGACGCTGGGAAGATCGGGTGCGGAGAGCACGAAACCGATCACGTCGCCGGTGACGGGTTCGCAGCCCTCGGGCCCGTGGCGCGCCGGGACGCCGGTGACGGTGAGCCGGCCGCCGTCGGGGCGGGGGAGTTCGTGAGCGTCCCACGGCGCCAGGCCGAGCGCGTTGCCGCCGAGGCGCCGCGCGCCGCTCTCGGTGGTGTAGACCACGGGAACGTTCGGCAGCAGGGCCCGTCCGGCGTGATCGAGGTTGTCGGGGTGCTCGTCGTGCGAGAGCAGTACGGCGTCCAGGTGACCGATCTCGCTCGCCTGGACGGCGGCTGATGCCGTCTTGCTGAGGAACATGCCGGGGCCCACCTCGTAGTCGCCCGGCTCGTCGAACGTGGGATCGGTCAGGATGCGCAGCCCGCCGATCTCGATGAGAGCGGTGGGCCCGCCGAAGACCCGAACGCGGGCGGCGCCGGCGCGAGAATCTGACATGAACACTCCTCACGTTATTTGATGGATTTCTCCGTGAGGACGCTAGCATGACGTCACGGAAGAACCAAGCAGTTAACATGAGAAGATGAGTCCAACGGACGCTGCGGCCTCACGACACCTCCTGCCCCCTGCTCCGGGCGATGACGGACGTCCGGCGCTGGCACTGGCGAATACCTGGCTGGTCACCCCCGCCGGCACGACCGACATGATCGGTGATCGGGAGCTCGCGACGGCCTGGCTCGTCGAGCGTGATCTGATCGATTCCGGGCTGGCGCTCGGTGACCCCTGCACGGCGCGCCTGCGCACGTTGCGGCACAGCATCCGCGAGTTGCTCACTGCTCTGACGCAGAAGGAGCCCGCGCCTCAGCATGCATTGACCGTGGTCAACGACGCTTTGACCGCGGTGCCGCGCGCGCAATTGCTGGCCTGGAGTTCCGAACAGGGCTTGTATCGGCGCCGGCTCCATCCGCTGGACCAGGCCACCGACCACATTCTCGCCGAATTGGCCGCCGACGCCGCCGACCTTCTCACGGGTTCAGATGTGCCCAAACTTGCTGCGTGCGCTGCCGAACCCTGCTCTCGGTTCCTCGTGCGCACCCATGGAGCCCGTCTCTGGTGCTCAGTGCGCTGCGGAGATCGGGTCCGGGCGGCACGGGCCTACGCCCGACGGCGTCGGCCTTCATCTACCTAGCGGCCTGCCCGAAAAAGGTCTCGGAACGATGCCCGGCGTCACGCGAATGCACCTGCCGTCCCGGTGCCGTCGGTAGTGGCGAAGCGCAACTCCGGCAACACCCGCGCTGTCACCCCGGCGGCTCTGCACGCTCAGGCCCCCGCAGCTGATCCAACCCTCGACCACGTCATAGCGCCGCCCGGCCACGGGACTCGAGGGCGGGACGCCTTCGGCACCTTTGATCAGCTTCCTGGCGTGCGTTCTTAGGGCGGGCTCAGTGCTCGCGGCATCCGCCAGCAATGCGCGCCTGACACTGTGCACGCGCTTCGTAATGCCTCCACCGATCTGCGGCGGGTCGGTGAACTCAGTGCCGGTCCAGCCCCTGAGAGGGGTTTTTGCGCGCCCCCCCGGTGGGGGCGACCGTGCAGGTCCGCGCACGTCGGCTGACCCGCCGGCGAGTGGCGCTTTTGTCGGGCCTGGGCGCGTATGCGGTTCGACGATAAGCCAAAAATGGCTTGATATTAGACAAAAGTCGTCAACTGGATTTAATTGCGTTTCTGAGTGGTCATAGCATGCGGTGTCCCGATGGTTAGCAGTACATGCCCTTGTTGGTTTTGTTGGATCCTGCCTAAACTCGCCCGGGTCGGGTGAGTTTTCGGAGCAGTCAGAGAAATGAAAGGCTAGGCGTGGCCGACGTGTCGGAAGAATGCTCGCCGTCTATCTCGCGACGGGCGGCGCCAGGGGACTCGTTATTCGCCGCATTTGATCCGGTCCTCTTTCGGAGAAATTCCGAAGCGGTCGCCGCGCGCCTGGAATCGCATCTGGCGGACCGGTCCGTCCGGGGCCTGGACCTCGCGGATCCGGACGTCCTGGCGCAGGCGGCGCGGGCGTTGATGACCGTCGAGCGCGAGGGCATCGCCGCCTTCGACGAGAAACGGCTGGCGGCGATCGTCGACCTCTATCTCCGCACCGGCATCCAGGTGCACTCGCCCGGCTACATGGGACGGCAGTTCTCCGGCACCGTCCCGCTGGCCGGCGTCATCGACTTCGTCGGCTCGGTCGTCAACCAGCCCTCGTCCTACTACGAGGCGGGGCAGCTGCCGATCACGGCCGAACGGATCATGGCCGAGGAGCTCAACCGGTTCATCGGTTGGGACCCGGGCTCCTTCGCGATGGTCACGACGTCCGGGGGGTCGCTGGCCAATCTCACCGCGCTGCTGGCCGCCAGGAACCGCGCCTATCCCGGCATCTGGGCGTCCGGCGAGCATGGCGGTCGCGGCCTGCCCGCCATCGCGGTCAGCGAAGAGGTGCACTACAGCGTGACCCGCGCGGCCGGCGTCCTCGGCATCGGCGAGAAACGGATCGTCCGGCTGCCGGTGGACGCGCGAGGACGCATCGCCGTGCGCCGGGTGCCCGCGGTGCTCGCCGCCGCCGAGCGCCGGGGCCTGGAGGTCTTCTGCCTGGTGGCGTCCGCGGGCACCACCGCGCTCGGCGCCTTCGACCCGATCGATGAACTGGCCGGTATCGCCGCCGAAGGCCGTATCTGGCTGCATGTCGACGGGGCGCACGGCGCGAGCCTGCTGGTGTCGGACGTGCTGCGGCACAAACTGCGCGGTATCGAGAAGGCCGACTCGCTGACCTGGGACGCGCACAAACTGATGTTCGTCCCCGCGCCCTGCACCATGCTGTTCTACCGCGACGCGGGGGACGCCCCCGAGGCGTTCGGCCGCCGCGCCGCCAGCTACGTCCTCGACGAGGAGCCCGACGCGCACTGCGCGTTCGACAGCGGCGACAAGAACCTCGAGTGCACGAAACGGCCGATGATCATGCCGTTGTGGGCGCTGTGGGCGGTGTACGGGCGCGCCCTCTTCGCCGAGAAGATCGAGCAGTTGTGCCGGACGGCGCACGAGGCGCACCGCATCCTGCTCGACGAACCCGATTTCGAGGTGCTGCACGAGCCGGAAGCCAACATTCTCTGTTTCCGTTACCGGCCGGAAGGCGTCGCCGCCGACCGTGTCCACCGCCTGCAACTGCGAATCAGGAAACAGGTAAGGCTCGCCGGACGGTTCTTCATCTCCAAGGTGGACGTGCAGGGAACCGCGGCACTGCGCATCGTCTTCATGAACCACGAGATCAGCGCGGAGCATTTCCGAATGCTCCTCGCCGAGATCAGGAGCACCGGTGAGCGGCTGCTCCGTGGTGATCTCCCCGAATGACGAACCCCCCGTGACGAACAGGAGCGCGACATGACCTCGACGATTCTCACGCCGGTCGGCCGGTCACCCGTGGACGGCCCGGAACTGGCCGCGCGGCTGATCCCCGAGGAGGAGATGCGGCCGTGGTCGGTGGACGCCGTCCCGGCGCTGCCCTCCTTCGCGAGCAAGTTGCGCGAGTGCGAGCGGCTCTGCGGCGTCCCCTACGCCGAGACTCCGCACGATGTCCAGGACGCTCTGGTCCTGCGCCGCCTCGGCCAGATGATCAATACGGCGCTGCTCAACCCGCTGTGGCGGGAGCGGCTGACGGCCTCCGGCATCACCGGTCCGCCCGCCACCTTCGAAGAATGGGAACGGGTGCCGCTGTCCGACAAGACCGTCCAACGCGACATGTTCACGGGCGCCCGCGCCGGAATGGTGGTGCCGCTCGCGCACGGCGGGTTCGAGGTGGTGGCCAGCGGCGGCACCAGCGACGGGCTGCCACTGGAGATCGTCTACTCGCTGCGGGAGCTGCACGACACCTACCGCATCGCCGGCGCCTTCATGGGCACCTACCAGCTCCGCGACCACCTGGCCGGCGGCGACCCCAAATGGCTGTTCACGAACCTCGCCGACTACCAGATGTGGAGCAGCGGGACCATGGTCGGCGGCGTCCTGCAGCAGGTCCCGGGCGTCAACTACATCGGAGCCGGTCCCGTCACGGGTCCCGTGCTGGAGCACATGTTCTCCTACCCCGGGCCCAAGGCCATGATGGGCATCTCGGCGGGCATCGCGATCCTCAGCGACCTCGGCGCCGGACTGAGCCCCCAGGCGCGGGAGAGCTTCCGCGTCGCGCTGTACGGCAGCGGCGTGCTGCCGCACCGCAAGCGCGCCGAGCTGCGCGCGGTCTTCCCGAACGTCGCGATCCTCAGCTACTTCGCCGCCACCCAGGCCGAGACCGTCGGTCTCCAGCTGAGCGACGACTCGCCCTGGCTGGCCGCGGTGCCCGGCCTGCACCTGGTGGAGGTCGTCGACGACCAGGGCCGCGCGGTCGCCGAGGGCGAGGAGGGCGAGCTCGTCGTCACCCGGCTGCACGCGCACGAGGCGCCGCTGCTGCGGCTCAAGCTCGGCGACCGGATGATCCGCCGCCCCGCCCTCGACGGGCCCGGCCTGAAGACCGGCCGGTTCGAGTTCGCCGGCCGCACCGCCGACGTGCTGCACATCAACGACAGCCAGTACTCGGCGGCGATCGCCTACGCCGCGCTCCGCGACCGGCTGCGCGAGACGACCGGCATGGACCTGGACGCCGCCGCCCACGAGATCCAGTTCGTGAACAACCGCGAGCACAGGACCATCACGCTGCTCGCCGCGGTCGACGACGCCGACGGCCACACCTGCGCGCTGTCGGCCGCGCTCGGCCCGGCCGGCGTCCACCAGGTCTTCGTCGGTGCGCTTCTCCGCTCCCTGTCGCTGTTCAACGACCGGGAGGCCACCCCGGAGGCGGTCGAGCGGACCGGGTACCGCTTCCAGCTCGCGTTCGTGCCCCGGTCCTCGCCCGAGATCGAACGGACGGCCGTCGGCAAGGTTCCCCTCGTCCGCGACCGGGGCTGAGGGACGGCGACCGACCAGAACAGGAGTGCCAGTGAAACCCCACGTCAACATCGTCGTGCTCGTGGACGCCGTCGGAGCCCTCTCGGACGGGACGCTGCACAACGGCAACCTCTCCCTGGTGGACGACGGAGACTTCGAAAGCCACGGCCAGGGCACCGTCGACCTGTGCACGATCGTCGTGCCCGGGCAGGTCGTCCAGTGGACCGCGATCGCGATCGACGTCCAGACGACCGCCGAGATCTCCGCCATCACCTTCCTGCCCCCCGGCGGAGCCGCCCCGGAGCGGGCACCGGTCTGGGAGGCGCCGTCCGGCGGCCACGAGAACCTCGACCTGAAGGTGTGGGAGGGCGTCGTCCCGGCCCACCTCACCCGCGGCGTCCCTTACCACTACCGGCTGGAAGTGCAGATGCACGAGGGCCGCCACAGCGTCCTGCATCTCGACTCGCCCGCGCTGATGTGCGCGTGACCCCACCAGCGACCCGAAAGGCGCATCCATGGCGCAGCAGCAAGGGATCATCGTCCTCGTCGACATCGCCAACGCGCTCCAGGCCGGAACGCTCACCGGCAACGTCTACCTCTTCGACAACATGGCCTTCCTCGGCTCGACCGGACAGGGCACCCCGGACCTGGTGACCATCTGCCCCGGCACGTACTGGGCGGACGGGTCCCAGGCCACCGAGCAGGTGCTGAACTGGCTGCCCGCCAGTCTCGGCTCCATCCCCCCGACCGTCCCCCGCAGCTACCACGCCGACCGGGCGCAGGCCACCGACCAGGAGGCGCTGGAGGAGATCGCGGGCGTCGCCGACCGGGCCGGGGACCCGTCCGTCGACACGGCGGCGGAACTGGAGGGCCTGCGTCGCCGCGTGGGCGCCCGCGCCCGCAGGCCGCGCGGGGGCCGCGCCCCGGCCGTCGGCAAGGTCCTGGACGTCACCGGGAACGTCGTCACCGGCGAGGGACAGGCCTACAACCACCCCAACCCCGTGATCACCGACATCACCGGCCAGGCCGTGGACGAGAAGGTCATGTATCCCGCCCAGTACGGCTCGCCGGACATGGTGTCGGACGGCTGGTACTGGGCGGCCTCGGTCGACACGGCCCGTCCCGGGACGTACCGCTACACGATGCACATCCAGTTGCACGAGCTGGTCTGGCGCAACGACGAGCCGTCCTGGGAGCCGGTCGACTTCACCTGCGACTCCGCCATCAAGGTCATCAGCGATCCCAAGCGCAACGCCTTCACCGGGGCGGGCCTCGGCGCGCTGCCGATGCCCTGAGCCCGCGTCCCCCCGAGTCCCGCACCGAACGGAGAAGCCGATGCCCAGCAAGGCCAGACCACCCGAGTCCCGGCCCGTGTCGATCACGGCGGTGATCGACCCGGTCGCGGCCCTCGCCTCCGGAACCCTGGAGGGGAACCTGTACCTGTACGACACCAACAAGGCCGAGGGGTCGACCGGCTTCGGCACGGTGGACCTGCGCACCCGGGTGCGCTCCGGCGACCGGATCATCTGGAACGTCGTCGTCCTGGAGTGCGAGACCTACGCCGCCCTCGACGGCATCGTGATCGACGAGAAGTTCTGCGCGCCCGAGCGGAAGGTCTACCCCAACACCGACATCACCTACTGGACCGCGACGGTGAAGCGGCATGTCGCCGAGCCCGTCTCGTACCGGCTGAAGTTCCGGCTCGGCACCGTCACGGAGCCGTACGCCATATCGACGCCGGCCCTGGTCGGCCAGAGTGCCACCGGAAGGGGGCACCGATGACCACCGAGGCCCGCGGTCAGCTCAACTCCGTCCAGCTCAACGTCGTCACCCTGGTGAACATGGAGCGCGCCGCCCGGACCGGCTCCCTCGACGACGCGCTCTACATGATGGACAACAGCGTCGGCGGGGTCGGGCAGGGCACCGACCACCTCGAGACGATCTGCAAGCAAGGGCAGGTGATCAACTGGATCATCCGCCCGATCGAGATGCACAAGCGCCCCGACGGCACATGGCCGCCGATGCCGAAGATCAACAACCTGGTGTTCCTGGACACCGAGCGGGGCGACGAGGAGGACGTCGCCGAACGTCGCGTCATGACCGAGCTGAAGATCTACGGGATGCCGGACCTGATGCGCTCGCCCTACACACCGATCTACTACTACTGGGCGGGGGCCGTCCTCAGCACCGCCCGGCCGGGGCTGTACCGCTACCGCCTGGTCCTCGAACTGGAGCAGGACGGCACGAAGGAGAAGCTCTACCTGAACACCAGGAACCACCCGTCGATCCGAGTCCTCAAGGTGTGACGGGCGGTCCCGGTGCCGCGCGGACCCGGTCAAGGAGGACCGGGCCCGCGCGGACGGGCAGCCTCGCGGTCACTGCGGACGGTCCTCGGAACGATCTTCCGATCTGGACGGTGGCGAGGGTTCGTCCGGCGCCTTGCCGGAGACTCCCGGACGCCTGATCCGGGTGCGGGTGCGCTCGAACCAGGCCGGTACTTCGCGTTCGTCGTCGAAGCCGCGGGCGACGACGATGTCGGTGGAGGAGTGCGCCAGGATCGACAGGGTGATGGTGACGCCGACCAGGTGGAAGATCTTCTCACCCGCCGGGATGCCGGACTCCAGGACCAGCAGCCCGTAGACGACCGAGGCGAAGCCCTTCGGGCCGAACCACATCACCGCCGCCTGCTCCCGCGCGGTCAGCCCGGAGCGCAGGAACGACACCCAGATCGCCACCGGCCGGGCGACCACCAGCGCCAGCACGGCGAAGGCCCAGCCCGTCCAGCCGACGTCGCCGAGGAACGCGGGGGACAGCAGCGCACCGAACACCAGCAGCGCGGCGAGCTTGAGGAGTTCGGCGACCAGCTCGCCGAACTGCTCGAACGCCTCCCGGTGCCGGTGCCCGACGGTCGCGACGGTGACCCCGGCGGCGAAGGCCGCCAGGAAGAGGTTGCCGTGCGTGGCCTGCGCGGTCGCGAGCACCAGCAGCCCGATCGCGACGGCGTTCAGCGGCTCGTACTTGGGCGAGATCGCGAACCACCGGGTGCGCACCAGCATGATCGCCGCCCAGGGGATCGCCACGCCGATGGCCAGACCGCCGGCCAGTTCGGCGCCGAGTTCGCCCAGGTGCAGGTTCTCCTCGCCCTGGGCGATCGCCAGGAACAGCACCACGAACGGCAGGACGAGCCCGTCGTTGACGCCCGACTCGACGTTGAGCAGGTGCCGCAGCCGGGGCGGGACCTTGTCGTTGCCGACGAGCGCGGCGGCGAACACGGGGTCGGTCGGGGTGAGGACGGCCGCGATCAGCAGTGACTGCACCCATCCCAGGCCGACGACGTAGTGCGCGAGCACGGCGGTGACCAGCAGGGTCAGCGGCAGGCCCCAGCCCAGCGCGCGTCCGGGCAGCCGCCAGGCGCTGCGCAGGTCCTGCCAGCCCGCGTGCATGCCGTCGGTGAACAGGACCGCGAACAGCGCCAGCTCCGCCAACTCGGACACCAGCGTGTCGCCGGGCCGCAGGGCGATCACCCCGGTGACGCCGTCACCGAGGAGGAACCCGCCGACCAGGAACAGCGCCGCCGTCGACAGCACAGTGCGGTGCGCGAGGCTGGACACCAGGACCGCCAGCAGCAGCAAGGCGGAGAAGGCGAGCAGAAGGTTGGGCATACCGGGGCTCTTTCGGGAATGGCGGACGCAATGCCGACCAGACTTCCCGGCTCACCGGCCACGACCCTAACGCGAATCCAAGCGCGCTTTCCACACGGCCTCCAGGCGAGCACCCTGGCACCCGCGCCGTCGACTACGTCGAGCCGACAAGGTGCGCCAAGGCCGCCGTGAAGAGCGCCGCCGACCGAGGAACCGAGACCTGACGCGCCCGGCCTTCCGCGGGGCGAGGGTCCGGTGGTTGAACCGCCAGGCTCCGGCGATGACGAGGACGGCCGTGGCCGCGCCCAGGACCGCGGTGCCAGCGCACTGGACGCCGTTCTTCAGCGCCACGGGGACGGCAACCACTCGCGGCTCGCCGGCTGCAAGAGCTACGTGACTTCGCGGGTTCCTGTTACGCGAGATGCCGGCCTTGATCGCGTTGGCGCATCGGGGCTGTCGGTGGTGGTCAGGATGCGAAGTGCCTCGGCCGTGGTGAGGAGCGTGAGCATCGCTGCGTGTACGTACTCGAACTGGTGGTGGGCGACCTGGACGAGGGCGTCACGGTCGTACTCGTGATCGGGTGGATTACCGCTGATCGTCGAGTGGCCTGTTGATCTGATCGATCCGCTGGATCCGGCCGTCGGGCGCCAGCCGGCCGAACATGTAGACCTCTGCGGTGAAGGTTTTGCCCTTGCGCATTCTGGTGCGGAGGGTCCAGCGTGCGCTTATCTGGTCACCGCGGACCAGCGCCTGGTGGATCTCCACCCCGGTGTGTTCGTCGGCTGCCATGGCCGCCCTGTCGACGTTCTTGCGGACGGGCCGGACGTGGTCGATCATCCGCTGCCGGTCGATCACCAGGCCCTCGTTGCAGTACTCGAAGTCCGGCACGAAGTAGCGGTCGAGGATCGCGCCGGGTTCCTCCTCTGACAGGGCCATGTCCCGGGTGTAGGTGACGAGGAAGTCGACGAGGTCGCGCTCGGTGCTGATGCCCATGATGCCCCTTGTAAGAGTAGGCAATACGCTTACGCTGGACTGTACCGCACCCCCGTAGGGTTTCCCGTTACGCGCGTTTCCCACCCCGGGCCTTCTGGCCGCCTACACCGGTCTGGCACCCCGAACAGCCCTACCGACCCGACCATCCGCAGCCCAAGCCGCAGGACCCGCTGGATCCGGCGCCCGACAGGCCCTTCCTGGCACCCTAGGATCGATGATCACTGCCACCTGATCACGCTGCTGCGATGACGGCGGCAAGGAGGACGATGAGCCAGTTCTTCCAGATCGGCGAACGGGTCCTCTGGAATCCCGCAACAGGAGTCGCTCAGGTCTTCCTGCGAGCGGCAGAGTCGTTCGCCACGCTCACCGACCTCCCCACAGGCCTCGGCCCGATGGAGGCGGATGAGTGCGAGATCGACATCGACGTCTTCAGCGTGTTCGTCGACACCCTCATCGACCGCTATACACGCTCCAACCACGTGATCCTCCGATCCCTGATGCAGGGATTCACCGCGACCGCCATCGTCCTGGTCACCCGCGGCGGAGGTCATCTACCAGCGCTGCAATCCTCGGACAACCCGGACATCGCGTCGCTGAAAGAGCTCAGCCGGCACCACGGCCGCGCGATGGTCACCTGAGCCACCCGCCGACCCAACCCTTGACGAATCCCATAGGGACACCCCCCTGCGCGTGCAGCCAGGAGATCCTGCGGCTCGCGGTGTCAGCGAGCCGCAGGATCTGGGCTTGTCTGTCGTGGGTTGGTTGATCGAAGACCGCCGCCGAAAGCGGCGGGTGCTCATCGGGGACGTCGACCGAGCGCGGCTCCAGGTCGAGACGGACGCGGCTTGCTGTGCTCTCAGCGCCAGCCGAGTTCGGGTGCCACGTGGGTCAGGATGTTCTCCAGGACGTGGGCGTTGTAGTCCACACCGAGCTGGTTGGGGACCGTGAGCAGGAGCGTGTCCGCGGCCTGTATGGCCTCGTCGTCGGCGAGCTGCTTGACCAGGACGTCCGGTTCGGCCGCGTACGAGCGTCCGAAGATGGCCCTGGTGTTCTCGTCGATCATCCCGATGTGGTCGCCCGAGTCGGCGTTCCGGCCGAAGTAGGCGCGGTCCATATCGGTGGTCAGCGCGAAGATGCTGCGGCTGACCGACACGCGCGGCTCGCGCTGGTGCCCGGCTTCCTTCCACGCCTGCCGGTAGGCCTCGATCTGCTTGCGCTGCTGGACGTGCAGCGGCTCGCCGGTCTCGTCGTCCTTGAGCGTGGAGCTCTGCAGGTTCATGCCCAGCTGGGCCGCCCACACGCTGGTGGCATTGGAGCCCGAGCCCCACCAGATGCGGTCCCGCAGCCCCTCGGAATGCGGCTCGATGCGCAGCAGCCCGGGCGGATTGGGGAACATCGGCCGCGGATTCGGCTCGGCGAACCCTCTGCCCCGCAGCACCGTGAGCAGGACTTCGGTGTGCTTGCGTGCCATGTCGGCATCGGTGTCGCCCTCGGGCGGCTCGTACCCGAAGTAGCGCCACCCGTCGATGACCTGTTCCGGTGATCCCCGGCTGATGCCGAGCTGCAGCCGTCCACCGGAGATCAGGTCGGCCGCGCCGGCGTCCTCGGCGAAGTACATCGGGTTCTCGTAGCGCATGTCGATCACGCCTGTGCCGATCTCGATGCGCGAGGTCTTCGCACCGATCGCGGACAGCAGCGGGAAGGGAGAGGACAGTTGCCTGGCGAAGTGGTGCACCCGGAAGTAGGCGCCGTCCGCGCCGAGTTCCTCCGCGGCCACCGCGAGATCGATCGACTGCAGCAGTGCGTCCGCAGCCGACCGGGTCCGCGAGCCCGCGCCGTCACTCCAGTGACCGAACGAAAGAAAACCGATCTTCTTCACACCTATACCAACCAGCTCAGCGCCCGCGAGATTCCAGCACGCCGGCACCACGACCACCCCACGGCCCTCGACCGTCACACATCAGGCCCGGCCGGAGCCCTCTGCGATCACCCGGTATCGGCCCGCATGCCCGGCAGGTCGTCCATGATCAGGCCAAAGCCGGTGAACCCCGGTGCCCGTCTACCCAGGAGGGCTGACGCGGAGCGGGAGGGCGCGGGCGGCTACTTCCGGGCGGGTGCAACGGCGGACTTCACGTCTCGGCGTGTGCCTCTCGGCGGCCGAGTATGGCCAGGTATCCGCCGTTGACGATCGCGTCGGCGGACGCCGCGTACTCCGCGGGGTCGTCGGGCAGGGTCGTGCCCAGGCCGTCCACGTACCGGTTGAACATGCAGAACGCGGCGGCGATCAGCACCGTGTCGTGCACCTCGACGTCGGTCGCGCCCTCGGCGCGGGCGGCGGCCACGTCCTCGGGCCGCACGGCGCGCCCGCTCCGCTGGACCGCGCCGGCCACCCTCAGCAGGGCCTTCAGCTTCGCCGACACGGGTGCGCTCTCGAGGTCGGCCCGCACCTGGTCGACCAGCGCGATGCCCTCGGGGAGCTGGGCGGCGGCGAACGCCGCGTGCGAGGTGGTGCAGAACTCGCACTCGTTGAGGGCCGAGACGTAGGAGGCGATCAGTTCCCGCTCGCCGCGGCTCAGCGAGCTCGGGCCGCGCAGCAGCACCTCGGCCAGCTCGCTCATCGGGCGAGCGGTCTCGGGCCGGTAGGCGAACAGCGAGATGATTCCGGACGCGTCGTTCCCCAGGGCGATATGCGGCATCGGTTCTCCAAACGTTGTCCACGTCAGGGATTCGCTCTCCGTGCACAAGGAAGTGTCTCGCATCGGGCGGGCCCAGGGCAGGGGGCAAAAGGTGTCAGATCCGGCCATGCTGGCATTCGGCTTTCGCGAAGCGCATTAGGCAGGCGGGTCCCTCCTCACCGCCCATGCGGGGCGACCATGCGCGGCCTGCGCACCGTCACTCATTTGCGCGGTCACCTCTCTCCGCGGGTGCTTCAGGGCTCGGCGTGCTGGCGCTCGGCCGCGAGGTGCTCGTGGTTACCTGGCCCCTTTTCGGCCTGCCGCTCGTCGTGTACTGCTTCAGGTGCTGTACACGCCGTCCAGGGCTTTAAGCTGCGACGATCCCTCCCAGTGTTCGGTGACCTCCAGGTCCCGAAGATGCCTCGTATGTTCGATCAGCGACCGAATGAGATCCCCGATGAGGCCGATTAGCTCGGCGGCGTCGGCGTTGGAGGGCGGTTTCCTCCGACGTCAACGAGTCCCCAATGGTGCGGACGCCGCGATATTAGGGAACTGATCGACCGAAATTCGCTCGACCGTCTCGTTTATTGCACCAAGTTGGTTTGGTGTGTTTTCTGGCAGGGCCAGTCGGCCCTTGGGGGACCAGTTGCGACCTGCGCGAGTACGTCTGCGAGCACCTCGGGTACGACTTGGGGGCTGATCGTGGGTCCGAGCCGGTGGCGGGGGAGGCCCGCGTCGGCCGGGAGCTCAGGGCCGGCGCAGCTTCGCCGCGTGCGATCGGGCGGTGGACGCCGTGGCCGCGTCGCCGAGGGCTTCGGCGACGTCGGCGTGCTTGAGCCAGTTGAACGGGCTGGCGGGTCGTATGCTGATCCGCTCGCTGACCAGGACGCGGGCCAGATCGAGGCGGCCGGAGCGGAGGGCGGCCTCCAGCAGGGTCTTCTGCACCGCGTCGCGCTGCGCGTGGCTGCCGCCGAATTCGTTGACCTGGTGCCGGATGGGAGCGAGGAGGTCGACGGCGGCGCTGTGGTCGCCGCGGCCGAAGGCCACCAGAGCGCGGCAGACCGGAAGGCCGACGCGTGCGGTCATCGCCTGGTTGGTGACGTCGGGCAGGGGAGCGGCCAGGTAGGCCTCGCGGTCGGCGATCAACCGGTCGGCGTCGCCAAAGCGGCCGGCGCCGACGAAGGACATCACCGCGTGCATGTCGTTGAACGCGTAGAACGGCTCCTCGGCCTTGGACGCCCAGGCGTCGGCCAAGGCGTTCCACCTCGCGGTCTGGTCATCGCCTTCGAGAAGCAGGCGCCAGAGCAGTGCGGCGGCGTCCAGCAGCTCCATCGCGGTGCCTGTCGACTCCGGGCCGTGGAGCACGGCGTCGTAGATCTCCAAGGCACGGGCCGTGTCTCCGGCCTCCAGTGCGTAGAGCGCATAGTGCCACCACGCGTGCACGTTGAAGAACGTGCCGGTCGACCAGTCGGTCGTCCGTTCGTCCATGTAGGCGATGCCTCGCCGGAACCGGCCCTGCATCTCGTAGGTGTGGACGACCGCGTGGATGCCCCACACGTCCTTCGGGTCGAGCCCGACCGCGCGCAGGCCGACCTCCTCCGATCGGTCGTAGTGCCCTGCCTCCTCCAACCCGAAGGCGTACATGCCGAGCAACTGGCCGAAATGCCGGTCGGACTCGCTCCATGCCGTCAGCGCACCACCGACCCGGTCGCGCAGTGCGCGGGCGTCCCCGGTGAAGTAGTCGACCTGGTGGCCGACGAACAGCGCGAGGACGTCCCGCGGGTACTCCTCGCTGATCTGGCCAAGCAGGCGGCCGCAGCCGGGGAAGTCGCCCTTCACCAGGCGTTCCAGCGCCGCGACGTGGGCCCGCTCGCGGGGAAGGAGCCCGGAGCCGTCCACGCGCGACCGGAAGAGCCGGAACCGCTCCGCCGCGGCCCGCGCGCCTTCGGGCTCGGTGGCCAGAAGCCCGAGGTACGCCGACAGGACGTTGCCCAGCGGGAAGTCGGGATCCGCTTCGAGTGCCCGCTTCGCTTCGGCGTCCACCTCCGGGCGGAAGTGCAGCAGCTCATGGACGGCGTAGTCGTAGTGCTCGACCGCGGTGCGGCTGCCCGCCCCGATGGCCAGCCCGTGCTCGTCCGTCTTCATGGCCGTCATGTCTCCGTCGGACGTTCGACGTGTGCGGTGTCGGGGTCCAGGTCGGCGCCGCGGACCTGCTCGATGCGGCCGTGCCAGGGGGCCGTCCCCCGTGCGTGATCAGTCACTGGTGTCCCTTTGTCGGTCGTTTCAACAGAGAGGGGACCCGGCGTGGCCCGGTTCCTCGTGCCGCGCGGCTTCGTGGTCGTCGCAGGCGGCGCAAGACGATTCAGCCTTGCATGCGTCCTTCCACCCGGGCAACCGCCGACCGGCCGTCCCCACGCCGCCGAGCTCTGTAGATGGTTCCTACGGACGGCCAGGCGTGTCGGTGGAGCCGCCGGCTCGATCTGGCGAGGGGAAGGTGCGGCTGACCGCGGCGCACGCGGCGTCGGCGAGGGTGTTCGCTGTGGCGGTCGAGAGGTGGCCGGTGACGAGCCAGTGGTAGATCAGGGGGCCGAAGACCAGGTCGCGGACCGTGTCGGGGGCGAGTGCGGGGTTGAGGCGGCCCTCGGCCAGGCCGCGTTCGATCAAGGCGCGGATGGTGGCGTTCCTGGGGTTCAGGTAGTGGTGTCGTAGCGCTTCGGCGAGGTCGGGCCGACGGCCCGCTTCAGCGTGCACGGCAAGGACGGTCCGACCGAGCGGGGAGCCGGCCAGCCGGAGCGCGAACCCGGCGGACAGTTCCTTCAGATCGCGCAGCACGTCGCCGGTGTCCGGAACGGCCAGCGGCGGCACCTGTTCGACCAGGGCGTGGACCACCAGGTCGTCCTTGGTCGGCCAGCGCCGGTACACCGCCGGCCGGCCCACCCCCGCGCGCGCGGCGACCGCCTCGATCGTCAGCTTCGCGTATCCCTGTTCGGCCAGTAGTTCGATCGTCGCCGCGGTGACGGCGCGGTCGACGTCGGCGCTGCGCGGCCGGCCGCGGCGTCCTGCGGCGCCCTTGCGCTCCTCGCTCATTTCAGAAATATTACAGTACGACTCGTAACGTAAAGGGAGGCGAGGATGATCCGTAAGAGCGTGACCTGGGGGCTGCTGCTGGCTTGGGCGGCCAACGACGCCGAAGAGTGGTTCACCATGGCTCCCTGGTCGCGGAAGAACGCGGGCGGCGGCGCTCCGGGACCGGTGTGGCTGCGTCGCGAGGTCTCCACGGCGCACGCCCGCACGGCCATCGCTCTCATGGGCGCCTTCATGCTCGCCGCCACGGTGGACGGCGCGCGGACCGGCGGGAGGTCCCGGCTCTATCAGGCCGCATTGGCCGGGTTCGGCGTGCACGGGCTCGGACACCTGGCTTTGAGCGTCAGGCAACGCGGCTACACCCCGGGTGTCGCCACAGCACCCACGATCGTCGTGCCGTTCTCCCTGTGGGCTTGGCGCGCGCTCGGCCGCGCAGGCGTTCGCCGCGACCCGGCGCGGACACTCCGCGACGCCGCGATCCTGCTCCCCGCGACCCTGATGGCCGTCCACACCGGAGCCGACCTGCTGACCTCGACCCGCGAGAAGAAGCGCTCTGGCTGAGCGGCCCGACACCCCGCTCAGGTCCGCCGGGGAGGTCTTCCGAGCCAGGAGGGGGTCGTGATCGATTTAGAACGGGGCTTTTCAGGCGCCGTGCGGGGTGGCCCAGGTGGCGGTGATGTCGCGGGCGACATCGCGGAGGAGGTCGATGAGCATGTCCGCGAGTGGGGTGAGGCTGGCGTCGGTTCTGGTCACGGCGTAGAGGTGGCGGTAGGGCTTGGGGTGGGTCAGTTCGCGATGGGTGGTGCCGGGGACGTGGGCCAGGGCCAGGCGTGACACCAGGGCCACGGCGATGCCTGTGCCGACCAGGGCTTGGGCGACGTCGTAGGACTCGGTCTCGAACCGCACGGTGGGGGTGAAGCCGGCCTTGCGGGCGGCGTTGTGGAACTGTTCGCGGGCGGCATGGCCGGCCAGGATGGAGACCCATGATTCGTCGCGCAGTTGTTCCAGGTGGAGTTCGGTGTCCGCGGGCTGCCCGGTGGCCAGTGGGTGGTCGTCGGGGAGGACCACGACCATCGGGTCCACCAGGAGCGAGTGCGCCCGTAGGTGCGGGGGCGGCGCGAGCGGCGTGTCCCAGGACGCGACGATGGCCACGTCCAGGTTCCCCGCGCTGATCTCGTCCGCTCCGCGCCCGGACACCACGTCGATGACGGAGACGTCGGCGGCCGGGTGGCGGTGGCGCAGGGCCGTCAGGGCTGGTGGCAGCAGGTGCAGGGCGGCCGCCTGGAACGTCCCGATCCGCAGGCGGAGCGAGAGGTGGCCGAGCAGTGCGGCCAGTTCCGCCTCGGCCTGGTCCGATGCCTGCTCCACGGTCCGGCCGTGGGAGGCGAGCAGCGCACCGGCCGCGGTGAGCGTCGCTCCGCGAGGGCCACGAATGACCAGGGGGACCTGCCAGTCGCGCTCGGCCTTGGCCACCTGCTGGGTGACCGCCGCGGGCGTGAGCCGGAGTGCGTGGGCCGCCGCCGTCAGGGAGCCGTGCCGCTCGATCAGGGCGAGAAGCCGCAGTTGCCCCGGGTCCACCAGCATTCACCAATGCTAACGCTGCACCCTTCTCTTTTAACTTCCCTTAGGGGCGCGGAGCGAGGAAGCCTGATGGCACACCCGTCGGCCGCAATCCCCGGAAGGGGTTCGTTCCCATGCCCACGCATGTGCCTGCCTTCGTCATCACCACCTTGTTGCTGGCGATGCTGCCCGGCGCGAGTCAAGCGCTGATGATCCGGCAGGTACTGGAAGGTGGCAGGCCTGCGCTCCACGGCACGCTCGCGGGCAATGCCAGCGGCTTCCTGCTGTGGTCGACGGCCGCCGCGGCCGGGCTGTCCGCCGTCCTGCTGGCCAGCCCCACCGCGTACGCGGTGCTCCGGATCGCCGGCGGCATCGTGCTGATGATCCTCGGGGTGAAGACGCTCCGGGCCGCGCTCACGGTCGGGTCCCCCCGTCCGCCCGAGCAGGACGGGCGCCGCACCGGCTTCACGGGTGGATACCTCACCGGCCTGATCACCAACCTCGGCAACCCCAAGGCGGGAGTGTTCGCCATCTCGGTGCTGCCCCAGTTCGTGACCGAGGAAGGCCCGGTGTTCCTGTCGACCGTCGCCTTGGGAGCCCTGTGGGCGCTCGTCAGCGCCTCCTGGTACATGCTGCTCACCTGGGCCGTCAGCCGAGGGCGCGCACTGGTGTCGCAGCCGACCGTCCTGCGGGGGCTCAGCATGACCACCGGTGCCGTCCTGCTGGCGCTGGGCGCTGCGGTGGCAGTAGGTGTCTGAGGGCTGGCCCGGTCAGGTCCGCGGGCCCTGCTCGCCCGCCGCAAACCGTGAGCACCTGCGCGGGCGGCATGTGCAGGGGCGCCCAGAAGCGGTGAGGCGTGCTACTGAGTGGAGGTGTCGGCCGGTGGGGCGAGGCCGGTCATTGCGAGGTCGACGATGGCGTTGACGTGCTCGGCGTCGGCCGTGCGCGGGGTGAGCAGGCGGCGGTAGTAGGCGGCGCCGTAGAGCAGTTCGGTGACGAGGACCGGGTCGGCGTCGGCGCGGACCTGGCCCTTGCGCTGCGCTACGCGGATGCGGTCGGCCGCGGCGCCCGCCAGGTGACCGATGAAGTTGTCCCACAAGGCCTGGTGGAGGTCCGGGTCGTGCTGGGCCTCGCCGATCAGTGCGCGGTAGTGCGGGAAGACGTGCGGGTCGCCGAGGATGCGCGAGGCCGCCGCCATCTGCGTCTTGATGTCCGCGACGAAGTCACCGGTGTCGGGGAAGGTCGCGTCCATCTTCCAGGTGGACAGCAGGCCGTCCAGCAGCACGGCCGCCTTGGACGGCCACCAGCGGTAGATCGTGTTCTTGCCGACGCCGGCGCGGGCGGCGATGCCCTCGATGCTGACCTTGCGGTACCCGACCTCCTGGCACAGGTCCATGGCGGCCTTGATGACGGCGTTGGCGGCCTCTTCACTTCGGCGCTCAGGACGTCTGGGTGACATGGGGACAGCATAGCCCTCAGGCGGCACGGAACGTTCCGTATTGACGCGGCGAGCGACGGCGGGCATGCTGAGGCGGCACGGAACGATCCGTGCCGCCATCGAAGGACGAACCCATGAAAGTTGAGTTCACCCACGACATCGCCTGCGTCTGGTCGGCGCTCGGCTACGCCCGCTTCCAGCGGGCCGCCGAGGAGCACCGTGCGGGTGGCGGCGAACTGGAGGTCGTCTTCAGGCCGTACCAGACCGCGGGTTCCGCGGCGGAACCGCCGCCGAGCCGCGGCCATTTCCCTCTCGCGCCCACCGCGCGGGTCGAGCAGATCGCACGGGCGGCGGCGGTCGACGGCCTGGTGGTGAACCTCGACCGGATCGTGCCCGCCCGCACCGCCGACGCCCACCGGCTCATCGCGCTGGCGGCCGCGCACGGCACCGCCGAGGACATGACCGCCCGTCTTTACCGCGCCTACTTCAGTGACGGTCTGGACATCGGCGACGTCAACGTGCTGCGGGGCTTGGCGTCCGCGACCGGCGTCAGGTGGGACGGCGAGCGGCCCCACGCGGAACCGGCTCGGTCCGCTCGCGTGTCCGGCCCGCGAGTGCCGGTCTTCCGGTTTCCCGACGGGACGGTCCTGGTCGGAGCCGTGTCACTCGCCGCGCTGAAGGGTGAGTTGATGAGGGCCGACTCACCGCGCTGGCGCTCCAGCAGGACCACGCATCCGCGCCCGGCTCCGGTGCGACTATGACGCGTCCTGGTCGGTCGTGAACTTGGGCACCTTGATGACCAGCCCGCGGGTGGGGGCGCGCTCGGGGGTGATCGTCTCCCGTTGGGGCGAGGTGGCGACCAGAAATCTTGGGTCGACTTGACTGGACCGCAGCCCTTGCGTTGAGGGCGCTTTGGGGAGTCTTTACAGGTCAGCGGCGTCTTTGGGGTGTGCTTGACGAAATATGGGGCCGCTTGAACCTGTTGTGGGTGTGTGACCGACGGGAAAGCCCGTCCGGAGCGCCCGACCAGATCGTGACGGGCGCATCGAGTCCCTGATCATCAGGACGGCCGATCAAGGCACGTCCGCCGCCGAGTCCGCAGAGCGCCGATCACTGGCCGAGCGGAGCCGGGGACCCACCGAAACACCGGGGTGAATCCGCACTCCCGCCTTGCGCGGGGTCGCGGTAGGGCCACTTCCATGCCCGAACCCGACAGCTAACCCGGTAGGCGGACTGGAAGACCTCAGGAGAACCTTCGCATGACCGCTCGTACTTTCGACCTGACCAAGCGCATGGGCACCCGCTTCGCCGCCGGAGCCGTCCTCTCCCTGGCGAGCGCTTTCGGCTTCGCCTCCCTGGCCCCGTCCGCCCATGCGGACACCAAGCCCGCGAACACCGCGCACGTCGCCGCCGCGCCCCAGGCCGGCGCCAACGGCGCGAAGACCGCCACCGCCGGCGCCTCCGCGCAGGACGTCATCAAGCTCGCCCGCACGCAGATCGGCACCCACGAGGACGCCTCGGGCAACAGCAAGTTCAACGACTGGTACGTCGGCTCGCCGCTGGGCGAGCAGAACGCCCACCGCATCGGTTCCAAGAGCGCCTCGGTCTACAAGGGCCAGTCCTGGTGCGACATGTTCGTGTCCTGGCTGGGCCAGCACACCGGCACCAAGGGCATGGGCGCCGACGCCTACACCGTCAGCCACGCCAAGTGGTTCAAGAAGACCGGCCGCTTCGGCCAGACCCCGAAGCCCGGCGCCGTGGTCTTCTTCGCCTGGAACGGCGGCGGCATCAAGGGCGTCGAGCACGTCGGCATCGTCGTCAAGGACAACCACGACGGCACCATCAACACCATCGAGGGCAACACCGGTGACGCGGTGAAGAAGAAGGTCCGCGACACGTCCACCGTCGCCGGCTACGGCTACCCCCAGTACCGGTGAGCCAGGGCCGCTGAGCGGCCCGTTGCCCCGCACCGTCCAGTGGTGCCTCCCCCTTCTCCATCCCTCCGCGATCACACCCACGTCGCGAGCACGCCCACGTGCCGTGCGCCGGATCCGTCATGCCCGAACGGCGAGCCCCCGACTAGCCGAAGCCGTGACCCGGCGCCCCGGACCACCGAGCAAAGGATGAACATGCAGAAGCGAGCCATCGACACCGCCCTGATCGGTACCGCTCTCGCGGGCCTGCTGGCCGCGGGCGTGGCGGCCGGGACCTCCCACGGGGCCCAGGCCGACGAGCCGATGTCGCACAAGGTCATCGGACAGCAGGTGGCCGGGCAGCAGGTCACCGGCCACAAGATGACCGGACAGCTGGTCACCGGACAACAGCTGAGCGGGCACAAGGTGACCGGACAGCCGGTCACCGGAAAGCAGGTGACCGGAAAGGTGACCGGCCAGCAGGTGGGGCAGCCCGCCGCGAAGGCCACCCACCACGGCACCGCCAAGGTCGCACCGAAGCGCCACGCCGTCCTGTCGGGCAGCACCAAGGCGTCCTACTTCTGGGACGACGGCTCGGGCGTGAACGGCGACACGGGCGCCCCGGCGGGCGGCAAGCCGATGCAGAAGGGCCTGTTCGCCAGCCCGAGCTGGCCCATGCACACCAAGGTGAAGGTCACCTACAAGGGGCGCAGCGTCACCGGCTTCGTCGGGGACCGCGGGCCGGGCGAGCCGTCGCACCGCGGCGTCATGCTCGACCTCGACACCTACACCTTCCGCCACCTGGTGGACGGCAAGAAGCCGCGGAGCAAGTACGACACGGGCACCTCGGCGGGCCACCTGAAGGGCGTCAAGTACGAGATCCTGTCCTGGGGCCACGGCGCCGGCAAGAAGGGCGCCCCGAAGCCCCTCGGCTGATCAGGCCCGACCGGGTGACCCCTCCTGGCCTCACCACGGACCCCGCTCCCGTCTTCGGACGAGGGCGGGGTCTGTCACGTCCGGGGTAGGACTGGGGTGGGGCGCCAGCCGGGCGCTCCTGGGCGAGGGAGTGCCAGTGGGATTAGACGTCAGAGCGATCCAGGTAGTGACCTGCGACATCTTCGGGACGACCGTCGACTGGCGGACAGGGGTCGCCGGCCAGGTGGCGGCGATCGCTGCGGAGTGCGGTGTCGCGTTGGAGAGCGAGGCCTTCGCCGACCAATGGCGCGAGCGGTACCTCCCGTCCATGCAGCGGGTCAGCAGCGGAGAGCGGGAGTGGGTGTACCTCGACACGCTGCACCGGGAGTCGCTGGACGAGCTGCTGGAGCTGCACGGCGTTGCTGACGCCTTCGACGAGACCGCACGGCGGCGGCTCGTCCGGGCCTGGCATCGCCTGCCCGCGTGGGACGACTCGGTGGACGGCCTGGCACGCCTGAGGGAGAGCCGCGTGGTGGCGGCGCTGTCCAACGGCGGGTTCGCCCTGCTGACGCACCTGGTCAAGGGGGCGGGGCTGCCGTTCGACTGCATCCTGTCGGCGGAGCTCGCCCGCACGTACAAGCCCGAGCCGGAGGCGTACCTGACAGCAGTGCGGCTGCTGGACGTGGAACCGGCGGAGGTGCTGATGGTCGCCGCGCACAAGTGGGACATCGACGGCGCCAGGGGAGCCGGGCTCGCCACCGCGTTCCTGGAGCGTCCGCTGGAGAAGGGGCCCTCTCTCACGGCCGACCGGGCGGACGACGTGGAATGCGACCTCGTCGTGCGCGGGTTCGGTGAGCTCGCCGATCTCCTGGAGGCCGGTCCGCGGACCTAGCGGACGGGGCGGCCGTTCGCCCTGTCCGGGGCTTCCACCTTTCCGGCGATGTGTTCCAGGGCGGTGAGGTCTTCCGGTCCAAGGCGGTCGATGAAGTGGTGGCGCACTGACTCCAGGTGGGCGGGGGCGGCGTCCGTCAAGGTGTCCAGGCCGTGTTCGGTGAGGACCAGGATGCAGCCCCTTCCGTCGGCCGGGTCGGGTGCGCGGCGGATGAGGCCGCGGGCCTCCATGCGGGTGGCGTGCCGGGAGAGCCGGCTGCGCGACCAGCCCATCTTCGCGGCCTGCTCGTGCAGGGTGCCGGCGTGGCCCGGCCGTTCCGACAGCGTGCTGAGCACCTCGTAGTCGGGCTCGGAGAGGCCGACCCGGGAGAGGTCGCGGGCGGTGCCGGTCTGGACGGCGATCACCATGCGGCGGAAGGCCCGCCACGCCCGTTCCTCGTCCGGGGTCAGCCAGCGCACGGGCTCGTCCGGCGGATTCTTTGACATGTAAACAACCTATCGCCTAAGTTCATTTACATGTCAACGAAACAGGTGCGCGTCCTCGTGCTGGTGTGCAGCACCCGCCCCGGCGCCCTCGGCCCCGCGGTGGGGGCATGGCTGACCGAGACGATCACGCCCCGCGCCGCCGAGCTCGGCGCCGAGCTGGTGCCGCTGGCCCTCGCCGACCTCGACCTCCCGTTCCTCGACGAGGAGGAACATCCGTCGGCGGGCGTGTACCGCAACGAGCACACGCGCAGGTGGAGCGCGATCGCGGACGGCGTGGACGGCCTCATCGTCGTGACGCCGGAGTACAACTACGGGATGCCGGCGTCCCTGAAGAACGCGCTGGACTACCTCTCCCGCGAGTGGGTGTGGAAACCGGTCGGTTTCGTCAGCTACGGCAACACCTCGGCGGGCACGAGGGCCGTGCAGCACGCCAAGCAGGTGGTGACCACGCTGCGCCTGGTACCGCTGGGGTCCACGGTCGCGCTCCGCATCGCCGACGCCGTGCACGACGGGGAGGTGCGGCCCGCCGCCGCTGCCGGCAAGGCCGCGAACGACGTCCTGGAGGAGCTGGTCCGGGTCGCGCACGCGCTCCGGCCGATGCGAGAGCGAGCACGGCCCGCATCGGCGGCCGGCCCCGAACCGGGCTCCTACCTGCGGCGGCTGACGCCGGACGATGCCCCCGAGGTGACCGTCCTGCAGCGGTGCTGCTGGGTGGACGAGGCCCTCGCCAACGACCCCGTGACCGTCCCGGCGCTGCACGAGTCCGTGGAGCAGGTCCGTGACTGGCTCGCGTCCTGGGACGCGATCGGGCTGTGGCGGGACGGCCGGCTCCTCGGCATGGTGCGGACCCGCCGCGAGGACGCCGAGTGGCACGTGGGACGGCTCGGCGTCGTCCCCGACCTGCGGGGGCGCGGCCTGGGGCGCTGGCTGCTCCATGAGGCGGAGGCCGCCGCCGACCAGGCCTGCCGCAGCATCGTGCTGTCCACGGGAGCGGGCAGCCGGAACAACATCGCGCTCTACCGGAGCGAGGGATACCGGCCGGCCCCCGTCCCCGGCGACGACGGAACCATCCGCCTGACCAAGATGCGCCTCAGCACTGGTTGATCGGCCCGTGCGCAGGGGGAGTGCGGCGCGACGGGATGCGGCGGCGTTCACTCATCGGGTGGCCGCCCGTCCTGCGGTCGAGCGGGAAGTGGGAGAGCCAGGCCGGACTTGATGGTGTCGAAGACGACCAGGGTCTCGTAGCGCTGGACGTTGTCGTCCGCCTTCAACAGGCGGTCTCCGAGCCGACCGCAGTCGCGCATGCTCCGCGCGGCCAGGACGATTACGTAGTCCCACGGCCCCGCGACGCGGTAGCACTGCTGGACCTGAGGCTCCGAGCGCATCCGTTCGGCGAAGGCCCGGTGGTGCTCGAACGATTCCCGGACGAGGGTCACCAGGACCGTGGCCAGGACGGTGGGACCGAAGCGGTGCGGATCGAGGACGGCGACCTGCCGGGCGATGAGACCGTGCCGGCGGTAGCGGGCGATCCGCCGCTGGACGGCGCTCGGGGACAGTCCGACCTGTTCCCCGAGGTCGTGCAGGGTGCGCCCGGCGTCGTGCTGAAGGAGGTCCAGCAGCAGGGCGTCGATCTCGTCCAGGCGGGGCGGCGGCGATTCGGGCACGCAAGATTATTGCGCCTTGGTGCAAGAATTCTCAATCGCGTCGATCGGAAGCTCGGTTAGCGTCGGCCGGGTCGGAAAGCCTCGGCGGAAGGTGGCGCGCATGGACCTGGACGTGGCGCGGATCGAGCAGGCCCTACGGGTGATCGATCCGGTGTTCCTCAACACCCCGCAGTACCTCGACGAACAGCTGTGCCGGGCGCTGGGCGGCCGCGCGGTGACGGTGAAACTGGAGACGGCCAACCCGGTGCGCAGCTTCAAGGGCCGGGGCGCCGACCTGATGCTCAGCACTCTCGCCCCCGGCACGCCGGTGGTGTGCGCCAGCTCGGGCAACTTCGGGCAGGCCGTCGCCTACGCCGGGCGAGCACGCGGGATGCCGGTCGAGGTGTTCGTGCCCGAGACCGTCAATCCCGGCAAGCGCGAGCGGATGGAGACGTTCGGCGCCCGCGTCGTCGCGGCGGGACCGGACGGCTCGTCGGCGCGGGAGGCCGCGGCCGCCCACGCCGGGCGCCATCCTGACCGCGTCCATCTGCAGGACGGCGTCCAGGCGGCGATCGCCGAAGGCGCCGGGACGATCGGCGCCGAGCTGACCCGCGGCGCGCCGGCCGGGGCGTGCTTCGACGCCGTCGTGCTCCCGGTCGGGGACGGCGCGCTGATCAACGGCGTGGCGCGCTGGATGAAGGAGCACGCTCCCGGAACCCGGATCGTGGGGGTCAACGCCGAAGGCGCTCCCTCGATGGCGGAAAGCCTGCGTGCCGGCCGCGCGGTCCGCGCCGGACGTGCTCGCACCTTCGCCGACGGCATCGCGGTGCGTCGCCCGACGGAGGCTTCGGTGCGGCGGGCCCGCGTCCTGGTGGACGACATGGTCCTGGTGACGGACGAGGCCATCGCCGACGCCATGGAGTTGGCGGCGCGCACGCTCGGCATCGTCCTGGAGCCGGCGGGCGCGGCGGGCCTGGCGGCGATCGCCGGGGGCGCGGTCCCCGGCGACCGCCTGGCGACGGTGCTGACCGGCGCCAACCCCCGTCCCGAGCAGGTCCGGGAGCTGGCGGCCCGGCTCACGTGCGCTGTGCAGGCGCCCGCTGGACGCGCGAGCTTCTGAACGACCCCACACACCATGGAGGAAAGCGCAGTGAAGCGCATCGGCATCATCGGGGTAGGGGAGATCGGCCAAGCCATCGTGGACGGCCTGTACTGCCGGGACGACGACGCGCCCGAGGTGTTCCTCTCCCCTCGCGGAGCCCGGACGGCGGCGTACCTGTCCGAGCGCTACGAAAGCGTCCGGGTGTGTCCCGGCAACCAGGCGGTCGTGGACCGCTCCGAGATCGTGATCATCGCCGTACGCCGTCAGGACCGCCACGAAGCGCTCGCCGGCCTGGCGGTGCCCGACGACAAGATCGTGATCAACGTGATGGCCGGCGTCGGCAACGACGACCTGCGAAGGACGCTGACCACGGACGCCCAACTCGTTCGGGCCATCCCGCTGCCCGCGATACGCGAACGCCGCTCCGTCACGGTGACGTGCCCGTCCCACCCGGTTGCGGATTCTCTCTTCGAGCACCTGGGCGGGGCGCTCCCGGTCGCGGACGAGACGGCCTTCGACGTCTTCTCCGCACTGACGGGAACGCTCACCACCCACTACTCCTACCTCGCCGCGCTCACCTCGTGGGCCGTCGGCCACGGCATCGCCCCCGACGACGCGGACGGCTACGTCCGCAGCCTCTTCCAGGAGGTCGGCCGGGCTCTGGGCGACGACACCCGGACCCTGCGGCAGCTCGCAGCCGATCACGAGACCCCGAAGGGGAACAACGAGCGCATTCGCACCACCTGGTTCACCCCGGCCAACTCCGAAGCCCTCACCCGGGCGCTGGACGACCTCGTCGCCGACCTCGCGGGATGACGGAACCGCTCCGAGGAGCCGCCGATGTTCACGCCGGCGCCCCCGCCTCGGCGAAGGCGGGCACGCCCACGGCGACCGGCGGCGTCAGACGGTCGCGAGGGGGACGGGGAGCCGGTCGCGCAGTTCGTCGACCGTGACACCGAAGGTCTCGCGGACCGCCGCCCCGTCCGGGCCGACGTCGATGACGGCGACGTCGGTGTAGACCCTGCTGACGCAGCCGGTGCCGGTCAGCGGGTAGGTGCAGGCGGGCACCAGCTTGGAGCGGCCCTGCTTGTCGAAGAGGGTCATCATCACGAAGACCTGCTTGGCGCCGATGGCCAGATCCATCGCGCCGCCAACGGCCGGAACGGCGTCGGCGGCCCCGGTGTGCCAGTTGGCGAGGTCCCCGGTGGCCGAGACCTGGAAGGCGCCGAGCACGCACACGTCCAGGTGGCCGCCGCGCATCATGGCGAAGGAGTCGGCATGGTGGAAGTAGGAAGCTCCGGGCAGTTCGGTCACGGGGACCTTGCCGGCGTTCGTGAGATCGGGGTCGATCTCCTCGCCGACGGCGGCGGGGCCCATGTTGAGCATGCCGTTCTCGGTGTGGAGCACGATGCCCGCGCCGTCGGGGAGATGGTCGGCGACCCTGGTCGGCCGGCCGATGCCGAGGTTGACGTAGGAGCCGGCCGGGATGTCGCGGGCGACGACCTCGGCGAGCTCGTCCGGGGACAGGGGCCCGGTGGTGGAAGGCATGGTCAGCGTGCTCCTTGGACGGTGTAGCGCCGTTGCTCGACCGGCACGACGCGGTCGACGTAGATGCCGGGCGTGACCACCGTCTCCGGGTCGATGTCGCCGGCGGGGACGACGCCGGACACCTGCGCGATCGTGGTGGTCGCGGCCGTCGCCATGACGGGGCCGAAGTTCCGGGCCGTCTTCCGGTAGACGAGGTTGCCCATCGTGTCGGCGCGGTGGGCGCTGATCAGCGCCACGTCGCCCTTGATCGGGTACTCCAGGACGTGGACGCGCCCGTCGATGGTCCGGGTCTCCTTGCCCTCGGCGAGGGGGGTGCCGGCGCCGGTCGGGCAGTAGAAGGCGCCGATGCCCGCGCCGGCCGCGCGCATCCGTTCGGCGAGGTTGCCCTGCGGCACGACCTCCAGCTCGATCTTCCCGGCCCGGTACAGCCCGTCGAAGACGTGGGAGTCGCTCTGCCGGGGGAAGGAGCAGATCACCTTGCGCACCCGCCCGGCCTTGAGCAGGGCGGCGAGCCCGACGTCGCCGTTGCCGGCGTTGTTGGACACGATGGTGAGGTTACCCGCGCCCTGCCGGATCAGGCCGTCGACGAGGTCGAAGGGCATTCCCGCGAAGCCGAAGCCGCCGACCAGAACGGTGCTGCCGTCCTCGATCCCGCGGACGGCCTCGTCGACGCTTTCGAGGATCTCCGTCCGGCTCATGCCCCGGCCCCCGCGCCGCGCAGGTCCGTGTTCTCCAGGACGACGGCGAGCCCCTGTCCGACGCCGATGCAGATCGCGGCGACGCCCCAGCGCTCGCGGCGTTCGCGGAGCACCTTCGCGAGCGTGCCGAGGACGCGGGCGCCGCTGGCGCCGAGCGGGTGGCCGATCGCTATCGCGCCGCCCCGGGTGTTGACGATCTCCGGATCGATGCCCCAGGCGTCGACGCAGACGAGGGACTGCACGGCGAAGGCCTCGTTGAGCTCGACCGCGCCGACCCGGTCCCAGCCGATCCCGGCCCGGGCCAGGGCGCGGTCGGCGGCCTCGACCGGGGCGTAGCCGAAGTCCTGCGGGTCGAGCGCGAACGCGCCGCGCCCGGCGATGCGGCAGAGGGGGTCGAGGCCGATCAGGTCGGCGGCGGCGGCCGAGCCGAGCAGCAGGGCGGCGGCGCCGTCGCTCAGCGGCGAGGCGTTGCCGGCGGTGATGGTGCCGTCCGCGCGGAAGCTCGGCCTGAGCCCGGCCAGTTTCTCCAGAGAGGTGTCGGCGCGGACGCCCTCGTCGCGCTCCAGTTCCCCCGCGGGCACGACGAGGTCGTCGTAGAAGCCCTCGTTCCAGGCGGCCGCCGCGAGCCGGTGGGAGCGCAGCGCGAACGCGTCCTGGCGCTCCCGGCTGACGGCGTGCTTCTCCCGGAGCGATTCGTTGGCCTCGCCGAGCGAGACGGTCCACTCCCTCGGCATGCGCGGGTTCACCAGCCGCCAGCCGAGCGTGGTCGACACGGCGGCGAGGTCTCCGGGCGGGAACCCTCGGGCCGGCTTCGGCAGCACCCACGGCGCCCGGGTCATCGACTCGACTCCGCCGGCCACCACCACGTCGGCGTCCCCCACCTCGATCGTTCGGGAGGCGCTCATCGCGGCGTCGAGGCTGGAGCCGCACAGCCGGTTGACGGTGGTGCCCGGCACGCTCGTCGGCAGCCCGGCGAGCAGCGCCGCCATCCTGCCGACGTTGCGGTTCTCCTCGCCCGCACCGTTCGCGTTACCCCAGACGACCTCCCCGACCGCGGCCGCGTCCAGCCGGGGCGCCCTGGCCAGCAGCGCTCTGATCACGTCTGTAGCGAGGTCGTCCGGCCGGACGCCCGCCAGGGCGCCGTTGAACCGTCCGAACGGTGTCCGGACGGCGGAGTACAGATAGGAGCTCATGGCGTCGAGGCTAAGCGGCCTGCCTTGATATAGTGAAGTATCAATATTCGCGCTTATTGAGACGCGAGCGATATGGATCTCCGTCACCTCCGGTACTTCGTCGCCGTCGCCGAAGAACTCCACTTCGGACGCGCCGCCGAGCGGCTCAACATGGCGCAGCCGCCGCTGTCGCAGGCGGTCCGCCGGCTGGAGGGCGACCTCGGCGTGGAACTGCTGCACCGGACCACCCGCCGGGTCGAGCTCACCGACGCGGGCCGCGGCTACCTGGCGCGGGCCCGGAAGATCCTCGGTGAGGTGGCCGAGGCCGCGCACGAGGCCCGCCGGGTCGCGGCCGGCGCGGTCGGCCATCTCGCGATCGGCTGCGTGGGGTCGGCCACCTACAGCCTGCTCCCCGCGCTCTCCCGCGGGCTCTCCCTGGAGTTGCCCGGCGTCGATTTCTCCTTCCGCGGCGAAATGCTGGTCCCCGACCAGGTCGCGGCACTGCGGACCGGCGCGATCGACCTGGCGCTGCTGCGGCCGCCGATCGCCGATCTCTCGCTCACGGTCCTGCCGCTGCGCCGGGACCGGCTGGTCGTCGCCGTCCCCGCCGATCACCCCCTGGCGGCGCTTCGGGAGACGGGGGTCGCCGACATGGCGGGCGCCGACCTGATCGTGCACTCCGCGGACCGCCGTTCGGTGATGTACGACGTGGTGCTCGGCCTCTTCCGCGACGCGGGCGTCGAGCCCCGGATCCGCCACGAGGTCGGCGAGACCTCCACTCTGATCACCCTCGTCGCGGGCGGTCTCGGCGTGGCGGTCGTGCCCGAGCCGGTGACGGCCCTGGCCCTCGACGGCGTCGTCTTCCGCCCGCTGGCACGGCCCGCCGTGCACGTCGACCTCGCGCTCGCGCACCGGACCGACCGCACGGAACCCCACCTGGCCCGAGCCGTCTCCGTCATCCGCCGCATCGTCTGACCGACCCCGGGCGACCGCCGCCTGCGGCCGCTTCGGAGCCGGTGGCGCACGTTCTGGACGACTTCCGGGCGCCGGCCGCTCGTGGTCGCGGCCGCAGGCCGGCCTCTAGTCGGTGTCGCGGGCGTGGTCGGCCAAGGCCTGGTTCATCTCGAGTTCGTGTTCCTCAAGGTTCCACTTGTCTGCTTGGGATGCCTGGTTGGTGACCCAATAGATCATGGTGCCGTCGCGCAGGATCCGGCTGTAGCTGGCGAAGGACCAGTCGTTGCCGCCGTTGTGCCAGGCGACCCGGCCGTCCTTGGTGTGCAGGACGCCCCAGCCGTATCCGTAGGCGGCCTCGGTGCCGGGGATCCGTGCGTGGGGCTCGAACATCTTGGCCTTGGCGGTGGCGCTGAGGATCGTGTCGCCGAGCAGCGCGCGGTGCCACTTGAACATGTCGCGGCCGGTGGACAGCATGCCGCCGTTGCCGCGCAGGTACCAGTACGGTCCGTCGGAGGCCCAGGGGTGGTCGGACGGACGGCCCTGGCTCACGCCGTTCTCGTCGTACTCGACGGCCACCTCTGCGCGGGAGAATTTCGGCAGCACATAGCCCGTGTGGGTCATCCCCGCCGGCGCGAACAGGTGCGTTGCCAAGAACCGCTCGTAGCTGGTGCCTGACACCTTCTCGACGATGGCGGCGAGCACGCTGAAGCCCGTGTTCGAGTAGTGGAATTCCGCGCCGGGGCGGGAGACCAGCTTGGACTTCAGTGCCTTGCTCAGCATCTCGTCGCGGGAGACGCGTTCGTAGTCGTCACCAAGCCCCTCGGCCAGCCCGGCCGTGTGCGTCAGCAGGTGGTGCAGGGTGATGCCGCGCTTGTCCGCGGGCACCGGGCCGAGGATCGTGCTGATCCGGTCGGTCGTCCGGAGCTTCCCCATCGTCTCCAGCTTCATGATCGCGGCCGCGGTGAACTGCTTGGTGATCGACATGACGTCGTACACGGTGTCGCAGGTGGCCGGGGTCCCGGCCGCGCGGTCCGCCAGGCCGAAGCCCTTGCAGTGCGCGAACTCCGCGCCGCGGGCGGCGACCACCGTGCCGCCCGGTCCTTCGGGCAGCGTGCGGTCGAGGTAACGGGCGATCGAACGGTCGACGGGTTCGGCCGCGCTCCGGGCGGCCCTCGGCGCGCCCATGGCGTCGCCGCCGCAGCCCGCCACGGCCAGCGTGGTCGTGAGCGCCAGGGCGAAGGGGAGCGTATTGATCCGTTGCATGCGTCCTCCAGGGCGGTGTGGTGCGGGGGATGCGCCAGAGGCTGGCCGCGGCGGGCCGCGGTGATCAAGAGGTCGTGCCGTGCGAGCTTGTGCGAGACGCTGTGCGGCCTGGTCAGGCTGGGGCATAGTGGGGCGATCAACGAGCATCGGGGTGAGATCATGAGCGCACCGCCACCGTCACCGGACGTGGTCACCGACGAGGCCGAGTTCGTCGCTGCGATGCGCCGGCTCAAGGCCTGGTCGGGCCTCAGCTACCGGCAGCTGGAGCGTCGGGCCGCCGAGGCCGGTCGCGTGCTGCCCTACTCGACCGCGTCCACCGCGCTCGGCCGGAAGACCCTGCCCCGCGAGGAACTGCTGGTCGCCTTCGTCCTGGCGTGCGGGCTGGACGATGAAGGAGCGGCGTCCTGGGTGGCCGTCAGAAAGCGCATCGCGGTCGGCGAACGGGTCAGTGTGACCGAGCCGAGGGCGGTCCGAAGGCCGCGGTGGCGGCCCGCGATCGGCTGGGCCGCTGTGATGCTGAGCCTGGCGCTCGCCGGCGGCACCACGCTCTCCATGAAGGCCAGCGAAGAGGTCGAGGCCGTCCAGGTCACCGTGGGCCGGTGATCCTGGCAGGGCGTTGAGCATGGAACTGGGCGGGCTCTGAGTCGGCTGGACTCTCGGCCCGGGCCTTGCTCTCCGCCGCAGGGGTAGTCAGTGGACGGCGTCGGCGAGACGTGTGGTCGCGGCGGCACGGCCCGCTTCGAAGGCCGCATGCAGCAAGGCGCCGTCGGACTCCAGGCGGCTGATGCGCGGTGAGTCTTCCGGAGGGCGGATCGACAGCACGGCGGGCCCGGCATGGTCCTGGTCGGCGTCGTGCGCGGCGAGCAGCAGGTCGGCCTCGGCGAGTCGGGCGTCCCGGGCGAGGAAGGTGGCCTTCAGCTCGGCCGTGTAGCGGCGCAGCCCGACGTCGGCGACCAGCCGGGAGCCGAATGAGGGGGCCGGGCGTTCCGGTGCCCGGTCGCTCAGTCTGCGCGAGCGAAGGACCAGCACGTGGGTCGCCCCGTCCCGCAGTGCCTGGCGGAAGGGGATCGCCTCGGCGACGCCGGCGTCGTAGTAGAGCCCGGGGCCGACGGAGACCGGCCGTCCGGAGAGCAGGGGCAGTGCCGCGCTGGCTCGCAGCGCCAGCCGTAGCGCGCGCTCGTCGACAAGGGCGCTGTGCAGGTCCACCGGGCCGCCGGTGACGACGTCGGTGGCCAGGGGATGGAACTCGATGGGACTGGCCAGCACCGAGGCGTAGTTGAGCGGGAACCGGCGGATGTAGACCTCTTCGACGAGCTGCTCGACGTCCACGATCGGACGGCCCCGTAGGAGGTTGCGCTTGCGGATCAGGGTCCGCGCGAAGACCGGGTCGGTCCAGCCGCGCACTCCCTCCGGGGTGGTGCTGAGGAGCCAGGCCGCCGAGATCGCGCCCGCTGACGAGCCGTAGACCGCGTCGAACAGCGGCAGAAGCCCGAGCTCGTGGATCGCCAGTGCCATGCCCGCCGAGACGGTGCCGCGCATCCCGCCGCCTTCGATGGCCAGCGCCACGCGGTGCCCGTCGTCGCGGGCACCCGGCTGGCTGCCCGCGATGGCCCGCTCGGCAAGGACCGGCAGAAGCCGGTGCCGGGTCTCCACGCCCACGTCTCCTCCTCCGTGTGGGTGCCCCTGCTCGGGCGTCCCCAACGAAGCCCATTGTGCCGTTCCCGCGCATCGGCTCCCATGCGGGAGGACGCACCCGTCTAGCCAGGACGCGGCCTACCGCTGGGCTGCCTATTGTCCGGGCCTGGGGTCGGCCGCTGACACGACCCACCACAGTGCGGCCAGCGCCACCGCCTGCACGCTCAGCACGACCGGTACCAGCGCGGCATGCGCGTGCCCGGCGAGGGCGCCGAGCCCTGCTCCGCCGGCGAGCCAGGCGATGCCGTACACCGCGGCGAAGGCTCCGTAGGCGGTCGGGCGGCGTGCGGCCGGGACGAGATCGGCGACCGCCGCCCGCATCGTCGATTCCTGTACTCCCATCGCCGCGCCCCACAGCGCCGCGCCTGCCAGCACCGGAAGCAGCGAACCGGCGAACGCCAGCGCGGTCCCGGCGCCGGCCAGCACCGGCAACGCCACCAGGACGCGCAAGCCCCATCGGTCGAACAACCGGCCCGTCGCCAATGCCGCCACCGCGTCGGTCGCCATCGCCCCGGCGTACACCAACGGCACCGCCTGCGGACTCACCAGGTGCGCCTGCACCAGGTGGAACCCGATGAGCCCGAACGTGGCGAAGCCCGCCATCGTGACCGCAGAGAACACCGCGTAGCGCCAGAAGACCTGGCCCAGTCCCGCCAGCGGCGAGACGCCCCGCAGCGCCACGGAGCCCCTCGCCGGAGCCGGTGCGGGCACGCGTCCCACACCTTCCTCATAGACCTGCGGGTCGGGGACGCGGCGGGCGAGCCAGACGAGAACGACCAGGACCGCGAGGCCGGGCACCGCCAGGATCCCGAAGCCGAGGGCGTACCCGTGCAGGGCGACGGCCGCGGCGACCAGCAGCGGTCCCGCGAACGCGCCTGCCTGGTCCAGCGCTTCGTGCACCGCGAACGCCGTCCCGCGGCCCATCGGGCTGCCGGCATGGGAGAGCAGCGTGTCCTTGGCCGGGCTGCGCGTCGCCTTGCCCACCCGTTCGGCCACCACGAGCGCGCACGCCCCGGCCAGCCCGACCGGCAGCGCCAGCGCGGGCACCGCCACGACCGTCAGGCCGTACCCGGCGATCGTCCAGGCCCAGTACCGGCCCGACCGTTCCGCCGCCGGGCCGCTCACCAGCCGGAGAACCAGGCCCGCCGCCTCGCCGGCACCCGTCACCACCCCCACCAGGACGGCGCCGGCGCCGAGCGACCCCAGGAACGGACCGGTGATCGATCGAGCTCCCTCGTAGACGACGTCCGCCAGGAGACTGACCACACCGAAGACCACGACGAACCGCCACGGCGACAGCGCCGGAGCCGATCCAGGAGTGGGCGGCTCGGCTCCGGTCCCCGAATCGGGGTGCTCGGAAGCGCTGTCGCCAGCCATGGGCTCTCCCACCGGGCATGCACGAAGGACACCAGGTAGGGACTGTTGGCGGAGCCCCGCAGCGGCACCGCGGTTCGGGTACGGCGAGCCCCACCGCCGCAGACGTCCTTCTCCGAAGTGAAGCGGAGTCTTAGGACCGACCGTAACGACACGCGCTCCAGCATGGCAAGGCACCCGCATCGACCCAGGCGTGCAGCGTCGAGCGCCACGCGCGCGGTCCGCTGCGCGGGGTCAGGGTCGGTGGATCCGCTGGTAGTGGGCCTTGACCTTGGCCCGGTTGCCGCAGCCGCTCATCGAGCACCAGCGGCGTCGGCCGCTGCGTGAGGTGTCGAGGAACCACAACACGCAGCCGGTTCCCTCGCAGTGCCGCAGTCGTCCAGGGGGCGCCGTCCTGAGCAGGTCGAGGTAGGCCCTCGCGGCCAGCCAGGCGGGCCGCCACGCCTCACAGTCCAGTTCCAGGCGCTCGCTCGGAGCCCCGTCTTCGAGGTGAAGCCGCAGCCTGCCGTGCGCGAGGACGGTGTTGACCTGGTCATCGGCTCCTTCGTCCAGAGACAGGCGGATGGCCGCCCGGGCTGCCCGCAGTGGTTCTGCGCAGCGCTGGGGGTCGTCGACCTCCAGGCCGTGTTCCTGGAGCCACTCGGCAAGGCCGATGGGGTCGGCCAGTTCGTCGTGCATCACTCCGTCGGCCGGCCATCGCGTGTTGACCAGGTCCAGGGGCAACGGCTCGCCGGTCAGAGGTCTGCGCGCCATGGCATCATTCTAACCATCTATAGCCGGTTGAAAAGTTAGATTTCCCATGACACCTTCCTAACCGCTACAGGGCACTTAGATGGTTAGGGGAAGTGGATGCGGCGAGATCGCGTGGCAGGTGCGGCGCTGACGGCGCAGGCGGTGTCGTTCGGCCTGAACTTCTCGGCGGGTGTCTTCTTCGCGCCGGCGTCCGCCTCCTACGGGCTGTCCGCCGCGACGCCGGCGATCGCGGCCGGGATCGCCATCGCGCTGACCGGCCTGGCGCAGCCCTTGGTGGGCGTGCTGCTCGACAGGGTGGGACCGAGGCTGGTCCTGCTGACCGGACTGACTCTGATCTCCAGCGGCTACGTGGCCTTGGCGGCCGTCCAGCAGGCCTGGCAGTTCGTCGCCGCCTACGTGGTCCTCGGCGGCCTGGGCTTCGTGGCCTCGTCCAGCCTGGCCGTCACCACGCTGATCGGCCACCGGTACGGTGACCGGGCCGGTCCGGCCCTGGCCCGCGCCTCGGTGGGCGTCAACGTCGGCCAACTGCTCGCCCCCTGGGCGGCGACCCTGCTTCTGGAGCCGGTCGGTGTACGGGGGACGTACCTGGCGCTCGGCCTCACCGGCCTGGTGGTCACCGCCGCGCTGGCGACGATCCTGCCCCGGGATGACCGCGGGGGGAACGCTCCCGCACCGGCCACCGCCGCTCTGCGAGGCAGGGGCCGCGTGCTGACGTCCTTCGCCCTGCACTCGGCGTCGCTGTACATGCTGGTCCTGCTGCTGCCCAAGTACGCCACCGAGCTGGGCTGGTCGGCCGCGCACGCGGGACGGCTGATCACCCTCAGCGCTCTCGCCGCGGGGCTCACCTCACTGGCCACCGCCCGGCTGCTGCACCGGTTCGGCCCCGAGCCGCTGCTGCGCACGCTGCACCTGGTCCGCGCCGTGGCGCTGGTGCTGGCGGCCACCGCCACCGAGCCGGCCGTCCTCGTCGCGGTGGCGGTGCTCTTCGGCACGGCCTCCTTCACCGTGATCCCACTGACGATGACGCTGCTGACCCGCGGCCTCGACCGGGCCCGGCTCGGCCGGGCGCTGGCCCCGGCATGGCTGATCCACCAACTCTCGGCCGGTGCCGCGCTGGCCTTGGCCGCCGCCGTCCACGCCCTGTCCGGCAGCTACCGGGCCGCCTTCGCCCTCGGCGTCCTGCTCAGCCTCACCGCCGCGGCGCTGGTCGCGCCCGCGGCCCGCGAACCCGTGGCGACCGCCACGCGATCCCGATGAACACCGCGAAAGGACACAACGCGATGACCACCCGGCACCACACCGTCAAGATCCAGGGCCTGGACGTCTTCTACCGGGAGGCCGGCGACCCGGCCGACCCCACGCTGGTGCTGCTGCACGGCTTTCCCACCAGTTCGGCGATGTTCCGCGACCTTCTCCGCGACCTCGCCGGCGACTACCACCTGATCGCACCCGACCACATCGGCTTCGGCCAGTCGGCGATGCCCGCGGTCGACGAGTTCGACTACGGCTTCGAGAAGCTCACCGAGATCACTCTGGGGCTGCTGGACAAGCTGGGCCTGGACCGCTTCGCCCTCTACATCCAGGACTACGGCGCACCGATCGGCCTGCGCATCGCCAGCCGGAACCCGGAACGCGTCACCGCGATCATCAGCCAGAGCGGCAACGCCTACATGGAGGGCTTCACCCCCTTCTGGGACGTCCTGTTCGCGCACGCCAAGGACCGCTCGCCCAACGAACCCGCCGTCCGTGGACTGCTGGAGCCGGACGCCACCAAGTGGCAGTACACGCACGGCGTGCCCGCCGACCGGGCGGACCGGCTGTCCCCCGACACCTGGACCCTCGACCAGGCCTACCTCGACCGTCCCGGCAACAAGGAGATCCAACTCCAGCTGTTCTGGGACTACCAGTTCAACCTCGACGGCTACCCGGCCTTCCAGGAGTACTTCCGCACCCACCGCCCGCCGGTCCTGGTCACCTGGGGCGGCAACGATGAGATCTTCGGCCCCGACGGCGCCCGCGCCTTCGCCCGGGACCTGCCGGACGCCAAGATCCACATCCTCGATGCCGGACATTTCGCGCTGGAGACCCACGGGCCCGAGATCGCCGCCCACATCCGCGACTTCCTCAGCCGCACCCTGCGCTGATGCGGGCGCCGACGATCCGAGCCAACTGATCCGCCAATTCTGGCGGGGGCCGCCCTTGGGAGGGGAGGGGCGGCCCCCGTTCAGGCCCGTTCCGTTCGCCGGCCTTAGGAGATGTTGAAGTTGGGACGCAGCACCGCTGTGGCGGTCGTGCGGACTCCCGACTCCACGAGGGGGCCCTGGTTTCCCCCGATCGTGCTCAGCCTGCCCTGGCCGAGGTTGCGGACCACGATGTTGATGTGAGCGTTGTCGCCGTAGATGGCCAGGTCCCCTGGTCGTGCCTCACTGACGGGGAGGGCTCGTCCTGCGGCCCGCCATTGCCAGACGCCCGCCCACCGGTGGGCCGGTGTCCCCGTCGGGCTGTTCCAGTACGCCTTCGTGGCGCCGGCTTTGTCGATCACCCAGCTCACGAAGTCGGCGCACCAGGGCTCACCGTTGTACTGGTTGTACTGGTTGAGGTTGTTGTCGCGGCCGCCTCTGTCTCCCGTCCCGATCAGTGACGTGGCCACGCTGATGACCCGGGCGGCAGATCCGTCACCGCCCTGGTACACCGGTGTCGACGGGGAGAGCGGGGTGCCGGACAGGCTCTTGCCGGCACTGTCGAACGGCGGGATGACGCCGCCGAAGAACCAGGCGTAGTCGACGGCGACCTTCTGCAGGGGCAGGGCCACGCTCTCGGACGTGCCGAGCCGCGACCAGGCGTCACTGTCCTGCGAGCCGACCGGCACGCTGATCTCCTTCAGCGGGCGTGGCGCCAGCCGCGGGATCACCAGGCCGTCCCGGCCGGACACCGGATCGGCCCGCCGATTGGCCTCCTCCCTGGCCTGGTAGAAATTGGCCAGGCCCTTGAGATTGGCGGCGTCCGCGCCGCCGGACAGGTCCGTGGCGATCCGGGAGAGCGTGGCGCTGTACCCCGCCGACCAGGAGCCGACCACGCAGGCCTTGTCGTCGATCGGATCAGGGATCCCGTATGTCGTCTCCAGAGCCTGCAGTTTCGGCTCCCAAGTCGTGTGCAGCGACGGGGCGTCCGGCGGGTCCTGCAGCGTGGCGAAGGCCGCCGAGTGCGGAGCCATCGCCGTGAGGAACCGTCTCATCACCGTGGTGCACGCCTCCGACGCGGTGTAGTCCTCCTGCGCGGGCCCGACCCTGGAGAAGAGCCCGAGGTCGTTGCCCATCGCGATGCTGATCTTCTGCCAGCCGCCGACCATCGGCTGGAAGACGCCGAGGTCGTGCGGGCGCTCCTTGGGCGGGACCTTCTCGACGGACAGCACCAGATCGGCGGCGCCGGCGATGTCGCCGTCCACGTCGCACCGGTTCTCGATGTGGGCCTCCTCCGCCTCCTTCTTGGTCATCGGGAAGACGCCCTGGCGATCGTCCTTGGAGTTGTCGCACTCGTCGGTCTTCCAGTGCCCGACCCCGTAGCTGACCGACAGGGCCTCGTTGACGAGGATCCCCGTGGCGGTGGCCCGGTCGGTCTCGACGGTGTAGCCGAAGACGCCCTTCTGGTCGTAGGAGCCGCCGCTGACCAGATAGAGGTCCTGGAGGCGCGTGGCCTCGCAGCGCCAGATCGAAATGATCTTGAAGCTGACCGGCCACGGTCTGCTCGGGTCGTCCGGCGGGGGGACCGCGCACGGAGCGCCGGGGTCGGGGCTGCGGTCCATGAAGATCCCGGAGGTCTCGATGACCTTGCTCCAGTACCTGCGGGCGCCGGCCTGGTCCTTCCCGTCGCCGTCGGCCTTCCAGCGGGGGCTCTTCGGGTCGCGGTGCACCTTCTCCGCCGCCTTGACCAGCTCGAAGGCGACGAAGTACGAGGACTGGCACGGGTTCTGCGGATCGAGACCGTGCATCCGCATCTGGCCCGACGCCGCGGGGGTCAGCAGGTACGGACCGGAGCCCTGATCGTCCTTGCCGCCGATGTCGGGGTCCGGATCGGCGACGTCGCAGCCGCCCGCGTGCAGGCCCGTTGCCGCGGTCTCCGACGACCCGGCGCCCGCCCGGAACGCGGCGTCCTGGACCCCGGGCCTGCCGGGCGCGACGAGGAACGAGGCGGGCTGGACGCGGCCCAGGCCGGCTCCGGCCGGGTGGTCCCGTGCCGCGGCCCGCATCTTCGACATCACGCCGTCCGCGTACTTCCAGGCCGTCGGGTTGAAATCACACGCCCCCGGACACTGGTGCCATTTCTCCGGGGAGTCCCCCCAGCTGCCGGTGAAGTGCTCGACCGCGACCTGCTGCCACTTGTGGAACCTGTTCCAATTGGTGAGGACGTCCCTTTTGGCCCGGCGGTCCTGCACGCTCGGCGGTGCTTGGCACGCCCTCCGGTAGCCCGCGTAGTTGTTCCAGGTGCTCGTGATGTACTGGTAGGCGCCGCAGGCGCTGCTCTTCTTCGTCCCGGCGTTCTTGGTGTAGTCGCCGCCCGATTCCTGCATGCGCAGCGCCCAGAGGAACCAGCCGAGCTGGTGGCTGAGATCCCCGTCCGGCGGCGCGACGTGATCGTCGTCGGTGCCCGGCACGGTGGCGGCCGAGCCGGCCCCGGTGACCCCCTGGACGGGACCCGGCCCGGCGCCGACGGTGTTGCTGACGTTCGTGTTCGTGCCCCCGTCGGCGGAGCCGTCCCCGCCGGGGACCTCCTTCGCCTCGCGCCCCGGATCGCGATCGATGTTGTCGTACGGGCTGTAGCGGGCGAAGTCGGTCTGCGCCTTGGCCAGACCCGCCAGAATGGTCCAGGGCACTTCGGAGTAGTCCTGCGCGCTGCCCGACGTCTGCTCCGACGCCTGCTTCAGGATCTGCTGCCAGCCTCCGGGAAAGTACGCGGCGACCTTTTCGTCCGAGGCCGCCTCCGGCTGCGACTCCGGGTCGTCGTCGACGTCGACGCCCAGAATCATTGCGGCGATCAGCACGATGCACAGGAACGGGACGAGGACCGGCAGCCCGACGCCCAGCAGCACCTTGAGCTTCCCGTGCTGATTCTCCTTATCCGACCCCGTACCGCTGACCTTCTCCTTCTTGTTGTCGCCCTTGGTGTACTTGGCCTGGAAACCCTTCCAGAACGACTCCGGTACGAACCGCCCGGCGACAGACCCCTTGAGCCTCCGCATCACCAACCAGCGGCCGAGCCTGTTGCTCATGACCCTGTCGAAGACCCCGGGCGCGTACCGGTCGAGGTAGCGGCCGAGAGCGAAGTTGGCGCCCTGGCCCGCGCCATGGGCGATCTTCTCGCCCGTGGAATCGCCTTCCGGCATCGACAGGCCGTACCTGCCCGCGACCTCCTCGGCGGCGTTCTTCGCGGCGTTCCTGGCGGCGCTCTTGGCGGCGTCTGCCACCGCCTTCTTGACCCCGCCCGAGGACGTGTCGTCGTTTCCGGGCGCACCATCTGGAGCATGGGGGCCCGCGGCCGCGCCGCCCGCACGCCCGGTGAGCGGGTTGGCCGTAGACGGGATCTTGACGGGCCCCCCGCGCAACCCGGCGTCGCCGTAGGGGGCTCGGCCCCGCCCGTCCGCACCCCGATCGCTTCGCGACTGCTCGGCGAGGATGTCCTGGACGTTCTCCGGCCTCAGGGCCGCCGCGGCGATGCGGGGGTCCGACTCCAGCGCGGATGCTTCCTCCGGCGTGAGCTCGGCCAGATCGTCCAGAGGCGCGCCCTCTGCCACCGGCCGCAATTCCTCCGCCGCCCCGGGCCGAGGTAAGTCCGACGAAGGCTCACCGTCGTCCGGGGGCTGAGGTACTGATTCCCAGTTAGACCACAGGTTGGCCTTGTCATCCATCCAGGGCATTCCCCGTTACCTCGGTCCCGCTGCCTTGCTCAGCTCTAAAGTGGTCCCCGGCACAAAAGCTGCTCGGATACCACCGTCCGTCAGGTCGCGGCGGGCGCAAGCCGGATATCGGACTGCGGGCCTGCAAGCCGCGACCATTCCCGGACCCTGTCAGGGCAGCATCATCCATGACGCTGCTGATCAGCGCGACGGAATTTGAATTGGCCTTCTCACCGCCGGGTCGCCGACCTCCCGCGGTCCGACCATTCAGGTCGTCGGAGTGGTTCCCGGCTGCGGCCCTTCGATGAGCTCGGCGAAGCGCGGGAAATGCTCGTCCGGAAGGGGGTCGCCCACGGTCAGGCCGAGCGGGTCGGTGACGGGGTGCGCCGGTTCGGCCGCCAAGGTCAGGTCAGCGTCCACGTAGATGATGACGTGGGCGATTCGAGGGTCGCCGGTGAAGTTGGGTGTGGCGCTGTGGGCGAGGCGAGAGTTGTGGAATGTGCAGTCGCCCGCGCGCAGGGGGACCGTGACGCGCCGCTCCCACCGCAGTTCGGGCGCCACGGCGAACATGTCGGCATGGTCGGACAGATCCTGTGGTCGCAGGCCGTCCAGGTGCTGGGAGCCCGGGATGAACGTCATGCAGCCGCGGTCGACCGGCACGTCCACCAGCGCCACCCAGGCCGAGAGCGCATGCCGTGAACCGGCGTGCGGCCAGTACGGCTGGTCCTGGTGGAACTCTGTCGCGGCCCCGTTCCTCGGCTCTTTGATCAGCAGCTGGTCGTGCCACAGCCGCAGCGGGATCCCCGCCAGCCGGGCGGCGATGGCCGCCAGGTCGGGGTTCAGGGTGAGCTCGCGCAGCGTCTCGTCGTGACGCCACAGCTGGAGCAGCTGCGTGAAGATCGTCCCGTTGTGGTGGTCCCGGACGGTGGTGCGGGCCGCCATCGCGGCTTCGGCGAACCTGCCCGCGTCGGCCCGGGAGATCACTCCGGGCAGGTGGACGAAACCGTCACGGCGATACGCTGACACGGTGTCCTCGGAGAGGTCGTCCGGAGTGGTGGGGGTTTCGGCACCGGCTGCTGCCATGGCTGTCTTCCTTGCCTTCTGGGGGTTGGCGTCTCGACAACTGTCGCCGCCGCCTCCGCCGGGCGGCTAGCACGAGAGCCCGACAGGCGTAGCACGATCTTGACAAGCGTCCATCGAGGGGAGGTCCGGTGCATCGCGTGCGGCATGCCGAGGTGTTTCCGCCGGGTCGGCCGCCCATCGCCGCCGAGCGGTTCGAGCTGCGGAGCGACACCGCCTCTCACAGCCATGACTTCATCGAGCTCGCCGTCGTCACCGGTGGCACCGCCACGCACGTCTCGGCCGCGGGCGAGCAGCCTCTCGTCCGCGGCGCGGTGACGATGCTCCGTCCGGGTGACTGGCACGGCTACCGCGACTGCGACCGCCTGACCGTCTACAACCTGTATGTCAGCCCGGAGGCCTTTCGACACGAGCTGGCCTGGATGCGCGCCGCCCCGCACATCGGCCGCTCATTGCACGTCGCCGGCCGATCCGGCCGCCCTACCGGTCACCCGTTGCGGCTGGACACCACCGCGCTGCGAGTGGTCGAAACCGGCCTGGCGGAAACCGCGGGCGAGCCCGGTTCCGATCCGGCCCTTCGTCCCGGCCCGGTCTACGCGGTGTGGGTCGGGATCCTGCTCTGCCTTCTGGGCGGGGTAGAGGCACATGGCTCCACGGACGCCACCGGCGAACGAACCGACCACGTCCACCCCGCTGTACTGGCCGCAGTGCAGTCCTTGGAGAGCGATATCGAGCGGGCGTGGAACCTGGACGAGCTCGCCTCCACGGTGAACTTGTCGCCTCCCTACCTGACTCGTATGTTCACAGCGCATCTCGGAGTTCCGCCCATGACCTATCTGGGCAGGCTGCGAGCGGAGCGCGCGGCGGCGCTCCTCATCGAGACCGACCTGTCCGTGGCAGCGATCGGAAGGCTCGTCGGCTGGCACGATCCGAACTACGCGAGCCGCCGGTTCCGGCACTTCTTCGCCCTCAGCCCGGCCGCATACCGCAGCCGGTTCCGCCCTGGCGGGTAACAGACGATGTTCTGATCGTTGCGCCACCCCTTGGTGACCGCGACGCTCGCCACGACGATGCACCGGATGTCCGGCGGCCGGTTCGCGCTCGGCCTGGGACGGGGAGAGGCCGTCGTCGGGCACGACGGTCCCGCCGGAAGCCATCCGTACCTCAGCCAGGACCCCGCGTTCCGCGAAGATATTCCGATCATGCTCGTGGCGATGGGCGAGCGCACCCTGGAGTTCGCCGGCCGGGTCGCCGACGGGGTCGTCCTGCACACCTTCTTCACCGACCGGACCCTGGCCCGTGCGGTCTCCTCGATCCGCCGGGGCGCCGTCGCGGCGGGCCACGACCCCGCTTCGGTGCGGGTGTGGTCGGTCCTGGCCACGGTGGGCGACCATCTGGACGAGGAGGCCCGCCTGCGCAAACTGGTCGGCCGCCTGGCCACCTACCTGCAGGGTTACGGGGACCTGCTGGTCCGGGTCAACGAGTGGGATCCGGCCGACCTGGTCCGTTTCCGCGCCGACGACCTGGTCGACGGCTACCCCGGGGCCTTCGACGCGCTCGCCACGCCGGACGAACTCCGCCACCTCGCCGGGCTGCTCCCCGAGCACTGGCTGGAGGCGGCGGCGACCGGCTCTCCCGAACGGTGCGCGCGACGCGTCCTCGCCCAGTTCGACGCCGGCGCCGACAGCGTGGTCCTGCACGGCGCCACCCCCCGCCGACCTGGCCCCGATCATCGACGCCTACCGGGCGGTGCGACCCGCCGACCGGTTCGAGGGCCTGCCCCGTAACCCAGGCCGCGCCCGTGCGGGGCAGCCGTGACCGGCGGCGGGCCCGGCGTCGCCGCGGTCGACTGGCAGACCCTCACCGTCGGCCTGCCCGCCCGCGCTCTGGTCGCCGCCTGCCACCGCGCTCTGGCCGGCCACGGCGTGACCGGTTACTCCCTTGAGCAGTGCCGGGACGACTACGTCTTCGCCTTTACCGCTGCCACAGCACGGTCTGGGTGCCGTACGGTACCTCCGACTGGCTGACTGCCGGCCCGCTGAACGAGGTCATGCCGTTCAGCGGGCGTCTCGAACCGCGCGACCGGAGGAGCCGATGCTGGGATGACGGCAGAGCGACCGATGCCCACACAGGACGACGTGCTCGGCTACTTCGACACGCTGTCGAACTGGGGACGGTGGGGCGACGACGACGAGCTCGGCACTCTGAACCACATCACCGACGACGTCCGGCTGGCGGCGGCGTGGGCCGTGCGCCACGGCAGGAGCGTGTCGTGCGCATGGGAGGTCGCCGTACCGGAGGACATGGAGCGGGCGACGACGACGTGCCCGTGCGCCGCCGACATGCCCGGTGCCGAGAACATGCCGGCGCCCTTCCACAAGGACCGGCGCTGGGGCTTCTCGTCCGAGCGGCTCGGCATCACCTTCCACGGCAACACCCTCACCCACGTCGACTCGCCGTGCCACATCTTCTGGAACGGCACGATGTACAACGGGCGGTCACACTCGCTGGTCGACGCCGCGACGGGATCGGGGTGGGCGGCCGTCACGGCGGCGGCGAACGGGATCATCACGCGTGGCGTCCTGCTGGACATCGCGGGGGTCCGCGGCGTGCCGTGGCTGGAACCGGGGGACGGGGTGTTTCCCGAGGACCTGGAGGAGGCCGAGCGGCGCCAGGGGGTGCGGGTGCGATCCGGCGATGCGGTTCTCCTGCGCACCGGCTACGGCCGCGTCCGGCACGAGGCCGGTCAGGCCGGTGGATTCAAGCAGGCCGGCTGGCACGCGTCCTGCCTGCCCTGGCTGCATGAACGGGAGGTCGCGCTGATCGGCGCCGACACCCCTCAGGACGTCCAGCCGTCGGGGTACGAGGATGTGCTGATGCCCGTTCACGCGGTGAGTCTCGTCGCGATGGGTCTGTGGCTGGTCGACAACTGCGATCTGGAGGCGTGCGCGGCGACGGCTGCCGAGCTCGGCCAGTGGGACTTCCAACTGGCCGTCGCGCCGGTCCGCTTCGCCGGGACGTCCGGCAGCCCGGTCAACCCGATCGCCACGTTCTGACCTCGGGACTCGCAGGCGATCCCACCCCGGTAAATGCGTTGCGGCGTCCGGAACGGGCGTGCATGCTGGGGCGATCGAGCGGCGACGAACGCTGCCTGGACTAAGGAGGGCTGACGAATGGCCGTCACTGTGCTGCGGCATGTCCGCATCAGTCCCTTCTTGTTCAGGAGCGCATCCGTTGTCTTCCGAGTACGAAACCTCTGATACCTACTCCGACCTTCACTCCCGCTCGTCCGGTCTCGCCGGTGACGAGCCCCCGCCCGGTCCGGCCGGCGCCTTCGAGTTCGAGTTCCACTCGGTCGACGAGGAGCTGGGCCCGGATCAGCGGTGGTCCACCTGGCTGGACGTCGAGCGCGGCTCACGCGGCCCGGAACCGCGCCCCTCGTGGGTCGTCACGGAACAGGCTGCGATCGATACGGAGCTCGGCATCCTCAAAACCGGCAAGGAAGCCGACGTCTTCCTGCTCGAGCGGGCTGTCGAAGCCATCGGCGACAACCCGGCGAAGTCCTCGCTGCTGGCCGCGAAACGGTACCGGACCGAGGAACACCGGTCCTTCCACCGCAGCACGTCGTACGTCGAAGGCCGCCGTACCCGCAACAGCCGTGACCGGCGGGCGATGGCGAAGAAGACCTCGCACGGGCGCAGTGTCGCGGCCGGCCAGTGGGCGCACGCCGAATGGGGCGCCCTCAACCAGCTGTGGGAGGCCGGCGTCCCGGTGCCTTATCCCGTGCAGGTGGACGGCACCGAACTGCTGATGGAGTTCATCGACGACGGTGAGGGCGGCGCCGCGCCCCGGCTCGCCCAGGTCCGCCCCTCGAAAGAGCTGCTCGGCGTGTACTTCGAGCAGCTCCGCGACGGAATGCGTGAACTGGCCCGCGCCGGGCTCGCGCACGGCGACCTCTCGCCTTACAACGTCCTCGCCCAGGCCGAGCGGATCGTGATGATCGACCTGCCCCAGGTCGTCGACGTCGTCGGCAACCCGAAAGGCATGGACTTCCTGATGCGCGACTGCCACAACATGGCCACGTGGTTCACGAACCGCGGGCTCGAAATCGACGAACAGGAACTGTTCGCCGACCTGCTCGCGATGGTGTTCTGATCGCCTTCAGCCGGCCTCCCGGCCCGAGGTGCCACCCCGGGCCGGGAGCCGGCCGGACGGATGATCCGCCGGGTGCGGTGTGGATCAGCTGGACGCGGGAGCCACGTACTTGTAGCAGGTGAGCCACGTGGTGTCGATGTCCACCGAGGCTCCGGCCGCTGCGTAGGCGCCGGCGAGCGCGCTCTCGTTCTGGAGGATCCAGTCGGCCGACTCGGGGAAGTCGGCGTTGACGGTCTTGACCAGCTTGCCGTCGAGGTAGAACCGCAGCGAGCCCGGCACGATCTCCGTCGAGTAGGTGTGCCACGAGGTCCACGCGGTGCCGGGCGCCACGTCGGCGCTGGACTCCTTGAAGCCGTGCGTGAAGACGCTCACGGGGTCGCTGGAGAAGTTCCCGCCCGCCTCCGGATAGTCCACCTCGTTCGGCGTGTAGCGCAGGTGGGCCATCTTGAAGCCGGGGGTGCGGGTGCGGACGACGAACCGTTCGGTGAACTTCCCGTACCGCAGGTTCATGCACTTCCGGGGAACCACGGCGGCCACGGAGTTGACGGAACCGTTGGAGGTCATGTGGACCCGCATCTGGCCGTCACCGTTGGACGCCGTGTAGACGCTCACGGCCTTCTCCGGCCGGTAGTACCCGCCGAACGTCCGGCCGCCGTTCCCGTCCGCCCCGCTCGTGGCGGTGTCCGGCCAGCCCGAAGGGTAGGCGCCCAGCGTGTCGTAGTAATGCGGATAGTTCGTCTTCAGCCCGGCGCAGCGGAAGTCTCCGTCACCGGCGCACGAGTTGAACGCGCCCGCGGGCACGTCACCGCCGTTGAAGTTCTCCGCGTAGAGCTGGACGAAAGGACCGCAGTCGCCGGAGGGTGTGTTGTTGTTCGTCACCGCACAGGCGTCCTGGGAAGGGAATGTGTCGGCGGCCGAGGAGACTCCGGGAGCGAGTGGCACACATACGAAAGCCGTCGCCAGTACGGCGACGGCCCTTCGCGCCATCAGAGTGGGGGTCATCCGGCACACTATATAAGTCGGATGATCAAGCGTCTCGGGTCTTTCCCGAGAAGTACCCGCCAATTAGGCCCGCGACGGCATCGCGCGAATCGACCGAGCCGCCGGAGCCTGGAGCCGGCGTCTCCATTGCCAGCTCAGAACCTTTCGGGAGGCCATCGCCGGCCCGAATCCTTGACGGGACGAAGCTCTGGGCGGCGCGCGGCCTGGCGTGGTGGGCGCGGGTCGGTCAGTGCGGGTTGAAGCTGCCGTAGGCGCCGCGGTGGAACAGCAGCGGCGTCTCCTCGTCGCCCGCCTGCAGGTGCGTGACCCGGCCGACGACGATGTGGTGGTCCCCGGCGTCGTGCAGTTGCTCGGTGACGCAGTCGATCCAGGCGACCGCGCCGTCGATGATCGGATTTCCGGCGGGGGACGGGCGCCAGCCGATGTCGTGGAACTTGTCCGTCTTGCGGACGGCCACGGCGCGGCAGACGTCCTCCTGGCCGGCGGCCAGCACGTTCACGCAGAACCGCTCGCCCGACGCGCGCAGCGCGCGCCATGAGCTGGAGCCCTTGTCGGGGAGGAAGGCCACCAGCGGCGGGTCGAGCGAGACGGAGGTGAACGAGCCGACCGTCATGCCGATGGGGGCGCCGGCCGGGTCGAGGGCGGTCACCACGACGACGCCGGTCGGGTAGTGGCCGAGCACGTGGCGGAAGCGGTCGGGTTCGATGACCGGGGCGCCGGTGCCGTGGGCGGTGAGGGCCATGGCGGGAACTCCTCCCTGTAGCGATCGCTACAGAGACTGCCATGCGAACCCCCGGTGTGACAACCGCCCGTTTCCGCCGGGTCGCTCCGCCGGGGGTCCGCCGCCCCGGTCAGCCCGCGTCCGCGACCGCCTGCTCGACGATCGCCACGATGATCGCGATGAAGTCGTCCGGATCCCCGGCCGCGTCGATCTGGTGGGCGAGGAAGAGGCCGTCGGTCGAGGCCACCACGATGCGGGCCAGGTCCATCGCCAGCTCGGGGCGGCGCGCCCGCAGCTCGGTGCTGAACTGGGAGGTGAACCAGGCCGCGATGCTGCTCGCGACCGCGTCGCGCGTGGCCAGGAAGTACCGGCGCGCCTCGGGCTCGACCTCGCGGGACTCCAGCAGGAGCATGTGGCCGATGCGCAGGAAGTCGGGGGCGCCGGGCAGGCCGCGCGTCGAGCGCGCCAGGATGTCGCGCAGCCCCTCGCCCAGCGACCGCTCGTCGCGCGGATCGCGCTCCCAGCGCGGCTCGGCGGCGATCCACTGCTCGAAGCTGTGCCGCACGACCTCCGCGAGCAGGTGGTCCTTGTCCCGGAAGAACCAGTACACCGAGCTGGCCGGCAGGCCGGAGCGCTTGGTGACCTTGGAGATCGTGGTGCCCTCGTAGCCGCACTCCGCGGCGATCTCGGCGGCGGCCGTGAGGATGCGGACGCGGGACATCTCCCGGTCGTCGGCGGGGCCGGGGGAGGCGGGGGGAACGGTGCTCACGCCGCCTCGCCCAGCCACGCGACGGCCTGCGCGTAGGCGCCGGCGGCGATCAGGTCGACCATGCGCTCCAGGTTCCAGCCCCGCTCCGAGCGGACGCCGACGTACAGCCCGTCCATGACCGCGAGGTGGAAGCGGGCCATCCGGTCGGCGACGTCCCGCCCGCGCTCCGGGTCTCCGGCGGGCAGCACCTGCTCCCACCAGCTCCGGATGGCGGCGCGGGTCTCGTCGCGGACCTCGATGTAGCGTCGCCGCGCGGCCGGCTCCTTCGGGCGGTTCGCCAGGCCAAGCATGAGGCCGAGCCGCCAGAACTCCGGCCGGTCGGCGATGGCGCGCGAGGCCCGCTGGAGCCGGTCGCGGACCTCCTCCGCGGGGTCGCCGATCCGGACGCGCTCCTGCCAGGTGGGGGCGGTCTCCCGCCAGCGCCGGTAGCTGAACTCCAGGGTCTCGGCGAGCAGCTGGTCCTTGTTGCGGAAGTGCCAGTAGACGGAGCTCGGCGGCAGGCCGGTGGCCTCCGTCACCAGGCCGATCGAGGTGCCGTCGTAGCCGCGCTCGGCGGCGATGGCGAGGGTCGCCTCCAGGATCCGCAGCCTCGACTCCTCACCTTGCTGGTGGCGTCGTGCCGTCTTGCGCATCTGCACCTTGCTCCTCTGACCTTCGGAAACTGCGCCCCGGCAGGGGGTTGTGTCGACCATCACATCATGGGTACGGTCGCCACGCGTCCCTGTAGTGATCGCTCCAGTCCGTGTAGCGATCAGTACGGATCCATTGTGGCGCGTACGCCTGCGTGGCGACGCATCGGCGTCGGCCGGCGGAACGGAGAGACACCATGCCCACCCCTCGCAGCGATCTCGGCCGCCGACGGCTGATCGCCCCCGTCCTGGCGGCCCTGACGGCGGCCGCGACCCTCGCCGCCTGCGGGTCCGGCGACACCGGCGTCAGCGCCGCCGACGCCAGGACCCAGGCCGCCGACCTCGTCAAGGTCCTCAAGCTCCAGGACGGCGCCGCGCTCGGCGGCGACGTCACCTTCAAGCTCGGCGCGACGCTCACCCTGTCCGGTCCGTCCGCCGCCAACGGCGAGTCCATGCGCAACGCCATCGAACTGGCCGCCAAGCAGATCAAGGCGGCCGGCGGGCCCACGATCGAGCCGAGCGTCAAGGACATCAAGGGCCCCGACCCCGTCGCCGCCAAGCAGGCCGCGTCCGAGCTGGCGGGCGAGCGCGTCCCGGCGAAGATCAGCTCGATGGGGGACGGCCTCGGCGCGATGCTCGCCGACACCGACAAGAACAGGATCCTCACCCTCGACGGCGTCGGCGGCGCCCAGGTCTTCACCCGGGGCACGAAGTACTTCTACGGCACCCGCGAGGTCGCGCCGTCCGACGCGGTCCCCGGCGCCCTGGAGTGGTTCAAGCGGACCCGTCCCGAGGCGCGGACGGTCGGGCTCGCCGGGGTCGACCTCGGCGCGCAGAACGCCGCCATCAAGGCCGACCTGACGAAGAAGTTCGCCGCCGCCGGCCTGACCTTCAACGGCCTGTGGGAGACCGTCGCACCGACCTCCCAGGACTTCGCGAGCATGATCTCCAAGATCAAGAAGAACCCGCCGGACCTGCTCTGGGTGGCCTTCAGCGGCGCGTCGCCCGGCGCCTTCGCCGCCCAGGCCAAGAGCGCAGGCCTCAAGAGCCGGCTCGTCGGCATCGAGTTCACGCAGGAGGCCGTCAAGGCGTCCAAGGGCGTGCTCGACTCCGACGGCTTCACGTTCGCCATGGACTACTTCGACGCGTCGGCGCCGGCCAACCCGCTGGCCAGGCTCTTCGCCGACTCCTACCGGAAGGCCTACGGGCAGCCGGCGGACTTCTACGCCGCCAACGCCTACGAGGAGACGCTGATGGTCTGGGACCTCATCCGCCGCGTCAAGGCGGCCGGCGGCGACCCCGCCGACAGCGCCCAGCTCAAGGCCGCGCTGGAGAAGGAGCCGGTGTTCGCCTCCGTCTACGGCGGCGACGCCGCCACCGTCGGCACCCTCAAGATCGACCTCGCGACGCACGGCGTCGCGAGCCGCCCCATGGGGGTGTTCCAGTACAAGGACGGCAAGGTCGAGACGCTCGCCACCTACAACGTCGGCGGCCAGGAGTTCCGCCTCGCCGACTGACCGCCGCCTCCCGGGGACGGCCCGCGACGGGCCGTCCCCGGCCCTCGATCCGGGGAGGATCCATGCACGACCTTCTGGGCGGCGAACTCTGGCAGCTGACCGTCAACGGTCTCGTCCGGGGCGCCTTCTACGCCGCGCTCGGCGCCGGGCTCGCGCTCGTCATCGGCGTCACCGCCCGCTTCCACTTCGCCTACGCGCTCACCTACACCGTCGCCCCGTACGCCGCCTTCTGGGTGATGGACGGCCTCGGCGCGCCGTTCTGGCCGTCGGCGCTCGCCGGGCTCGCGGCGGCGGTCGCCGTCAGCGTGCTGCTCGAAGCCGGCGTCTACGAGCCCGTCGCCCGCCGCGCCGCCGACCGCGCCATGCTCGCCGTGCTGGTGACCTCCATCGGCGTCAGCACCGCCGGCATCGCGCTCCTGCAGTTGAGGTTCGGGACCAGCAGCCTGCCCTTCTACGGGCCGGACGTTGTGCAGCACCGGTTCGGGCCGGTGCGGATCTCCGACTTCGAGCTGGAGCAGACGGCCACCTGCCTGGTCCTCGTCGCGGGGCTCGCCGCCTTCCTGGCGTTCACCCCGATCGGCCGCTCGATCAAGGCCGTCCGCAGCAACCCGGGCCTCGCGGCCGTGCTGGGGATCGGGGTCCGCCGCGTCAACCTCGTCTGCTTCGCCGTCGCCGGGCTCATCTCGGGCGCCTGCGCCCTCTGGTACGGCCTCCTCTACACGGTGCAGCCGAGCATGGGCGACTCGACCGTCGTCTACGGCTTCGTGGTCGCCTTCCTCGCGGGCACCCGCTCGTCCCCGCTGCGCGCCCTGCCCGTCGGCGTCGGGCTCGGCCTGCTGGAGCAGTGGGCGTCGAACTGGCTGCCGCTGCAGTGGACGCAGACCGCCGTCTTCGTCGTCCTCACCGCCTACCTCGCGTTCCTGGCGGTGAAGGGCCGGCTTCCCCGCCCGCGCCTCGCCCGTCCCGCGCCGCTGAGGAAGGCCTGACGCCATGTGGATCAACTATCTGGACCAGGCGCTGCTGCTCGCGGCGCTCGCCGTCTGCGTCAACCTGCTCGTCGGCTACGCCGGGCAGGTCTCCGTCGCGCACGCCGCCTTCGCGGGCGTCGGCGGGTACACCGTCTGCTTCCTCGCCGGCGCGCACGGCTGGCCCTACCTCGCCTCCCTCGCCGCCGCCGTGCTGGTCGCCACCGCGCTCGGCGTGGTGATCGGGCTGATCGCGCTCGGTCTCGCCGAGGAGTTCCTCATCCTGATGACGCTGGCGTTCTCGCTCGGGCTCATCGGCGTCCTCGCCACCTTCGACTCCCTCGGCGGCGTCACCGGCATCACCGGCGTCGAGGGCCTGCGGCTGTTCGGGCTGGACCTGCGGACGCCGGAGGACTGGCTGGTCCCGTCGGCGGTGCTGCTCGTGCTGGTCTTCGCCGTCTGCCGGCGCATCGGCGAATCGCCCTACGGGCTGGTGCTCAAGGGCGTTCGCGAGGACGCCGTGGCGACCCGCGCGCTCGGCAAGAACACCTTCGGCTACAAGATCGGCATCTTCGCGATCACCAGCGGGCTGACCGGGCTGGTCGGCGGCCTCTACTCGGGCTGGCTGGGCCAGGCGACCCCGTCGGCGTTCGGGTTCCCGCTCGCCATGGCCGTGTTCGCGATGGTCGTCGTCGGCGGCAACGCCAACCTCGCGGGCTCGATCGCGGCCGCCGTCGCGCTGACGATGATCGAGCCGGTGCTGCGCGAGGTGCTCGGGGTGCAGAGCACCCAGGCCGCGCTGGTGCAGGTGGTGCTGTACGGCGCCCTGCTGCTGCTCGTCATGCTCGTCCGGCCTCAGGGCCTGTTCCCCGAACGCTCCCGGCGGGCCGCCGCGTCCGCCGTGCCGGAGGCGGCCGCCGCGTCGCCCGCGCCGCCGGTGAAGGCCGCGCTCAGGCCGGTCGACCCGGCCGCCCGCGCCGCGGCCGACGTCGTGCTGCGGGCGGAGGGCCTGTCCAAGCGGTTCGGCGGCATCGTCGCCGCCAAGGACATCGGCCTCGAACTGCGGCGCGGCACGATCACGGCGCTCGTCGGCCCGAACGGGGCCGGGAAGACGACGGCGTTCAACCTGCTCACCGGCACGGTCGTCCCCGACACCGGCTCGGTGACGCTGAACGGCGCGGAACTGGTCGGGATGCGCCCCGACCTGGTCGTCCGCGCCGGGCTCGCGAGGACCTTCCAGGACGTCCGGTTGCTGAACCGGCTGACCTGCCTGGAGAACGTCATGCTCGCCGTCCCCGGCCAGCCCGGGGAGCGGATCGGCCGCCTGTTCGCGCCCGGCCGCGGCGTCTCCCGGGCGGACCGCGAGGTCGCCGCGCAGGCGATGCGGTGGCTGGAGTTCGTCGGCATGGCCGACCAGGCGGGGACGCCGGCCGACGCGCTGTCCTACGGCCAGTCGAAGCTGGTCTCGCTGGCGCGGGCGCTGGCGACCCGGGCCGACGTGCTGCTGCTCGACGAGCCGGCCTCCGGCGTCGACGCGGCCTGGGTGGAGACCATGCTCGCCATGGTCGCGGCCGTCCGGGACGAGGGCCGCACCGTCTGCCTGGTCGAGCACAACCTCGACGTGGTCCGGCAACTGGCCGACCACACCTGCTTCATGGAACTCGGCGAGATCACCGCGTCCGGCACGCTCGACGAGCTGACCGGCTCGGCCCGGCTGGCCGAGGCCTACTTCGGCGCCCAGTGACGGGCGCGCCCAGGGAGGACGGATGAGTCAGGACAGCGCGGTGCGGGACGCGCCGCTGCTCGACGTGAGCGGCCTGGTCGCCGGCTACGGCCGCAAGGAGGTGCTGCACGGGGTCGGCCTCCGCGTCGGGGCGGGGGAGATCGTGACCCTGATGGGGCACAACGGCGCGGGCAAGACGACCACGATCCGGTCCGTGCTCGGCACGGTCCGGCCGCGCGCCGGGACCGTCCGGATCGCCGGACGGGACACCGCGCGCCGGCCCGTCCGCAGGGCCGTCGCCGCGGGCGCCGCGATGATCCCGTCGGAGCGGTTCGTGTTCCCCGACCTGTCGGTGCACGACAACCTGCTGCTCGGCGCCGCGAACGCGCCGTCCGGGACGAGCACGGCGGAGCGCCTCGCGACCGTCGGGGAGCTGTTCCCGATCCTCGGCGAGCGCGCGAGGCAGGCGGCGGGCTCGATGTCCGGCGGCCAGCAGCGGATGGTCAGCCTCGGCATGGCGCTGATGGCCCGGCCCCGGTTGCTGCTGCTGGACGAGCCGTCGCTCGGCCTCGCCCCCTCGGTCGTGGAGGCCATCTTCGAACGCCTGCGGCGCCTCGCCGACGACGAGGGCCTCGGCATCCTGCTGCTGGAACAGAACGTCCGGCAGGCACTGAAGATCGCCGACCGCGCCTACGTCATGCGCTCGGGCCGCGTGATCCTGGAGGAGACCGCCGAGCGGATGCGCGACCGCGGCGACTTCTGGGACCTCTTCTGACGGGCTTGTTCTGACGGGCTTGGCCGGAGCGCCGGAAAGGCCTCTTCCGCGGTGACCGGTTCCTGTCAGGTGACTGTCGGGTTCCGGATCTCGCGTGGATGATGATCAAAAGCAGGGGAAGCCCGTGGTCATCGGAGGCAGGAATGCTCGCCAGGCGGTTCGGCTACGCGGTCTCTCCCGCGCCGGCGGCGATCGTCACCCCGTCCGTCCTCGGCCAGCTCGACAAGGCCGCACGCATGAACCGCGTGCTTTCGATCATCTTCTCGGTGTGCGGTGCGGCGGGGTCGGTCGCCATGATCTTGACGCTCGGGGACGAACTGTCCCTCTCCGGCCTTGTGGGCGGGGTGCTCGCAGGGTGGGCGGTCCTGCTGGTCGTATGGCTGTTCGCGAGGAGCCAGGAGCGGGTGCGCGGCCCCTACGGCGAGGGCCTGTCGGGGCCGGAGGCGCACCGGCTCAGACGAGTTCTGACCGAGCAGCCATGGCAGGTCTGGCCATGCCGGGTGGAGCTCGTCCGCGACTTTGTTAACCCCGCGGCGCTGGTTCACGTGTTCCTTCTGGATCCGGACCAGAACGTGGCGGGGGTGATGAAGACCCGCCTCCAGCGCGGCACCTGGAACTCCATCACCGACGGCTACGGGGTGCTGTGGTTCGCCGGAGATCTGAGGTTCGGTGGCGCGCTCGCCCATCCGGCGGATCCCGCCGACCCGACGGTGTCGTACGCCGACGCCGTCCCGCAGCGATCCGCCAGTGCGTCACCTGGCGATTCCGTCCTCGTCGAGGAACTCCAGCGGCAGGCGATCGGCTGGACGTTCGGCCAGCTCTGACTCCGCCACCCGGCGAAGCGGTCCCGGTGGACCCGGCCGCGGTACCGACCGGAGCCCCGGCCCTTGTGGGGCCGGGGCTCTCGTGTGCGGCTCACTGGAAGGTGTGCTCCATCTCGCCGATTCCCTCGACCCAGGTGCGCAGGGTTTCCCCGGGGCGCAGGAAGCGCTGCGGGGTGCGGCCGAGGCCGACGCCGTCGGGGGTGCCGGTGAAGATCACGTCGCCGGGGCGCAGGGTGACGACCCGCGACAGGTCCGCGATCGTGCGGGGGATCGAGAAGATCAGCTTGGACGTGCGGCCGTCCTGGACGGTCTCGCCGTCGATCGAGCAGCCGAGCGCGAGGTCGTCGCGGTCGGGGATCTCGTCGAGGGTCACCAGCCAGGGGCCGATCGGCGCGAAGCCCGGATGGGACTTGGCGAGGCCGAACTGCGGGGCCTCGCCGGTGAACTGGAGGATCCGCTCCGAGAGGTCCTGGCCGACCGACAGGCCGGCGACGTGGTCCCACGCCTCGCCGGCCGCGACGCGGTGGGCCGTCCGGCCGATGACCGCGACGACCTCGACCTCCCAGTCCGTGTGGCCGCCCTCGGGCAGGGCGATCTGCCCGTACGGGCCGGTGAGGGACGAGGCGAACTTGGTGAAGACCGGCGGCAGGTCCTTCGGCGGCTCGAAGCCGGTCTCCGCGGCGTGGTCGGCGTAGTTCAGCCCGATCGCGATCACCTGGGACGGCGCCGGCGACGGCGGGCCGAGACGGGCGGCGTCGATCTCGACGTCCGGGACGGGAGCGGCGGTGGCCGCCCAGGCCGTGAAGGCGTCCCAGCGGTCGTAGAGGCTCTGCGGGTCGGGGCCGAAGCGGCCGTCCGAGGCCGTCGCGACGTCCGCTGCCTTGCCGTCGGCGACGACCAGCACCGCTCGGCCCGCGTGGTTGGCGATGCGCATGCGCGTCTCCTCAGAGGTGGCCGTCGACGAGGCCCGTCAGGAGCCGCTCGAAGGTCCGGGGGTGCTCGATCTGGGTCCAGTGGCCGCACCGCCCGAGGACGTACAGGTGCGCGTTCGGGATCGCGGCGGCGAAGTACCTGCTCGCCTCGACGGGGATGATCCGGTCGTCGCGGCCGTGGACGCACAGCACCTCGTGGGTGAGGGTCGCGAGTTCCTCGGGAGTGAAGAAGCGGCGGGCGCCGTCCGGGTCGAAGGACGCCTCGTGCGAGCGCCGGACGTCCTCGCGGTTCACGTAGGCCATCCGCTCGGCCACGACCCGGTCGACGGTGTCGCGCATGGGTTCGAGGTCGTACACGAACTCGCCGAGCAGCTCCTTGAGGGACTCCGCGCTCGGGTTCGCGTAGAACTCGCGCAGGTGCCGCAGACCGGGGCTGACCGGCATGTCCGGCGCGCCGCCGCTGCCCATCAGGAGGATCCTGCCGATCAGGTGCGGCCGGGCCAGCGTCATCAGGAGGGCGAGCTGGCCGCCCATGGAGTTGCCGACGAGGTGGACCTTGCCCAGGCCGAGGGCGTCGACGAGCGCCAGCAGCGCCTCGGCCCGCAGTTCGTTGAACGGGCCCATGCCGCGCGGCGCGTCGGCGGGATGCGAGGAGTCGCCGAACCCGATCTGGTCGGGCGCCAGGCACCAGTACCGGTGCCCGAGGCCGGTGATGATCCGCTCCCAGTTCGACAGCCCGGTCGCGCCGGGCCCCGAGCCGTGCAGGAACAGCACGGCCTCCGGGCCGCGCTCCCCGGTCTCGTGCAGCCGGAACGTCAGGTCGCCGCCGCGGACCTGGACGGCGACGTCGGACGAGGTGATCACAGGTGGACCTCCGCGGGCTTCGCCGCGCCGAGGTGCCGGCCGCCCCACGCCTTGGCCAGCGGATCGCCGAACAGGAAGGCGTGGCCGCCGGCGGCCATGGCGTCCTGGAACCTGGTCTGGAGCGGGTGGTCGACGAAGGCGGAACGGCCCGACGAGACCCGCATCAGCGCCTGGACGGTGTCGACCGCCGCGTTCGCCGACCGGGCGACGTCCCAGCGCCAGAAGGCGCGCTGCTCCAGGGAGGGGACCTCCTCGCGCTCGGCGTGCTCCATCAGCTCCTCGGCCGCGCGCCTGACCTTCAGGACGGCGGCGTCGAGCTGCCAGGCCGCCTCGGCGAGGTGGTGCTGCACGACCGGCTCCTCGCGCAGCGACTGGCCGTAGTTGGTGCGCCGGGCGCGGGTCTCGGCGACCCACCGGTCGTAGAAGCCGAGGCAGGCGCCGAGGGCCCCGGCGGCGATGATCAGGTTGAAGGTGACCGCCCAGGGCGTCCGGTACAGCGGCCCGTCGTTGAGCTCCTGGCCGGGCAGCGGGGTGCCGAGGCCGTGCGTGTAGTACACGTGCGACTGGCCGCGGTGCTCGGGGACGAACACGCCGTCCACGACGATGTCGTCGGAGCCGGTGCCGCGCAGGCCCGCGACGTTCCAGGTCTGCTCGATCCGGTAGTCGGCGGCGTCGAGGATGACGGAGGTGAAGTCGGGGTGCTCGACGCCGTTCACCTCGCGGCGTCCGGCGATCCCGCCGAGGATGACGCCGTCGCAGATGCCGCTGCCGGAGGAGAAGCTCCACCGTCCCGACACCCGGTAGCCGCCGGGGACCTTCTCGATCTTCCCGGTCGGCGTGTAGGACGAGGCGATCCTGCGGGCCGGGTCGGCGCCCCAGATCTCCTTCTGCGTCTCCTCGGGGAACAGGGCGATCTGCCACGGGTGGACGCCGACGACGGAGGCCACCCAGCCGGCGGACGCCGAGGCGCGGCCGATCTCGACCACCGTCTCGGCGTACTCGGCGAGGTGGGCCTCGCCGCCGCCCCAGCGCGCGGGCTGCAGCGCCCGCAGGACGCCCGTCGATTCGAGCGCCGCGACGGCCTCCGCGGTGAGCCTGCCCTGCTCCGCGCTCGGGGCGTCGGCCGCGGCGAGCGCCGGCGCGGCCGCCCGCGCCTTCTCGATCATGCTCATGGTCATCGCGTCCCCGTTCCGACGAAGGTCCGCACGATCGCCTGGAATCGCGCGGCCTGCTCGATCTGCGTCCAGTGGCCGCACCCGCCGATGACGTAGAGGTCCGCCTGCGGCAGGTGTTCGGCGAGGTAGTAGCCGCACTCCAGCGGCACGATGGAGTCCTGGCGGCCGTGCACGACCAGGGCCGGGATGTCGATCTTCGCGAGGTCGTCGGGCCCGAAGCTGAGCATCTCGGGCGCGAACATGGCCCGGTGCCCCGCCTCGATCCAGGGGCGCCGCACGATCGGCATCCGCTCCGCCGCGACCGCCTCGACGGTGTCGCCGAAGGCTTTCTTGTCGTGCACGAACCTCATCAGCAGGTCCGCCATCGCCTCGACGGTCGGATCGTCGAAGTAGGTGATGAGCTTGATCAGGTCCGGGGTCGGCTCCAGGCCCGGCATGCCGCCCGAGCCCATCAGCACGATCCGGTCGACGAGGTCCGGCCGCAACTGGGCCATGCGCAGCGAGTACATCCCGCCCATGGAGTTGCCGACGAGGACGACCTTCTCCAGGCCGAGCGCGTCCACGAGGGCGAACAGCGCGTCGATGCGGACCTCGGCCTGCGCCGCGAAGCCCTGCGGCTGCGGGTCCGGGTGGCTGGAGTCGCCGAAGCCGAGGATGTCGGGGGCGACGCAGTGGTAGGTGTCGCCGAGCCCCTCGATCACCGCTCGCCAGTTGGACGCGGCGGTCACGCCGGGCCCGGAGCCGTGCAGGAAGAGCAGGGCGGGCGCGCCCGGGGCGCCGGTCTGGTTGACGCGCAGGTGGCGGCCGCCGCCGATCGCGACGTCCTCGGTGCGGATCGCGGCGGTCATCCGGCGGCCTCCTCGCCGCCCGCGGGGCGGAAGATGCCGGGAGGCCCGTCCAGGTACGCCTGGGAGCGGTGGTGGCCCCAGATCGACGGCAGGTCGTGGTTGCCCGCCACCCAGGTGAGGTCGTCGACGCTGATCCCGCCGTGCCCGTACTCGATCTGCATCGAGGACGGGGTCTGCACGTAGATCGAGGTCATCAGGTCGTTGGTGTGCCGGCCGAGGGACAGCAGGATCTCCCGCTCCGGGTCGGCCGTGAACAGGTCGATCGCGGTGCCGAGGTCGTCGAAGGACTCGACCTCCAGCATCAGGTGGTTGATCCCGGTCATGCCGGGGATCTCCGCGACGGCCAGCGAGTGGTGGCGGCCGTTGCAGTGGTAGAAGCGCAGGTTGAAGACGTCGCTCTTCACCCGGTCCGACAGCCGGAAGCCCAGCGTCTCGGCGTAGAAGGCGTTGGCGCGGTCGAGGTCCGGCACGATCAGCACCACGTGGCCGAGGCCGAGGTCGCCGGTGACGAAGCGGCCGCGCATGGGGCGTCCGGGGAAGAACGAGTTCGGCTGGGAGAACTGCCCCCAGACGATCTCGTGGCGGTTGCCGAACGGGTCGGTGAACCAGTACAGCTCGGCGACCTGGCGCTCCTTCAGCTCCTCGGCGCCGCCGCCGTGCACCTCGACGCCCTTGCCGCGCAGCTCGGCCGCGTAGGACCGCAGGTCGGTCTCGTTGCCGCAGTCCCACCCGACGTACCGGAGCTCGTCCTGCTCCGCCGGGTGGACGGCGACCCGGTAGCCCTTGTCGTCGACCTTCACCCGGACGGCGCCGTCCGGGCCGTCGCCGGCGATGGTCGCGCCGAGCAGGCGGGGGGCGTAGTCGCGCCACTCCGCGGAGTTCGGGGACGCGATGCCGAGGTAGGCGAGTTGCGTGATCACAGCATGACCTCCGGGGCGGAAGAGTCGAGGAGGGCGGCGCCGTAGTACTGGCCGACGCCGTCGGAGACGAGGAACGCGTGGCCGAGTTCGGCGATGACGTCCTGGTAGAGGCGGTGCAGCGGGTGGTCGACGAAGACGGTGCGGCCGGAGGCGGCCCGCATCAGGTCGTTGATCGCGAAGCCGGTCCGCTGGCAGGCGCGGGTGATGTTCCACCGCAGCCGGGCCCGCTGCCGCTTGTCCAGGAACACCCCGGCCTCGGCGGCCTCGGTGATCGTGTCGATCGCGTCGTACATCTTCATGACGGCGGCGTCGTGGACCCATTCGGCCTCGGCCAGGCGCATCTGCATCAGCGGGTCGTCGGCGTAGGTGCCGCCCCAGTTCGCCCTGCGGACGCGGGTGTCGGCCGTCCAGTCGTCGATGAGGCGGCGGGCGAGCCCGAGCATCGGCGCGACCAGGACGAGGTTGAACATGACCGCCCACGGCAGCTTGTAGAGGGCGCTCGGGTTGGTCTCCATGCCGGGCGCGGGGCGTTCCGGGTTGTACTCGTAGAGCGGGCTGGACAGGAAGCGCCGGGCCGGGATGAAGGCGTCCTCGACGACGATGTCCTTGCTGCCCGTGCCGCGGGAGCCGCGGACGTGCCAGGTGTCCTCGATGGAGTACTGGTCGCGGTGCAGCAGCGCGGACCCGTAGTTCGGCACCTCGACGCCGGGCGCCACCTCGACCTTCCCGGCGAAGCCGCCGAGGATCACGCCCTGGGCGTGGTCGCAGCCGGAGGAGAACGACCAGCGGCCGTGCACGCGGTAGCCGCCGTCGACCGGTTCGATCTTCCCGGTCGGGGCGTAGGAGGAGGAGGCGTTCCAGTCCGGGTCGGACGCCCAGATCTCGGCCTGCGTCTCCTCGGGGAACAGGGCCAGCTGCCAGGGGTGCGAGCCCATGACGCCGGCGACCCAGCCCGCGGACGGGGCGATCCGCCCGAGTTCGTAGACGCCGGTGAGGTGCTCGCGCAGCGACAGCTCGGCGCCGCCCCAGCGCTTGGGCTGGAGGCCGCGCATCAGCCCGGTCTCCTGCATGCGCGTGAAGGCCCGGCCGGTCAGCATGCGCTGGTCGGCCGAAAGGTCCTCCTCGGCGCGAAACTCCGGCTCCAGCCGGCGGATCTCGTCCAGGACGGTCATCGGTGACGTTCCTTCGGGTCGCGGAGAACGGGAGAGCGTGACCGGCATCTCTGTAGCAGTCACTACATGGACCGTAGAGCGATCGCTCCGGGGAAGGCAAGAGGTGGCCGCAGAATTCTGTGACTGCGACCACAGGTGCAGGGCGCTGGGACGAGCTCTCGTACATGGCTGATTTGCTGCGACAACTCGCGATGTCGACCCTGGTGGAGGGAGTCCGCGGGAAGGTGGGCCGGAACCGCGAGGGTTGCGCCGACCTGGTGACTGCTGTCACGGTAAGTGTCTGTAGTAATCGCTCCATGGAGGAGTTGACGTGCCCCACACCCCGCCCTGGGAGCCGGGCCTGCTCGCATCGCTGACCGGTGTCGGCCCCGGCCCGACCGCCCGCGACAAGCGGCTGGAGCTGCGCGCCGCGCTGGCCGCCGCCACGGCCGCGCCGGGCGCGCCGGTCGAGCCGCTGGTGCTGCCCGGCGCGACCGACGCGCTCGGCGCCCGGCTCGTCGAGGAGGCCGGCTTCGCCGCCGTCTACGCCACCGGCGCCGGGCTCGCCAACGCCGGCTTCGGGCTTCCCGACATCGGGCTGATCTCCCAGGCCGAGGTCGTCGACCACGCCGGACGGCTCGCCGAGGCGACCCGCGTGCCGCTGGTCTGCGACGCCGACACCGGCTACGGCGGACCGCTGGCGGCGATGCGCACGGTCCGCCTGCTGGAGCGCGCCGGTGTGGCCGGCCTCCAGCTGGAGGACCAGGAGATGCCGAAGCGGTGCGGCCACTTCGACTCGCACGCGCTGATCCCGTCCGGCCACATGCAGACCAAGATCGCGGCGGCGTGCGAGGCGCGCGCCGACGACGCGCTGGTGATCATCGCGCGGACGGACGCCCGGTCCGTGCACGGGATCGAGGAGGCGGTCGAACGCGGCCGCGCCTACGCCGAGGCCGGCGCCGACGCGCTGTTCGTCGAGGCGCCGCGGACGGTCGACGAACTCGCGCTGGTCGGGCGCGAGCTGGCGGGCGTGCCGCTGATCGTCAACGTCGTCGAGGGAGGCAGGACCCCGCAGCTGGACGTCGCGCGCTACGCCGAGCTGGGCTTCGGGGTCGTGCTGTTCGCCAACTACCTGATGCGCTCGATGCACCTCGCCGGCCGCGAGGCGCTGGCGCACCTGCGCGAGCACGGCGAGACCGCGTCCCGCGCCGGCCGGATGGCGGGCTGGGAGGAGCGGCAGAGCCTGTTCAACCTGCCGCGGTTCAGCGCCGCCGAGACCGCCCTGGACCGCGAGTTCGGGAGCCTCTCGTGAGCGCCCTGCCCGGCCTGCCGGTCGAGACCGACCTGCCCGGGCGCGTCGGCGTCCTGGTCCTCGGGGCCGGCCTCGCCGGATGCGCCGCGCTGCTCGCGGCGGCCGAGGCGGGACGGTACGCGCTGCTGCTGGAGAAGACCGGCGAGATCGGCGGGTCCACCGTGAAGTCGGCCGGGCTGTCCGCCTTCGCGGGTACCGACGAGCAGGCCGAGCAGGGGATCGCCGACTCCGTCGAGCTGCTCCGCGAGGACCTCGTCGAGGTCGGGCGGGGGCGCGGCGACCCGGCGCTCATCGACCTGTACTGCGAGCACCAGCTGGCGGCGTACCGCTGGCTGAAGAAGCACGGCGTCCGCTACGGCGAGATCCACGCCGCCTCGGGCCAGTCGGCGCCGCGCAGCCACCCCGCCGACACCACCCGCATGCTGCACCTGCTGCTCTCGGCGGCCGGTGCCCTCGGCGCCCGGGTCGTGCTCGGCGCCCCGGCGCACCGGCTGCTGCACGACGGCGCCCGCGTGACCGGCGTCCGGCTCGCCGACGGCCGCGAGGTGCTCGCGGACGCGGTCGTGCTCGCCACCGGCGGCTTCTCGATGAACCCGGAGCTGCTCGCCGCGTTCGCGCCGCAGATGGAGAACGCGCTCCGCCAGGGCGGCGCCGGGAACCAGGGCGACGGCCTCAAGATGGCCATGGCGCTCGGGGCGGGCCTGCGCGACACCCCCTACATCAAGGGCACGTACGGGCACTACCACGTCGAGCACCCCGACGAGGACGGCACCGGCATCCTCGCCGTCTACAAGGGCGCGATCGCGGTGAACCGCGAAGGCCGCCGCTTCGTGGACGAGTCGCGGAACTACAAGGAGATCGGGGACGCCGCGCTCGCCCAGCCCGGCGTGACGACCTGGCAGGTCTTCGACGCCCGCACGATGGCCCTGGCCAACGACGAGGTCCCGATCTACGAGTTCGCCGGGCGCGAGCGGGCCGGGATGCTGCTCAGCTCCGGGACGGTCGCCGGCCTGGAGGCCGCGATCGGCCTGCCGGGCGGCTCCCTGCAGCGCACCGTCGCCGAGTACAACGCCGCGCTCCGGGACGGGCGGGCCGACGCGTTCGGGCGGGCCCACCTGTCCGGCGGCGTCGGGGCCCCCACGCCGATCGACCGCCCGCCGTTCTACGCCCACCCGTCGGGCACCGTCGTGCTCGCGACGTACTGCGGGCTCACCGTCGACACCCGGATGCGGGTCCTGGACTGGTGGGGCGAGCCGATCGGGCGCCTCTACGCCGCCGGAGAGATCACCGGCGGATTCCACGGGGCCGGCTACATGACCGGCACCTCCATCGGCAAGTCCGGCGTGTTCGGCCGGCTCGCCGGACGGAACGCCGCGGACGAGGAGAGCGAGCTCCAGTGGTGAACCCCGCGTTCGACCTGACCGGCCAGGTCGCCCTGCTGGTCGGCGCCGCCGCCGGGCGCCTCGGCGAGATCGCGGCGCGGGCGCTGGCGGGCGCCGGCGCGCGGGTCGCCGTCGCCGACCTGCCGTCGCGCGCCCGCGAGCTCGCCGCCAAGGCCCGCGACCCGGCCCCCGCGCAGGGCCGCGGCGCCAGCGCGCACGAGGTCGACGTGACCGACGAGGCGTCCGTCGCCGCGCTTCTCGGCAACGTCATCGCCGAGCACGGGCGGCTCGACGTCGTGGTGAACGCCGCGGGCGTCATGCTCCGCAAGCCCTACGACGAGACCTCGGTCGAGGAGTTCGAGCGGGTCGTGCGGGTCAACCTCACCGGCACCTGGCTGGTCGGCCGCGAGGCCGGGAAGGCGCTGACCCGGCAGGGCTCGGGCGGCCGCATCGTCAACCTCACCACCGTCTACGCCGAACGCGTCGGTCCCGTCCCCGAGTCGGCGTACTACTCGTCCAAGGCCGGCGTCGTGAACGTGACCCGGGCGCTGGCCGCCGAGCTCGGCCCGCACGGCGTCAACGTCAACTGCCTGGCGCCCGGCGTCTTCTACCCCACCCAGATGACGGCCGCGCTCGGCGCGGACCCCGACCGGCTCAGGTGGTTCGGCGAGCGCACCATGCTCGGCCGGCTCGGCGACCCGGCCACCGACTTCGCCGGCCCCCTCCTGCTGCTCGCCGGACCCGCCGCCTCGTACATGACCGGCCAGGTCGTGTACGTCGACGGCGGCTGGTCCGCCTGGTAGCCCGACCCCTCCGAGGAGACTCCGAATGACCAGCACCAAGGCCCTGCTCATGCTCGACTACCAGGTCGCGCTCTGCGAGGAGGGCCCGCACCTGCGCATGCCGCCGCTCGCCGCGCAGATCGCCGAACGCGGCGTCCTCGCGACGGCCGGGCGCGTCCTGGACGCCGCCCGCGCCGCCGGAACGCTCGTCGTCCACGTCCGGCTCGCCTTCGACCCGTCCTACCGCCTCCGCACCAACCGGCTGCCCCGCTTCGCCCCCTACGAGGAGCAGCGCGCGATGCTCGCCGACTCCCCGGAGGCGCGGATCGTCGAGGCGCTGGCGCCGGTCGCGGGGGAGCCCGTCGTCGACAAGGGCTGCGTCGACCCGTTCGTGGGGACCCCGCTGCGGGACGTCCTCGCCGCCGAGGGCGTCACCGAGGTCGTGCTCGGCGGCGTCGCGACCAACCTGGTCGTCGAGTCGGCGGCCCGGCACGCCTCCGACTCCGGCCTCCAGGTCACCGTGGTCGAGGACATGTGCGCCTCCTTCCGCCCGGACTTCCACGAGTTCTCCGTGACGAACATGCTGCCGCTGTTCGGGTCAGTGATCGGCTCCGCCGAGCTCGCCTTCTGAGAGGAACGCCGTCATGACCGAACAGACGCACCGCTACGACGTCGTGGTGGTCGGGGGCGGGGTCGCGGGCCTGTCGGCCGCCGTCTCGGCGGCCGAGAACGGCGCCCGCGTCGCGCTCCTGGAACGCTCCCCGGAGGCCGAGACCGGCGGGAACACCCGCTACACCGAGGCCTTCCTGCGCATGAAGTCGATCGACGAGGTCGCGGACGGCTTCGAGGACGCCCTCGTCGACGACTTCATGGGGCACCCCGACCCGTCCATCGTCAACGACGCGGCCCTCCCGCCGCGGCGGCAGGGCGCCCTGTACCGCGCCACCCACACCGTCGACCCGGACTACGTCGCCGCGCTGGCCGAGAACGCGCCGCCGACCCTGCGCTGGATGACCCGCCACGGCGTCCGGTTCGACTTCGTGCCGACCCCGTTCCTCACCCGGTCGACCACCCGGATGGCGCCGGTCGGCGGCGGCCTGGCCATCGTCGAGACGATGGGGGAGGCCGCGCGCGGGCTCGGCGTGGAGTTCCACTTCGCGACCACGGCCCGCCGCCTCGTCCCCTCCGGCCGCGGCGTCGGCGGCGTGGTCGCGCACACCCCGGACGGCCCCGCCGCGTTCGAGGGCGCGGTCGTCCTCGCCAGCGGCGGCTACCAGGGCAACTTCGAGCTGATGGCCCGCTACCACGGCGACCGGGCGCTGACCTGCCGGCCCGTCGCCAAGGGCGGCAACTACAACAAGGGAGAAGGCCTGGAAATGGCGCTCGCGCTCGGCGCCGCCACCGCCGGGAACTTCGCCCTGTTCCACGCCGAGCCGGTCGACCCGCGCAGCGGCGAGCCGGAGGCCGCGATCTTCTGCTTCCCCTACGGCGTCCTGATCAACAAGGAGGGGCGGCGGTTCGTCGACGAGGCCCGCGGCACCGTCGACGCCTGGTACGAGCGGACGACCCGCGCCGTCCAGGCCCAGACCGGCGGCGTCGCCTGGGTCGTCCTCGACCAGCGGGGCCTCGCGGTGCCGAACCTGATGGCGGGCGTCCGCACCGATGTCCCGCCGGTGACGGCCGACACCGTCGGTGACCTCGCGCGGCGGCTGAACCTGCCCGCCGCGGCCGTCGAGGCGACCATCGACGCCTACAACGCGGCCTGCCCTCCCTCCGACGGCTTCGACCACGCCCGGCCCGACGGCCTCGCGACGGCGGGGCTGGACGTCCCGAAGTCGAACTGGAGCCGGCCCGTCGCCGAGGGGCCGTTCGCCGCCTACCCGATCATGGCGGCGAACGTCTTCAGCTTCGGCGGCCTCAAGACCACCTCCGCCGCCGAGGTCGTCGACCGCGACGGCCGCCCCATGGACGGCCTCTACGCGGCGGGCGAGCTGACCGGGCTGTACTACTCGAACTACACCGGCTCGACGTCGGTGCTCCGCGGCGCGACGTTCGGCCGGATCGCCGGGGCGAACGCCGCCCGCGCCGCGGCGGTGGTGTGAACATGCGGATCTGGCACCAGTCCTTCACCGTCCTCGACGACGTCCCGCACTACCGCGACGCGCTGGCACGCCACCTGCGGTCGCAGGCGGCGCCCGGCACCGAGATCGACCTCCACGGCATGAGGCCCGGCACCTACCCGTCCGACTATCCCGGGACGCACATCGGCTACGCCTACCTCGCCGGCCTGCACAGGGAGCAGTTCGTGCACGCGGCGCTGCGCGCCCAGGACGAGGGTTACGACGCCTTCCTGATCGCGACCATCCCGGACACCGCGTACGAGGAGGTCCGCACGGTCGTCGACATCCCCGTGGTCGCCTTCGGTCAGACGTCGGTGCTGATGGCGGCGGCGCTCGGGGACCGCGTCGGGATCGTCAACTTCATCGCCGCCCTGGAACCGCAGCTCCGGCGCAACCTGCGCAACTACCGGCTGGACGGGCTCGTCGGCCCGATCGTGCAGGTCGAGGCGGAGTTCACCGACGTGATGGCGGCGTACGCCGACCCGGAGCCGCTGCTGGACGCGTTCGTCCGCGCCGCGCGCGAGGCGATCGAGGCCGGCGCGAACGTCATCGTCCCGGGGGAGGGGCCGCTGAACGTGTTCCTCGCCGACCAGGGCCTGTCCCGCGTGGACGAGGTCCCGGTCCTCGACTCCCTCGGCACCTGCGTCCGCGTCGCGGAGCTGCGCGCCGCGCAGTACCGCGCCACCGGACTGGCCCCGGCGCGGACCGGTTTCTACGGCGCGCGCCCGCCGCGCCCGCTGATCGACGCCGCGCGCCGCTTCTATGGCACGGACGGGACCCTCGCGTGACCTGGGACATCGAGGTGGACGTCGCCGTCGTCGGCGGCGGGGCCTGCGGCGTGATGACCGCCCTGCGCGCCGCCGGCGACCCCGGCCTCGTCGTCGCCGTCTTCGAGAGGTCCGCCCGCGAGGGGTGCAACGCCGCCATCTCGTCCGGTTCCCTCGCCGCGGGAGGCACCCGCTTCCAGGCGGCCGCGGGCATCGACGACTCGCCGCGACGGCACGCCGAGGACATCCTGCGCGCCAGCGGGGACGAGGAGTGGCGCCCGGTGGTCGAGGCCCTGTGCGCCGCCGCCCCGCGGATCGTGGAGTGGCTCGCCGACACGGGCTACCCGATCGAGATCGGCACCGACATGCCCCGCGCCGGGATGACCGCCCCGCGCCTGCACACCGACACCGGGCGCCTCGGCGGCGCCCGGCTCATGCGGCACCTGCGCGCCCTGCTCGCGGCCCGCGACAACGCCGCCTTCGTCGACGAGGCCCGCGCCGTCGACCTCGTCTCGCGGGACGGCGAGGTCACCGGCGTCGTCGTCGCCCAGAACGGCGCCCTGCAACGCGTCCGGGCCGGTGCCGTCGTCCTCGCCGCCGACGGCTTCGCGGCCGACGAGGCCCTGGTCGAGCAGTATCTGCCGCACCTCGGCACGCCCTTCTACGGCGGTGTCTCCACCTCCACCGGCGACGCCCTGCCCTGGGCCCTGCGGCTGGGCGCCCGGCTGCGGAACATGGGCGCCGGCCTGCGGTCCGGGCTCGTCGTCGTCGACCACGGCACCCGCGTGTCGCCGGCCCTGCCGTTCAACGGCGCGGTTCTGGTCAACCTCGACGGCGAGCGCTTCGTCGACGAGGAGTCCAAGGGCTACTCGTCCATGGCGGGCGTCCTGCGGCGGCAGCCCGGCGAACGAGCCGCGATGATCTGGGACGCCGCCGCGATGGCCGCCACCCGCGAGTCGGAGATGATGCGCGAGTGCCTCGCCGCCGGCGCCGTCCAGGACCGCGCCACCCTCGGTGACCTCGCCGCCTCCCTGCACCTGACGACCGGCCAGGCCGATCGCGCCCTGGCCCCGCTGCCCGGCCGGCGGCGGCTCACCGCCCCGTACCATCTCGCCTGGGTGACCCACGGCCTGCTCGCCACCCAGGGCGGGCTGGTCATCGACCCGTCCGGGCGCGTCCTGGACGAGGCGGGCGCGCCGATCCCCGGCCTGTACGCGGGCGGCGGCACCGCCTGCGGCCTGGCGGGCCCCCACTCCGACGGCTACCTGTCCGGGAACGGGCTGCTCTCCGCCTTCGGCATGGGCTGGATCATCGGGAACCACCTCGCCGAGAGGACCACACGGGCACAGGTGCAGTGAACGAGCCACCCCGGAGCGGCCAAAGACGATGCGGGGTGACCAGGAAGTGACCGGGGCGATAGCGCCCTGGGGGAGCGTGGCAGCGTCTGGATCGAACCCGAATCACGACGGAGACCATGATGCGCAGAGCCAACCGTGACCTCACCGCACGCTCCGAGCTCGTCACCAGTTCCCCCGCCCGCGGTGCAGGAAGCCGCCGGTACACCGCTCCGGCGGCCCTGGCCGGGGCCGTGCTGGTCCTGGCGGCCGTCCCGGCAGGCGCGACGACCGCCGCCGGCCCGCCCAGCCGCACACCCGCCCGCGTGACCGCCGCAACGGCTGGAGCAGCGGATCCCTGCATCAGGACGGTCCGCGTGTACCGAGACGATGAGGGCTTCTGGCACGGGGTCGGCTACAACTGCTCCCTGTACGGGGGAAATCGCTCTCTACGGTATGCCGACGGCATGAACTACAGCCAGTGCGCCTTCGTGGAAGGAAAGTCCTTCCACGACTGGATCATTCCTGACTGGGCGGCCCAAGGCCCGATCACGATGGTCTCTTACTGCGTCTAGCGTGAATTCACAGCCCAAGGGGGTTGCCTGAATCTCACCACCACAGGTCAGTACAGTCGGCAACCCCGTCACCGGGTGTTCAGTCCGAGTTGGGCCACACCAGCACCCCGGGGCCGTCCGGGGTGATGACCGGGACCCACGCCTCGTCGACCTCGCGCATCCGGCTCTCGTCCAACCTCAGGCCGTGCGGCTGCTCGGTGTTGCCGTCGCAGGCCCAGTAGCGGACGGCCCCGATGATCTCCTCCAGCCTGACTCGCGCATCGTCTGGCCAGGTGTGGTTCCAGGTGCCGGCACCGCGGAAGTCCTTCTCGAACAGCGTGCGCAGTGCGCTCAGTCCGTCACGGCTCGCCAGCGGCACCAGGAAGCCCTCCACCTGCCCCTGCCGGTTCACGTTGCCGCCGTACTGCTGCTGGTAGACCACTCCGGTCCCGGCCTCCACCACCACGTACAGCCAGCCGCCGCCGATGGTGCCGTCAGGGTCGAGGCAGACGAAGCGCGGAGCGTCCATGGCGGCCATCTTCCGCGCCGTCGATCATGTGGTCAACGGCGTGCCGCGAGACGGCCGTCGCGTCGACCCTGCGCTGGAAGGACGAGGTCGCCCGCCCGCTGCCGCACGGCCGTTGTGGCGATTTGCTGGGAACGGTGTCGGACGACCCATTTCGGGGCGGTCCGCCGTCATAGGATCGGGGGACGGGGCGGACGGGGAGAGGGTCGTTCTTTGGGGCTGGGCGGCGTTACCGGGGATGCCGGTGACTTTCCGGTGGCATTGCGGGAGAGATTCCGGCCGATCCGGATCGAGGCGGTCGGCGCCGAGTCGGTCGTCCATCTGGCGGAGCCGCTCCACGGCGGGTGCGGGGGCGCCGACCTGGTCGTCGTCAAAGTGCACCGGGACTCCCGGCTGGAGACCGACCAGCTCGTTGTGCTGGGGCGGCTGGAGGCCACCAGGCACGTCCCCCGGATCCACGATTACGGGAATCTCGTCGTGGAGGGCGCCGAGGTCGGCTGGATGGCGCAGGAGTACTGCGCGCACGGTTCGCTGGAGGCGCTGATCGGCGACGCCCTTCCGCTCGGCGACGCGGAACTGAGGGCGATCGTCGCCGAACTCGCCGAATGCCTCAACTTCTGGCTGGGCGCGATGGGGTTGACGCACACGGACGTGAAACCGGCCAACATCCTGGTGCGGTCCCGGAATCCCTACGAACTGCTGATCGGTGACTTCGGGGGAATAGCCCGCAACGTCAGGGTCCATGGGCGGGATCCGGGCGGGCTGCTGACCACCTGGGCCTACGCCGCGCCCGAGACCGCGCGGGGCCGCCGCGGCGCTCCGGCCGCCTGGTGGGCGCTCGGGATCATCGCCTACCAGCTCCTCCTCGGGCGGACGCCCTACGAGGGGACGCCGTCCGCGCGGGTGCGGGAGCTGCTGCGCGCCGGGCGGCGGCCCGCGCTGGACGCCGTGACCGACCCGGAGTGGCGGCGGCTCATCGACGGGCTGCTCGTCGTCGACCCGGCGCGGCGCTGGACGTACGAGCACGTGGTGGCGTGGGTCGCGGACGAGCACCGGCCGCCGCGGTTCAACGGCCGCACCTACCGGGACGTCCGCGGCCTCGCCGACGACCTGGAGCGGAACTGGCGGGACGGCGCCGCCTGGCTGGCCGGCAACGGCGGGCGGCTGGCCGACTGGCTCGTCCGGCAGGGCGCCGACCCCGCCGACGTGCGGTACCTGCGCGGGCTGGGCGGCGACCGGGCACGGCGGGCGCTGATCAGGCTGACCGCGCAGGTCATCCCGGACGTGACGCCGCGCTACGAGGGCCGTCCGATCGACGCGCCGGGGCTGCTCGGACTCGCCCGGGGCGGGCCCGCCGACCGGGAGCTGCTGCGGGAGGTCGTGGACGGCGGCGTGCTGGCCGACGCGGCCCGGCACCGCTGCGGGCATCCCGGCTGCCGGGGGCGCTGCGCCGTCCTGGACCGGGTGCACGCGGACGTCCCGGAGATCGTCGCGCGGGCGGAGGGGAAGCTGAGCTGGCTGCGCGGCCGGGTGGTGCGCGGCCGTCCCGGCCGGCCGCCGGCGGAGCTGCCGTCCGAGCGGGAGTGGCCGATGCTGTGGGCGTGGGCGGCGGAGCTCACGCTGCTCGCCGACGCCGCGGAGCGGGTTCGCGCTCTCGCCGCGGCCGTGCCGCGCGAGGTCCCGTGGTGGCCGGACCGGCTGCGGCTCGCGGAGGCGGCCGACCCCGCCACCGTGGAGGGACGCGCCGACCTCGTGGTGGCGCAGCTCCTGGCGCCGCACGCCTGGCGCGCCGCGAGCGGGCCCGGCCCGCACCGGCGCTGACCGCCCCCGGCGGGCGCCGGGGCGGCTCACAGGTACTGGCCTGGCTCCTCGGTGTCGATCCGGGGGACCAGCCCGGTGGCGCTGAAAAGCGACAGCAGCGGGCGCAGCACCCGGGTCGGGCGGAAGTTGCGGTGGGGGAACACGCCCTCCTCCGGGATCGGCGGCACGCCCGACGCCGACGCGAAGTGGAGCGTGGTGGGCGAGCCGGAGTGGAACGGCGCCAGCCACAGTTCGGCGCCGTGCCGGTCCAGGAACGCGTAGGCGGCCTCGTTCTCGTCCTCGACGGTGCGCAGGTCGCCGAGCACCGTCTCGTCGTCCCGCGCGAGCCAGTGCGCGACCGTGCCGTCGACTCCGGCCAGCATGTCGGACTTGGCGACGACGATGGCGCCGGGCGGCAGCAGGCCGTCGCGGGACTGCCGGGTGTGCAGGAGCTGGGTGATCGCGTGAGTGAAGCCGGGGTCGGGCACCCACGGGTTCCAGTCGTCGCCGGTGCGGAGCTGCTGGCCGTCCGCGACGTAGAGGATCGCGTCGGCGAGGCTGAGGAACGGGGTGTCCTCGTACTCGTACCGGTGGTAGTGCTCGCCGGGGACGTCGAAGAACCCGACCGCGTGGGTGCGCCCGGTGTACTCGCTGGACACGCGCAGCGCGTACACGAACTCGGCCCGCGCGGTGCGGCGGGTGGCGGGCAGGACGCGGCGCTGCTCCAGGAACGGCCGGATCCGCTCCTCGTAGAACCGCTGCCGCAGGTGCCCGTCGAGCGGCTCGATGCGCAGCTCCGGCGCGAGCATGGCCTTGCGCCGTTCGAGCTGGGCGATCATCGCGGTGAGCAGGTGGGTCTTGCCGGCCGCGCTGGCGCCGACCAGCCCGATGATGAGCGGGTCCAGGTCGCCGTAGTCGGCCGGGAGGGAGTGCGGGTCGCCGTCGCCGTGGCACTGCCGCATCGCGCCGAGCGTCCGGTGCCGCCAGCGGACCTCCGGCTCGTCCGGCGCCCGCGTCAGCACCTCCGGCCCGTCCGGGGTGTTCTTGACGAGCGGGACCTCGCCGTAGTCGGACCAGTCGATGTGGTTCAGGCAGTACGGGCAGAGCGTGCGGGCGCGCGGCTCCGGGCCGGGGTACGCGGCGGGGCCGGGCTGCCAGGGCGGGGCGATCATGTCACAACACCACCAGGAGAATTAGGACGACCAGGACGAACACCACGGGCCACACCAGCAGGGGGTGCGGTCTGCGCCTGCCGTCGTCGCCGACGCGGAACGGGAAGTCGCGGGGCAGCGAGGGGACGCCGACCCCCGGAGGCGCGCCCGGCCGTCCGGTTCCCGGTCCCGTGCCAGGTGCCCGATGGAAGGACGGCGCCGACCCGCTGGACGGGTGCGCGGGCGCGCCGTTCCTCCGCTGGCCCAGCCACTGCTTCTCCCTCCGGTAGTTCTCGATGGCGCGCGCGCCGGCGTCCGTCGCCGGGGGCGCCGGCGGAGGCGGCGGCTTCGGTTCGGCCCGCTCCGGCGGCCCGGCCTGCGCGGTGCGCCTCGTCTGCCCGGGCCGCGCGGGACGGGCGCCGGGGTGGATCTCCACGGTCCGCGTGTCGTCGTCCTCGGGGGCGTCCTGCTCGGTAGGGGAGTCGTGTCCGGCGGGCACGTCCCGCTCCGTCGTGTCGCCGGAGGGCGGCCATCCCTCCATGCGGGCCAGCACCTCCGCGGCCGTCGGGACCTCCTCGTCGAAGACGGGCCGGAGCACCATGCCGAGGTCGGGGTGGTGCCGGATCAGCCAGCGCAGCTCGCCCTCGTCGGCGGGCCCCGCGCCGTCCGGCCCGAACGACGACTCCTCGCCCGACGCGAGCCAGAACAGCAGCCCGGCAGCCGCGCGCACGTCCCGCGCCGCCCGCAGGTCGTCCGGCTGGCCGACCGCGTTGCCCAGGTCGGCGATCTGCAGCCCCCTGCCGTCCCACAGGAGCATCCCGGGGGACAGCTCGCCCAGCGCGTAGGCGTTGTCCGCGAGCACCCGGAGCGCGGTGAACAGGTCGTGGGCCGGCCGCCGCAGCCGCTCGGAGGGAAGGGGAGACGTCCCGGCGAGCGGACGGCCGCGCCGCGTCTGCACCAGCCGGGCCGGGGCGTCGGGGGAGTCGACGTCGAAGCCGAGCAGCGTCCCGAACTGGTCGGCGCGCACGTCCTCCATGCGGAGGCCGCCCCAGACGGCCACCTCGTTGCTGAGCACGCGCTTCCCCATGGCGCCGGTGGCGACCTTGTAGACGCACTCGACCTCGGCGCCGCCGGCGGGCCGGACCGTGCCGTAGTGGCTCTTGTAGCGGGCGCCGACGCGGCTCCCCTGGTCGAGGGTCAGCGCGAACTCCGCGCGCCCCCCGCCGGACGGCGTTTCGAGCAGTGCGATTTCGGTGGTCACCCCGTCACGTCCCTGTGTCGATCAGTTCTGGTAGAAGAAGACGACGAGCTGGACGGAGCCGTCGCCCTCCCCGCCCGTCCACGCGGCCCGGTAGATCGCCTCGCGGAACCGGGGGTTGCCGGACCTGACGGCCTTGGCGGCGTTCTTGCCGAGGGCGACTCCGCTGCCGGTGTCGTTCCGCGCCCCGTAGGCGAGGAAGAAGCCGACCTGGAGCTTCTGTTCGAGCTGCCGGAGGCAGGCGCGGCGGGCGTCCTCGCGCCGCATCTCGTCGCCGTACAGCCAGGACGGGTGCTCGCCGCGCAGCGCCTCGTCGACCTTCTTCAGCAGGTCGGCGCGGGCCCCGCCGGAGCCGGACAGGAGCCCTTCGGCCTGCACCGGGATCAGGAAGTCGCAGAAGTCCTGGCCGAGGACGCGCGGCCCGGACGGCCGCGGCTTCTTCTGCTCCGGCAGGCCGGTGGTGAGCTCCGCGCGGGGCTGCACCGCCATGGCGACGAGGAACAGCACGAGCATCAGGTCGGCGAACAGCCAGCCGGCGAGGTGCACCGCGCCGAACCGGGAGGTCCGCCGTCCCCGCCGGGACGCGCGCTCCCGCGCGGGCCGCGTCACCGGTGCGCACCGCCGTCGTGCCGCACGTAGGCGACGAACTCGCGGGTGTCGTCGACGAGGTACTCCAGCTGTTCGAGCGCCTTCGACAGCCGGTCGGTGCCGGCGGAGAGGCGGGCGACCGCGTCGGCGAGCACCGCGTTGCCGGCGTCCTGGTAGTGCTGCGCGGCCTCGGCGTGGTCGGTGGTGGCGAGCGTCGCCCGCTCCACCTGCGTCACCATGGCGGCCAGTTCGGCGCGCAGCTCGCGCTGCCCGGCCGCGATGTCGTCCTGCAGCTTCCGGAAGCGCTCCAGCGTCTCGGCGGGCGCCTGCATGGCCGCGATCGCCCGTTCCAGCGACTCGGCCTTGTCGATCCAGGTCTGGACGGCGTCCTCGATCCGCTTGCCCGTGCTGCCCTCCAGTGCCGCTCGGACGTCCTCGGCGGTGCCCGCGAGGCGGCCGATGAGCCCCCCCACGCTGGTCTCCATCCGCTGCACCAGGGACTGCAGGTCCCGGTAGGTGACCTGGCCGTCCCGGGAGCCGGACAGCAGGTGCGACGCGAGCGCGACGTCCTGCGCGATCTGCACGCGCTCGGCCTCGTAGCGCGGACGGTCGAGGAGGTTCTCGCAGGTGGTCACGAGGGCGGTGAACGCGATGACGACGAGGACGGTGAGGACGACCCACCACGCGGTCTCCGACAGCGGCGCGAAGTCCTGGACGCCGCGCCGGATGTGGTCGGGGTCGAACGAGCCGGCCTGCCAGCCGAGCAGGAACGAGCCCTCGCTGTGGGCCCGCCCGTAGGCGTTCAGGGCGTCGTGCAGCTTCCACCAGGTGACGACGATCGGCGCGAAGACGAGCACGTTCTGGAAGAACCGGCCCCAGAACAGCGTGGTCTCCAGCCACCGGCGCGGCGCCGGGTCGGGCAGCAGCGCGTCCGCCGGGTAGGCGGCGACGAGGTCGACGCCGGTCGGCGGCGGCCCGCCCGCCGGGTCGAGGTCGTCGGCGAGGCGCTTCAGCAGGGCCGGGCCGCTGGCGGCCTCCCCGGGGGAGTCCCGCAGCGCCCGGTCGGCGTACCGGTGGAACCGCGCGCTGATGCCGCTCAGGATGTCGTCGGAGGTGAGGGGTTCGGTGGGGCTGATCGTCGCTCCAGGCGCCATCAGGGGGTCTTTTCTGTCGTCGGTTGCGGGGACCGGCCGTCGCCGGACGGCGTCCCGCCCTCGCCGGACGGCTTCTCGGGGCCGGTCGTCCGGGCGGCCGTCGGGGCGGCGGACGGCGCGACGGTGACGGTCACGGTCGGGGCGGCCGGCCGCGGCGGCGGGGTCTCGTCCGAGCCGCCGAACAGCAGGAGGCAGAGCAGGACGACGATCCCGAGGCCGGCCACCGCGATCGCCCACTCCTGGACGGTGCGGTCGGCGATCCAGGCGACGATCGGGTGCCGGTCGTCGTACGGCGCCTCCTGCTCCGGGCCGGACGCGAAATGGTCCGGGGGCGCGGGCGGCGGGTCGAACGAGAAGTGCTGCGGCGGGATCGGCGGCTCGGGGAGCGGGGGCGCGGTGCGGGCCGGGCCGTCCCCGACCGGCCGCGTCGGGTGCGGGTGCTGCGCGTGCCCCGCCTGCGGCCCGCCGGCGGGCGCCGGCGGGGCGGACGTCCTCCTCGCGGTCCGCGTCTCGGCGGCCCGGTGCGGCCCCCGCAGCGTGTACGCGGTGATGTCGGACGAGAGGCCGAGGTCGGCCGCCTGCCCGCGGGCCGCGTGCAGCAGGGCGGGCACGACCGCGTCCTGCGCCGCGTGGGCGACCACGGTCAGCAGGAACGGCGCCGTGCCGCCGGCCCGCACCAGCTCGTCCACCTCCGCGGGCGTGAGCCCGCCGCCCTTCGAGCGGTCACCGGCCTTGTAGACGGCCCGGAGCAGGAGGGTGTACGCCTTGAACCGCAGGTCGGGCTCGTCGGGCCACGCCTTCTCCACCAGGTCGGCGAGGAACCGCCTGGCCAGCGCCGCGTCGCAGGCCGCGCGCTTCTCGGCGGGCGTGGGGCTGCGCTTGGCCACCACCTGGCACACGGGTTCGAGGAGGCCCGGCTGCCCGGGCTGCTCGGCCAGCCCCTGGATCAGGTCGGTGCCGGACAGGACGCCCAGCATCTCCTCGAGCACCGGCGGCGGGGCCTTCCGGCGGCGTGCCTGCGCGGTCAGCTGGAAGACGTGGGCGCGGTCGCCTCCGAGCACGTCGGCGAGCGCCGCCCACGGCCGGAACTCCGTCGCCTCCGCGTCGGCGGGAAGCGCGCCGAGCACCGGGGCCAGGTCCGTGACGGGGTCGCCGTACGCCAGGTGCAGGACGGTCCGGTACAGCTCGACCTCGTCCTCCGTGCGCAGGCCGCAGCCCGAGACGATGGCGTGGATCGTCTCGTGGAACATCTCGGTCTCGCGCATCAGCGCGCGGACGTCCTCGTCGCCGCGCCGGTCGCCGCGGCTCCACTGCCGGTACGCGGCGCGCATGAAGTGCGGAGCGGCCTTGACGTGGTCGCTCGGCGCCAGCACCCTGCTCCAGTCCAGCAGGGTGACCGCCTTCATGCCGGAGAGGAGCCGCGCGAAGGTGTCGTCGGACGCGGGGTCGAGGCCCGCGCCGATCGCGAAGTACACGGCGCTGTACTGGTCCGCCGAGGTGGCCTTCGGCAGTCCGGCGTACCAGTTCGCGAGGACGCGCCTCGCCTCCGCCGCGGTGAGGCCCATCCGGCGGGCGGCCTGGAGCAGCCGTTCGGCGGTGTCGTGGTCCTCGCCGGCGTCGGCCAGGTACCGTTCGGCGGCGATCTGCCGCAGCGTCCGGGCGGCCTCGGACAGCCCGGTCGGCTTCGCCTCCGTCCAGCGCAGCAGCCGGTCGGTGAGCTGCGCCATGCCGGCGTTGCGCAGGTCGGCGCGCAGCCGCTCCTGCCCGTCCGGGCCGTTGAGGTAGCGGCGCGCGGGCTCGTCCAGCGTGCCCGCGATCGCCCGGTCGACGAGGTCGAGGACGCCGGTGGCCCGCTGGTGCTCCGCCTCCACCCAGTCCGCGAGGGCCGCGGTGGACGTCAGCGGAGCGCGCGGCCGGGTCAGCGACGTCGGCGGCAGGTCGGCGAGAAGCCCGGCCACCCGCGCGATGCCGGGGTCGGCGCCGCCCTTGGTCGTCAGCGGCGTCCGCCCGTTCCTGGCGTCCGGCAGGCCGACGGCCAGCAGCCGGGGCCGCAGTTCGGGACGGGTGACCTGGGCGCCCAGCAGCATCGTCAGCGGAGCCGTCCCGGCGATCCCGTCGAGCCGGCGCACGAGCCCGGCGACCAGGCCGACGTCGTCGGGGGAGATCTCGGCCAGGTACGAGTCGCACGGCGCGGAGAGCACCCCGGCGAGCAGGCCGGCCAGCGCGTCGCGGCGCGCCGACGGCTCGTCCAGCCCGGCCCGGGCGTGCGCCCACAGCGCGGTCGCGTCGAGCGCCTCCAGGTCCGGGGGCGTCGCGCCGAGGCGCTCCGGCGTGCTCCAGTCCGGCCAGCGGTGCAGGCCGAGCACCAGCGCCGCGTCCACCACCGACGCCGGGCCGACGAGCGCGTGCACGAGCTGGGAGGGACGGCCGTTCGGGTCGCGGGCCGGCACCAGCCGCAGCGCGGCGCCGTGCTCGCCCTGCCGGCCGAACCGCAGCGCGCCGAGCGCCGCGCACTCGGCCGCGCCGGACAGCCACTGCCCGACGGCGACGTCGCCGCCGGCCAGCCGCTCGTTCCAGACGCGCAGCCCGTCGGCGCCGAGCGACGTCGCGACCGGCCCGAGACCGCGGCCGCCGGCCAGCAGCCGGTCCGACCAGGCGAAGACGATCTGGTCGACGCGGCCGGACGGGGGAAGGGGACCGGTCGTCATGACGCCACGCCCTCCCGGTCCGCGGGCGCGCCGAGCACCTCGCGCGGCAGCACGCCCTTCATCGCCAGCAGCGACAGCAGCGGCCGCAGCACCCGCTGCCGCCGGAACGACTGCTCGGGGTACTCGCCGCTCTCCATGTCGACGCCGACGCCGGTCGCCGACGCGAAGTGCAGGGTCGCGTCCTCGCACTTCTGGACCGGGACGAGCCACGACCCCGCGCCGCGCGAGCGCAGCAGCGCGTAGGCGTCCTCGGACTCCTCCTCGACCGTGCCGAGTTCGAGGTCGTCCCGGCGGTCGAGCCACCGGTCGACCTCCTTGAACGCGCGCAGCGTGTCCGACTTGGCGATCACCAGCGCGGCGGGCAGCGGCAGGAACTCCCCGCCCCGCCCGGCGCGGACGTGGTCGATGTGGCTGAGCACCGCGGTGAACCCCGGGTCGCCGGTGTGCCGTCCGTGCCGGACGTCCAGCTCCGTGCCGTCCGCCACGAAGATCAGCCCGTCCGCGATGCTCATGAACGGGGTGTCGTCGCGGGTGTGGCCCTGGCTGAAGATCTCACCCGGCACATCGAAGATCAGCAGCGCGTACTGCCGGCCGGTGTGCCCGCTGGTGATGCGGTAGGCGCAGGTGAACTCCGGGCTCAGCGCCCGGCGGGTGACCGGCAGGGGCCTGCGGTCGCGCAGCAGGTCGAAGCGGTTCCTGGCGAACAGCTCCCGCTGCAGCCGCGGGTCGAGCGGCAGCACGTCCAGCCGGTGCGAGATCTTCAGCGCGGACTGGTCGAGCTCCTCGGTCATCGCCGCGAGCAGGTGCGACTTGCCCGACCCGGACGTGCCGACCATCCCGACGATCAGGACGGTCATGCCGCCGAGCGACGCGGGCACGAAGTGGTCCTTGCCGGTGGCCTCGCAGACCCGCCAGGCGTGCATCGTCCGGGTGCGCCAGCGGACGTCGCTCTCGCCGGACTCCCGGGTCAGCGCGATCTCCTCGCCGTCCACGGTGCGGTCGACGAGCGGCGCGCTGTTCCAGTCGAACTCGCTCAGGCAGTACGGGCACACCATGGTGCGGTCGGGGCCGTCCGGCGGGCCGGGCACCCGGGGCCGGTGCGGGGACTCCGCGCCGGTGTCCCGGCTCGTCCCCGCCTCGGGCGTGTCGTAGGGGGTGTCGTCGGCCGCGGTGCCGCCGGCCGCCGCGGCGCCGGCGGGCGCGGCGCCGGGCGCGCCGCCGCTCGGCCGGGCGTCCAGGCCCGGGGCCGTGACCGGGTCCAGGTCCAGATCCGGGTTCGCGGCGGGCAGCGGGTAGGCCGGGCCGTCGAGCTTCGGCGGAAGCTTGGGCCTGGGGGGTTCGGGGTCGCTCACGGTCACCTCACGAGCAGGACGGCAGTGACGATCAGGGCCACGGCGAGGACCCCGAGGACGAGGAGGAGCAGCAGGACGCCCGCGCCGCCGGGGGGCGTCCCGTCCGGGGCCGTCCCGGACGGCGCGACGGGGCTCGCCTGCACCCGCGCCCGCGGCGGCTCGGCCGCGGTCCGGCGGCTCCGGCGGAACTCGCGCTGCCGGCGGCGCAGCTCGCGGAACTCGGCCCGCCCGCTCTCCTCCGCGGCGTGCCGCAGGTCGCGGACGGCCGAACGCGGCCTGGTCTCGGGCAGCACCGCCTGGGGGGACGCCTGCGGAGTCGCGTGAGGGGGCGCCTGGCCAGGGGACGGGCGCCGGGGCGGAGCCGCCGGATCGCGCCGGTCCTCCGGGACGTGCCCGGGCGGCGGCGGTTTCGGGCGGCTCCGCCACAGCCGGTCCCTGATCTCGCCGGGGGAGACGGCATGGCCGCCGGTGGCGTGGAAGGCCGGTTCGAGCACCTGCGCGAGGTCGGCGTCGACCTCGGCGAGCTCGGCGACGAGGGCCGCGGGCGTGCCGCCGCCGGGCGAGCCGATGGCGAGCCGCAGCAGCAGGTGGGCGGCGGCCTGGACGTCCGGGACGTCGCCGGCCGGCAGCCCCGTCGGCGTGCCGAGCGCGGATCCGGCGAGCGCCTCGGGCGGGCCGAGCGGTTCCACGTGCCCGAAGCCGTGCAGCTCGACGCGCCGGCCGTCCCAGAACACCGTGTCCGCCGAGACGGCCCGGTGCGCGAAGCCGAGGTCGGCGAGGAACGCGAGCGCGCCGAACAGGTCGCGCGCCGCCCGGCCGAGCTGCACGTCGTCGAGCCGGGGCGCCGGGTCGCACCGGGAGACGGGCACGCCGCGGCGGGTGACCATCAGGCACACGGGGCTCTGCGCCGCCCGGAAGCCGATCATCCGCCCGGCGGACGCCTGCCGCCCGCCGATCCGGTCGTAGACCTCGGCCTCGCGGCGCAGCAACTTCGCGCCGGTGGGCGTGAGGGCCGTCTTGAGCAGGACGTCGCGGTCGTCGGCGCGGCCGTAGCGGTGGCTGAGGAGCGCGTCCTCGTGCCGCAGCCCGCCCTGCACGAAAGTGACCATGACCCGACCGGATTGCCCGAAAGATGACTTTTGGAGGGTGAATGTCTCTTCCGCTGGCGCTCCAGCCTGTTCCGTGTAGATAGCGCCCCCTCGGGTCATATTCACGTTGTGACGAATAAGTGGTGCTAAGGATCCGCTAGGTGTGACGCACGGAGTTGGGGGAAGGTTGCCGCCTTTTTTCGGCCGAGGTCGGCAGGGGTGAGGCGGGCACGGCCCCGCCGCCACGGCGCCGCCGGGCCGTCCGGCGCTGTGCACGAGGCCGCTCGGCCTCCGCCCCCGTCCCGCCGCCCCTGACGACGCGACCGGACATGGACGGATTTCTGGGAGTGTGCAAAACGCAATGGACAACGTGCTAAGAAAATGCCGCTCACCGGCGACTCGGCAGCCGCGCCGGCTTGACGGGGAATGCGGACTCCGGCCGGGGGGTTCTTCTGGTGATGAGCGACAGGACGGATGCGGAAGCGGCGCGGACGCGCGAGGTGCTGGAGGCCGAGCGCGAGCGCACGCTGGCCGCCGTCCGCGCGCTCGACCGCGACCGCGAGGGCATCGTGGAGTCGGCCCGGCTGTCGGCCGTGGACGACGAGCACGATCCCGAGGGCGCGACCCTCGGGTTCGAGCGAGCCCATGTGGAGGCGCTGCTCGCGGCGGCGCGGGGCCGTCTCGACGACCTCGACCGCGCTCTGGACCGGCTCGCCGCGGGAACCTACGGCGTCTGCACGTCCTGCGGCCGCCCGATCGGCGCCGGACGGCTCGCGGCCCGGCCCGCCGCGGCACTGTGCATCTCCTGCGCCTGAACGTCCTGCGCGTCCCCTCCTCCGTCGACTGGCCCGGCGGCTACGCAGCACTGACCTTCCGACACAGCAGGTTTGGTCACGCTCCGTATTGAAGTGAGCACCGTGCGGGAAGGAGAGGGGCGACCGCGACGTCCCAGGAAACACTCGGGAACAGGAAAAGCTCATGCGCCTCCCCACCATGGCCATCGCCGGCACGACCGCCGCCCTCAGCCTCGCCTTCACCACCGCCCCAGCCATGGCCGGGACGGTGACCAAGCTCGCCGCCGAACCCGTCCAGCTCACTTCCCAGGGTTACGGTGCTCTGATGATCGGCAGTTCCGAGCGGGCCGCGCTTCGCACCGGGATGCTGGTCCGCAAGTCCACCGGACGGTGGTGCGACGGCTTCGACCTGAAGGGCCACCCCACAGGCCGCGACGACCTGTCGGTCTACGTCTCCAAGAAGTACGGGGTCGCGATGATCCAGCCGCCCCGCGGCGCCCGCACTCCGCGCGGCGTCCACGTCGGCTCCACGCTCCCCGAGCTCAGGCGCGCCTATCCGGGCGTCCGTCGCGACGTCCACGGCTTCTGGGACGTCACCGCGCCCCGCAACCACCGGGCGCTGTACCAGTTCGAGGCGGAGCGCGGGCACGTCACCATGATGGCGCTGAGCCTGAAGAACCAGGACTGCTTCAACTGATCGGCCCTGAGGCGCGCACCGTTCCGCCGACCTCTGAGTGAACGCGTCTGAGACGGCAATACCGGAGGACACGTCCCCCCGGAGGTGCGCATGGTCTGGCTCGGGCTTCTTCTCGTCGTCGCGGGCGCCGTCCCGGCTCTCACCGCGGACGGTGAGCTCGGCGGTGTCGACCTCACCGTGGCGGGGGCCGTCGTCATGGCCGTCGGCGCGGTCCTGCTGGTCGCGGGCATCCTGCGGCTGCGCGTCCGGCGCCGTGTCGGGTCGCCCGGCGCGGCCGCGCAGGCCTACTACCGGACCTCGACCGGCAAGATCGTCGCGATGGTGATCGCGGTGGTCTACATCGTCTCGCCGGTCGACCTGATCCCGGACGTCTTCCTGCCGTTCGGAATCGTCGACGACGCCACCGCCCTCACCTGGCTGCTCTTCGCCCTCGGCCAGGAGTACACGCGACGATCCCGCACGCGCCGCCGCGTCCCCTGACGCGGCGCGGGCCGGCGGTGCCGTCCGGAGTCTCGGCTGGGACTCTTCGGGCACCGCCGGCCCGCGCCGCCGGGTGTGGGGGGACGCCGGTTATCGCTGGACGACCCCCAGCTCGGGTTCGATGGTGACCGAGTCGAGGTTGACGTTGCCGTTGTCGTTCGGTCCGTAGACGAAGGTCAGCGGCGCGGACGGGGCGAGGTGGAGGCCGGCCCGGTGCTCCGACCACGCGTCCCAGGACCCCAGGTCGGGGAGCTGGAGCTGGACGGACCGCGTCCCGCCGGCGAGCGTCATGGTCCGCGGCGAGCCCATGCCGTTGGCGTAGCGGAGGCGGACCGTGTAGAGGCCCTCGGCGGTGACCGGGGCGTCGAACCGCACGCCGCTGTCCTTGGTCTTCAGGCAGGCCACGAAGCCGGTGCCGGTGTAGCCGGTGTGGTCGGTGCGCCGGCACGCGCCGCTCACGAGCTGCGCGGACTCCGCCTCGATCGTGCGCGGTTCGGCGGCGAGCGCCCGGCTCGTGGCGAGCAGGCCGGCCGCGACGTCCGGAGCGATCTGCGCGGCCTCCACCAGGGCGTCGAACCGGTCGAGGGCCTCCTTCATCCCCGCCGTGTCGCGTGCGGCCACGGCGTTCACCGCGGTCCTGACCTCGGCGGCGAGCCTGCCGGACAGGGTCGGGTCGACGGCCCCCTCGTCGGCCGCCACCCGCACCTTGCGCGCGAGGAAGAGGAGCCCCTCCGGTGCGCCGAGCCGGGCCGTGAGGCGGCCGTCGATCGCGGTGCGGGCCTCCGCGCTCACGTCGTCGAGGGAGAACCCGTAGAGGGCGAGCCGCACGCCCTGCAGCGCCAGGAGACGGCCGGTCGCGTCGCCGCGGCGGAGCAGGGCCTCACCCTTGACGATCGCGGGCTGGAGGTCGGCCGCCGCCGACGGCGTCATCTTGCCGGACCGCCGCAGGTCCTGGACGAGCCCGAGCAGCGAGCCCGGCTGCTCCACGCGGACCGGCCTGCCGGAATCGGGGCCGGACGTTCCCACCGCGACCCCGAAGTCCCCGTCGGGCACCTCGGAGGCGGGCAGCGTCCACTCGACGGTCCGGGTTCCGCCGCCCGCCACCCGGACGCGCTGGGCCTCGCCGGCGGCGCGGCCGTCGAGGAAGACCCGGGCCTGGAACTCGGCCACGGTGCTGCCCTCGTTGGTGAGCGGGGCCTTCACGGTGAGCCGCTGAGTGCCCTGGTCCAGGGAGGCTTCCACGGAGCCGTAGTCCGCGCGGGGCGCGGCGTACGGGGAGAGGTCGCGGAGGTCGCCGGCGGTGGCGGGCCTGAGCCTGACCGCCTGGCCGCCGCCGCCGACGAGCGACATCGACAGCCGGGTGGAGGACCTGACCAGCGTCCTGCGGATCTCGACGGGCAGCGGGTCGCCCTTCCAGGTGGTCTCCTGCGCGTCGGCGTACGTCTCCGCGACGAACGTGCCGGCCGGCAGGAACGACAGCGGCACCTGGAGGGTCCGGTCGTTCTCGTCGGTGATCGCTCCGAGGTACCAGGTCCGGCCGCTCCGCCGGGCCGTCGTGGTGTAGTCCCCGATCGCGCTGTCCAGGACGCGGGTCTCGTCCCACGTGGCCGGCATGTCCTTCAGGAAGGCGAACCCGGGGTGGGCGGCGTAGTTCTCCGGGGTGTCCGCGAGCATCTGCATTGGGCTGAAGAACGTCGGATACAGGGCGAGCTGCGCGGCCGAGGTGGTCTGGACGCGGGTCCCGAGGCGGGCCGGGTCCCAGGTGACGTTGAGGACGCCGGGCGTGTAGTCGGCGGGCCCTCCCATGAAGCGGGTGAACGGCAGGATCGTGGCCTGGGCGGGCGGGTTGCCGGCCGCGCCCATGTAGTTGTGCTGCTCCATGCCCGCGACGCCCTCGCCCGTCATCATGTTCGGGTAGGTGCGCGCGAGGCCGGTGGGCTTGATCGCCTCGTGGGCGTCGACGGTGATGCGGTGCCGGGCCGCCGCGTCCACCACCCGCTGGTAGTGCCGGACGGCCTCCTGGTCGTAGTGGCTGCGGTTGACGCCGCCGAGCAGGTACTTCGTGGCGTAGCCGGTCTTGATCGAGTGGATGCCGAGGGCCTCGTACCTGGAGAAGATCTTCTCCAGGTTCCGGTCGTAGTAGTCGACGTCGCCCCGGGTCTCGTTGTGCGCGATGAACCCGACGCCGTTGGCCTTGGCGTACCGCAGCACCTCGGGGAGGTCGAGGTCGGGCTGCGGGGTCAGGAAGTCCTGGCCCGACCACGAGCCGCCGGAGCCGGTGTTCCAGCCCTCGGCCAGCACGAACCCGGCGCCCGCCTGCTTGGCCAGGTCGATGTACTGCTTGACCCGCGCGGTGGTCGCGCCGTGGTTCGGCCCGGCGTTCCAGGTGGTGGCCCGCCGCTGCAGCTCCCACCAGACGCCGACGTACGTCGCGGGCTTGATCCAGGACGTGTCGCCGCAGACCGCGCAGGGGTCGTTGAGGTTCTCGATCAGGTGGGACTCGCCGAGGTCGCCGGGCCGCTCGCCCACGGTCAGGGTGCGCCAGGGCGTGGAGAACTCGCCGTTCAGCCTGGCCTTCGTGCCGTCGGGGAGGCTGATCAGGTCGCTGGAGAACGCGCCGGGCCGTCCCGGCACCGCCTTCAGGGTCATGCTGGGGTAGTCGGTCAGGTCGGCCTCGTGCACCACCACGTAGGAGTCGGCGGCGGGCGAGGCGGTGATGGGCGTCTGCGCGGTGGGGACGCTGGACAGGGGCAGGTCGCGGTAGTGCTTCTCGTCGGCGGTCCAGTTGGTGCCCGCGGCGATCGACCAGCTCCTCGCGCCGGGCTCGAAGGCGAACTCCGTCCGCTCCGCGGTGACGGTGTAGGCGTCGAGGCCGGGCTGTCCCGGGAAGTGGTAGCGGAATCCGACCCCGTCGTCGAAGACCCGGAACACCAGGTCGAGCTCGAAGCCGGTCCCGGCCTGCACCGCGTGGACGGTCAGCTCGTTCGCGTGGTTCCTGACCTTGCTGGACGTCCCCCAGACGGGCTTCCACGTCTCGTCGATCGTGCGCCGTTCGACCGACCGGATGGACATGTCCCGCGTGAGGCTGGGCCGTCCCGCGAGATCCATGCCGAGCCCGGACGCGCCGACCAGGACCTTGCCGCGCTCCTTCACGCTGTAGGTGAGCCGCCCGTCGTCGGCGGCGATCGCCACCCGCAGATCCCCGTCGGGGGACCGGACGACCTGGGCGTCCTCCCCGGCGGCCTCGGCGAGTCCGCCCGAGGGGGAGGGCTCGCCGGCCCGGGCCGGGGCCACCGCGATCCCTCCGGGGAGGAGGAGGGCCGCCATGACGAGCGACACCCCCCGTCTTCTTCGCCTCTTCGCGCCTGCACGGTCCATTTGCGTCTCCCTGGGGGGTGGTGGAGGCGATGGGAACGCTCCACAAACGGTCCGGTGATCGTAAGTTGGGCGAAACTCTATGGTCAACACTCTTAATGCGCGTTAATTAGAATATTCAGCGCTCTAATTCGCTATCCTCGTCCGGTGCCCAACCCACCGAACCCGAGGATCGAGCGCAGCAGGCGCGCGATCCTCGACGCGCTGAACGAGTCCTTCCCCGCGACCCGCCAGGAGCTGAGCCGCCGCACCGGGCTCGCGCCGAGCACCGTCGCCGGGATCGTCCGGGGGCTGCTGGCCGAGGGGCTGGTGGAGGAGCATCCGGCAGCCGAGCGCATGGGGCGCGGCAGGCCGTCCTCCCCGCTGTCGCCGCATCGCCCTCCGGGCCATCTCGTCGGCATCGACTTCGGGCACACCCACGTCTCCGCGGCCCTCGCCTCCACGTCGCAGGAAATCGTCGCCGAGGACCGGGCGCCCGTCGACGTGGACGGTTCGGCGGGCAACGCGCTCGACCGGGCGGGGGCCCTGGTCGCCGGCCTGCTCGACCGGTCGGGGGTCGCGGCCGGGTCGGTGCTGCGGACGGTGGCGGGGATCCCGGGGCCGATCAACCAGGCGACCGGCCGGATCCAGTCGGCCACGATCCTCGCGGGCTGGGCCGGCGTCCGGCCTCGGGAGGAGCTCACCGCCCGGCTCGGCGGCGAGGTGCTGATCGCGAACGACGCGGAGCTGGCCGCGCTGGCCGAGCACACGCACGGGGCCGCGCGGAACGTGTCCGACCTGATCTACGTCAAGGCGTCCCACGGCATCGGGGCCGGGCTGATCCTCGCGGGCCGCCGGTACACCGGGGCGTACGGGGCGTCCGGGGAGATCGGGCACACGCTGATCCAGGAGGGCGGGGCGCAGTGCCGGTGCGGGCAGCGCGGCTGCCTGGAGTCGGTGGTGTCGATCGGCGAGGTGTGGCGGCAGCTCATCGCGGCGGGTCTCCCGCTGCCCGAACGGCCCGACGACCTCTCCCTGGACGCCCTGGTCGGCAACCCGGTGGTGGCCCGGATCGTCGCCGACGCGGGGCGCCGGCTCGGGCGCGTCCTGTCCGACCTGTGCAACGCCCTGGACCCCGCGATGCTCGTCATCGGCGGGGAGCTCGCCACGGGAGGCGACGCCCTCCTGGAGGGGATCCGCGAGTCCCTGCGCCGCTTCGCCCAGCCCGCGATCAGCGACCGGGTCCAGGTCCGGTCCTCATCCCTCGGCGCCCGCGCGGCCCTGGTCGGCGCCCTGACCCTCGCCGCCGCGGAGTCCGTCCCCTGACGGCAGGAGACGCCCCGCGGCAATCGCCGCGGCGATCGCCGCCGCGGCGGTGGCCCAGCCGAGCGGATCGAGGGGGACGCAGCCGAAGAAGGTGCTGACACCGGGCGTCTGGACGATGACGGCCAGGAGGGCCGCCGAACCGAGCGTGCTGAGCAGGACGGCGCGGTCGTCGTGGCCCGCCTTGAGCGTCTGGGCGAGCTGGGTGCCGATGAGCGCGACCAGGCCGATGGTGCGAGCGCGGACGGCCGGGCCGGTGAGGCGCCCGGCCACCCAGGCGGCCAGGGCGCCGAGCGTGGTCACCACCGCGCGGTGGGCGATGTCGCGGGTCAGGGCGGAGCCGAGCGAGGTCTCCGGGCCCTCCGCCAGCAGGGCCGTGGTGGCGTCCCGGGTGGGGACGCGGACGGCGATGGCCAGGGCGGGAGCCAGGTCGGTGAGCATGTTCATCAGCAGCATCTGGCGGGCCGACAGCGGAGCGCGGCCGGTCGTCAGCGAGCCGAGCAGGGTGAAGGCGATCTCGCCGAGGTTGCCGCCGACCAGGATGGCGAGGGCCTCGCGGACCGACGCCCACATGGCGCGCCCCTCCACGAGCGCGGAGACGATCGTCTCCAGCCGGTCGTCGGCGACGATCATGTCCGCCGACGCCTGCGCCGCGGCCGTGCCGCGCTGACCGAGCGCGATGCCCACGTCGGCGAGGCGGATGCCGGCGGCGTCGTTGGCGCCGTCGCCCGTCATGGCGACGATGCGGCCGCGTCCGCGCAGGGCGCGCACGACGCGGACCTTGTGGACGGGGGTGCACCGGGCCACGACGTCCACGCCGACCAGGGCCTCCGACAGGGCGTGGTCGTCGAGCCGGTCGATCTCGTCCGCGGTGATGACGCGGTGCTCGACGCCCCCGCCGGCGACCTGGTCGGCGATCGCCGCGGCGGTCGCCGGATGGTCGCCGGTGAGCATGATGATCTGGACGCCGGCGGCGCGGAGGTCGGCGACCGCGGGCGCGGCGGTGGCGCGGACCGTGTCGGCGAGCCCGAGCAGCCCGAGGAAGGTCATGCCGGCCAGCTCGCTCTCGCCGACCGTCTCGCCGTCGTCCGGCATGCGGCGCTCGGCGACGGCGAGGACGCGGTGGCCGCCGGACGCGAGCCGCTCGACGTGCTTGCGCAGGCGCCGCCGGGTGCGGCGGTCCAGTTCGCCGTCCGGGGTGCGGGCGCAGAGCGGGAGCACGACCTCCGGGGCTCCCTTGACGAACACGGTGCGCTCGCCGCCGGAGGTTCCGAGAGTCGCGTGGAAGGCGCGCGACGGCTCGAACGGCAGGCTGTGGATGTGCTTCCACGGACCGCCGAAGTCGCGGTCCACGCCCGCCCGCGCGGCTCCCTCGTCCACGGCGGCGTCGGTGACGTGGCTGTGCCGTCCGTTGCCGGGGACGGGTGTGGCGCGCAGGGCGGCGGCCAGGACGCCGCGGAGAGAGTCGTCCGGCTGGGCGGCCTCCCCGTCGTGGCGGTGGTCGGCGATGCGGGCGAGCGTGATTCGGCCTTCGGTCAGGGTGCCGGTCTTGTCGAAGCACAGCACGTCGACCCGTCCGAGCGTCTCGATGGTCCGCGGGTCGCGGACGAAGATCCCCCGTTCGGCGAGCCGCCGGATCGCGGCCACCTGGGCGGCGCTGACCAGCAGCGGAAGCCCTTCCGGGACGGACGCGACGGCCAGGTTGACGCCTTCGGACAGCGCGCGGCGCAGCGGGCCGCCGCGCAGCAGGCCCGAGGTGACGACGCCGACGGCCGCTCCGACCGCCATCGGCGTCGTGGCCTCGGTGATCTGCTTGAGGCGGGCCTCCACGCCGCTGGACGGGGGGCCCGCGGCCAGCGCGGCGGCCATGGCCCGCCCGCTCTCGGTGGCGTCGCCGAGCGCGACCACCACGGCGGTGCAGTCTCCTGCGGCGATCGTGGTGCCCTCGTAGAGCATGCAGCCGCGCTCGGCGACGTGCCGGGCCAGAGTCGGCGCCGTGTCCTTGGCCACCGGAAGGGACTCGCCGGTGAGCGAGGACTCGTCGGCCTCCAGCCCGTTCGCGGTGACGATCCGGCAGTCGGCCGGGACCGCGTCCCCGGCGGCGAGCACCAGGACGTCGCCGCGGACGAGCCGCTTCGCCGGCACCCGCGTCTCCTCGCCGTCCCGCAGGACGCCGACCGGCTCGCCGGACCTGGCCGAGATCCTCGCGATGATCTCGTCCGCGGAGACCCGCTTCCGGCCGCCGACCAGGCCCGACAGGCCGATCGTCGCGGCGACGAGTGCGGCGTCGACCGGCGAGCCGACCGCCGCCGCGCCGGCCGCGCCCGCGGCCAGCACCGCCGTCAGCGGGTTGGCCAGCTCCTGGACGACGGCCCGCGGCAGCGCCCGGCGGCCCCCTCCGGGGCGCGCGCGGTCCGCGCCGTGCTCGCCCCGGTCGCGCGCCTCGGCTTCGGACAGGCCCCCGGCGCGGCTGTCGAGGCGCTCCAGCACCGCCTCCACGGGCATGGCATGCCACGGCGTGGACGGCAGCGCCGGCGCGGGAACCCGCCGCATCACCTCGCGGGCCGTCCAGGCGCCGTAGGCCATGCCCAGGGCCGCCGCGCCGTTGACGGCGGCCAGAGCGCGGTCGGCCGCCTTTCCGGACGGCCCGGTGAGGGCGAGGAGAGCGGCCACGCCCGTGCCCGACCATGCGAGCGTGACGCCCCGCTCGCTGACGCGGCGCGCGGCGGCGACGGCATCGACGACGTGCGCGGCCGCCGCCGGATCCCGCAGGACCAGCAGGTGCGCGCCCCAGGGCGGCGCCCCGCCCGCTCCGTCCGCCCAGTCCGCCACACCGACGTCGGCCGCGGCGAGCGCCGCCGGATCGCGGGAGATCAGCAGGACGCCCGCGCCGCCCTCCTGAAGTGCGCGGACGGTGGCGGCCAGGTCCGGGCCGCCGGGGGCGGTCTCGTCGGGAGGGAGCGGCAGTTCGACGCCGGAACCGGCCAGGACGATCTTCGTGCCGGCCTCCCGCGCGGCGGTCACCAGGGCGTTCGTCTCCTCCCGCAGGGAGCGGCGCATGCGGATCAGGGCGCGCGGCCGGCCGCCCTCGGCCAGGGCCAGCACCGGACCCGAACCGGGGAGGTCCCGGCCCTCGGCCGGAGTCTCCCCGCCGGGCAGGACGCGCGCGACGGGACCGAGGGACCACCCGTCCGCCTCCCTGACCTCGTCCAGCGCCTCGGGCGCCAGCAGCGCGTGGACGCGCCGGGCCACCTCGGCCTCCGGCGTGTCCGCGAGCACGGCGACCTCGTCCACCACCAGGTCCGCGGCCCGCAGGACGTCGGCGTCCAGCACCACCGTGTCGATCCGGTCCAGATGGCGCAGCGCCGCCGGATCGAGGGGCAGCACTCCCCGGCCGGCCAGCCGGGCGGCGAGCTCGGCCGCGAAGACCTCGCGGGCGGCGCGGGGCGCCTTCGACGCCGCCGCGACCCCGACGTCCAGCGCGCGGCGCGCGCTGCCGGTCAGGAGCCCCCCGAGGACGAGACCGCCGAGGCCGACGGAGAGCATCCGGGCCGCGTGGCGTTCCGGCGGCCCGTCGCGCAGGTCGTGGGAACGACCGCCGGAGACGGGGGCGCATCCGGCCCGCTCGGGCGCGCCGGTCAGTTCGGCTTCGGCGATCCGCCACAGCCGGCCGGTGGCGGCGGCCTCGCGGCGCTGCCAGAGCCGCTGCGCCACGTCGACGACGAGCCCCGTCCCGCCGGGCGCGAACGCCTGCGCGGCGGCCTGCGTCAGCGGCAGCCACCGCTCCACCGGCGCACCCGGAACCAGCCGGGCCAGAACGCCGCGCAGGACGGGCACCACGTCCGCGAAGGCCACCAGGCCCGCGACCTCGGAAGGCAGCACGGCCCGCCCCAGCACCCGTTGCGCCGCCGTGATCGCGAGCCCCACCAGGTCGGCGCCGAGGACCAGCTCCGTCGGGAGCGCCGCGGATCCCCCGGCCTCCTCGCCCCCCAGGACCGCGTCCAGCGCCTCCACGATCTCCAGGACGGACTCCGGTGAGACTTCCTCCGGCACGTGGACGATCAATCGCCCGAGGGCCGAGTTGACCCGCGCCCAGCGCACGGCGGGAAGCCTTTCGACGGCGTGCTCCAAGGCCTGCGCCTCGGACAGCCTCTCCGCCTTGTGCAGGTGACGCAGCTCGATGTGCAACCGCTCCGGGTAGGCGTGGACGGTCCGCGCCGGGCGGAGGGCCTGCGCCGCCATGCCTCCGACTCCGCCGAGGGCGCGTCTCGTCTGCCGGATCGGCACGGCCGCCGCCCGGACGCCCAGGGCTCCCGCGTGGTCCGCGGCGCGGACGACGGTTCCCCCGCCCGGGAGACCACCGGCCGCCGCCGCGCCGCGCCGCAGGAGTTCAAGGACCATGACGCTGCCCTAACCCCGCGAGCAGGGCCTAAGCGCGTATCAGACCCTGTTTGCGGAAGTCGGCCGCTCGCATGACCTGGCCGGCGGGTCGCCGGGCCCGATCAGCCGCCGTCGAGCAGGCGGACGATCCAGACGTGGCCGAACGGGTCGCGGAACCGGCCCATGCGGCCGTACGGGTGGTCCTCGATGGGGTAGACCACGGTCGCCCCGCCCGCCTCCATGCGGGAGCCGACCGCGTCGGGGTCGGGCACGTCGAGATTGATGATCACGGGTGAGCGGTCGAGGCCCAGAGCGGCCGGCCCGGCGTCGACGGCGTCCTCGTCCTTGAGCGTGAGCTGGACGTCCCCGAGGACCAGCCGGACGTGGACGATCTTCCCGTCCGGTGTCTCGAAGCGTTCGGTCTCCTTGAGGCCGAGCGCCGTCGTGTAGAACTCGACGGCACGGCCCGCGTCGTCGACGACGAGTTTCGGGAAAAGGTTCATGGCCCCATCGTGCGGGCCGCCCGCGTTCCCCGTATTGGACGAATTTCCCTCAGAGCGGCACGTGGTTGGGCTGGTCGGGGGAGCGGGGCCGGTACTCGGTCGGCCGCAGCCCGGCGATGTCGCGGAAGTCGCGGATCAGATGTGACTGGTCGGCGTAACCGCAGGTGAACGCGAGCTCCGCCCAGTCGACCGGCCGGTCGTACGGGATCCGCCGGAGCGTGCGCTGGAACCGCCGCACGCGGGCGAAGCGCTTGGGCGTCAGGCCGACGCGGTCGTGGAAGAGCCCGATGAGGCGCTTTCGGGTGAAGCCGAGCCGGTCGGTCACCTCGCCGACGGCGGCGCCCCGGTCGAGCGCCGAGATCGCGGCCTCCAGGGCGGGATCGCGGTCCAGGTCGCCCGCCTCGAGAAGGACCGACTCCAGGGCGTCCAGGATCTCGGCGGGACCGCCGGCCTCCAGGAGCCGTTCCCGCACCACCGCCCCGGCGCGGCCCCAGAGATCCTCCAGGACGACCAGACCGGGCTCGGGCGGGAAGAAGGGGAACGCGCCGCCGGGCTTGAACGCGACCCACGCGATGGCCCGCTGGTCCTCCGTGTCGATGACGGAGGGCCGGGACGTCGCGCCGAGGACCGCGGCTCCGCCGGCCCCGCCGGTGAACGCGTCGGCGTGCAGGTTGACGAACAGCTGGGCGCAGCCGGTCGGGATGGATTGCTCGCGGACGGCGGGGCCGTGCGACTCGGAATAGCCGAGGCCCGCCACGAACGGATCGAGGGCCGGGTGGAGAGGCCCGCGATGGAACAGCACACCCCCAGCCTAAAGGCGCGCTCCGCGGCGTCCCAACTCGTCCGGCCGGCCGTCCGCGGGCGTCACAGCATGACCGCTCCCGCGACGGCCGCCGACGCGACGGCGAGAAGGCCCACGACGTTGACGGCGATGTCCGTTCTCAGGGAACGCTGGTCGGCCACGCGGTTCAGGGTGAAGACCGCCGGGTCGGCCGGGGTGTAGTGCACCGTGACCTCCCGGCCCCGCGCGCCGCCCGGGTCCGGGATCTGCTGGGTGCAGTGGGCGGTGACGGCCGCGCCCTCCCGCGTGGTGAACGCCACGACCGGCGTGATGGTGGTGAGGGTGCCGCCGTCCCCGTCGCTGCTGACGTCCTTGAGCACCGCGATGACCCGGCCCTGGACGGCGATCATGGAGGCCAGCGCTTCGCGGCGGCGGCGCGTGTCGCGGATGTTCCCGGGCAGGTGGAAGGCGCCGACGACGGCCCACGGCCCGCAGAAGCCGAGCAGCGCCCACGGCCAGCCCCGGTCGATCGCGGCGACGACCACCGCCCCGGCGTAGACCAGGAAGAGCGCGAGGTTCGGCACGACCAGGCCGCGGCCGCCTCGCCGGGGCCGGTCGGTGAACCGGTACGCGTGCGGCCTTCCGCGCGGGTAGTGGACTCCGACCTCGCGGCCCGTCCACGCGGCGGTGATCATCTCGCCCCGGTCACCGTCGTTCGTCACGACGACCTCCCGTCCGCTGGACGGGTCGCGGTAGGAGACGACCACGGGTATCCCGCCCTTCCGGGAGCCGCCGTGCCGGGGCTCCCGCACCTGCTCGATCCGCCCCGTGACCCGGACCGTCCGCTGCGCCCGGGTCATCCCGGCCAGCGACAGCCCGTAGCCGACCAGCGCGACCGTCCCCAGAACCGCGCACCACAGCACCAGGTATCCGTGCCAGCCCATACGTCTTCCTCCTGCCAGTTCAGGAACGGTCTGCCGGACACGCCGCCGCGGGTGTCACCGCACCGGGCTGCGCCGCACCACTTCGCCGCGTCCGTCCGCCTCCATCGAGGCCGTGCCTTCGGAGCCGGTCACGGTGATCCTGATGGTGAGGGAGCCGGTGACGCGGTCGGCGGTGAGCTGCCAGCTCCGCGGCGATTCGACGCCGAGGGTCGTCCTGGCCGCCGTGACCAGGGACGGGATGCGGTCGTAGGGCACGGAACGCAAGTCGAAGTGCGGGGCCTCTTTCCCAGTGGGGAGAAAGACGATCGACAGCAGGCGGTTCTGCACGACGAGGGTGACCGCTCGGCGCCTGTCCTTGCCTTGGGTGAGCGAGTCGACGGCCCGGCGCAGCTCTCCGTCGTCGAGCAGCGACCGGCCCGGACCGAGGACCATGGTGCTGGACGCCGACGTCACGATGGTGGTCGACGGCGTGGGCGTGGAGAAGACGGACGGCTTCGGGGAGGGCTGCCGCGCGGCGCCGCCCTGGGGGAACAGGTCGGCACGGAAGAGCAGGACCACCGCGGCGGCGCCGAGCAGCAGGCCGAAGAGCGTGGCGAAACCGGCGGCGGCGCCCTCCGGGGGGTCGCTCACCACGGCGGGCCCGGGCGCGGAGTCGATGCGCGCGCCCGCCGCCCGTTCCTCCCACTCGGGCGTCGGCCGCTTGACGATCCTCACCTGCCATGGCCGGTCCGGCGCGTACTCGACCACCACGACGCTCTGCGGCCGGTAGTCGGGGAGGTCGGCGATGTGGACGTCCTGCCTGATCTCGACGCGGTACGCCGGCGCACCGTCCGGCGCGACCGTGAGATCGAAGCGCACCGGGACGTCGGTCTCCTCGCCCTTGACGGCCTCCCGACTCTCGATCACCGCCAGCGCCGTGCAGGGCGCGACGGACGCCTCCCGGAGGCGCCGCGGCGCCCCGGCGAGGAAGACGAGCAGGCCGTAGACCGCGGGCACCGCCAGACCCGTGACGAACAGCGGCACCCTCTCGATGACGATGCCGGCGACGAGGGCGGCCAGCGACGTCCCCAGCACGCCGCCCGTCAGGAACCCCCGGGCGAGGTCGACGGGAGCCCGGTGCGCGGGCGGCGTCGCCGCCGTGATCGTCATACGGGCGATTCTGTCGGTTTCGGGCGCTGCCCGACAGGTCCTTCTTCACTTGGCGGGAATTTGAGGGATTCCGCGCCCGGTCCATAGTCCCGGGGGCGGCGCTCCGCCGCCGGGACTATGGACAATTCCTATTGCCGTCCCGGCGTGGCAGCCGTCCGGCCGGGCCGCTCCGGAGAGACGCGCACCCCGGCTCGGGGACAGGCGGTACCTGCGACATGGAGGAATCCGAATGCCGGACCAAGGCGACCTTCCGGCGCCGAGCCAGGGGCTCGTGCTCACGCATTTCCTGACCGTCCGGGACGTGGCGGTCTCCAGGCGGTTCTACGCGGACGTCCTCGGCGGTGAGGTGGTGCTCCCGGAGAACCCGGCCATCGTGAAGGTGGCCAACACCTGGATCATCATGAACCCCGGCGGCGGCCCGACGCCGGACAAGCCCGACGTCGTCCTGAGGCCGCCCGAGCCCGGGGACCCCGTGTCGGCCTTCATGAACGTCCGGGTCGCCGACATCGAAGCGTTCCACGCGGCGGCCACCGCCCGGGGGGCGCGGTTCCTGACCGAGCCCCTGGACCGCAAGGCGGAGATCCGCTGCTACATGCGCGACCCGGACGGCTATCTCATCGAGGTCGGGCAGGCCACGGGCATGCTCCACGGCGTCTTCGCCGACCGTCCCGCGCCCGGCTAGGACGCCGGCCGAGGCCTCACGGCGCGGAGGCGCCGCCGTCTCGCGCGGGGGCCAGCAGGCCGCGGACGCGCTCGTACTCGGCGGCCATCTCCGGCGTGGCGAGGAAGTCGTCGAGATCGGCGGAGACCTCGTGGTCGACATCCTCGATGGAGCGGATGGCGAGTTCGTAGAGCTCGCCGCGCCGGCCCTTCTCCAGGTAGCTCTGCCAGTGCCCGAGCGCGCTGATGGCGGTGAGGACTCCGATGTCCAGATCGTCGTCGACGAGGATGCCGTCATGGATCGTCGTCAGCGCCTCCAGCAGCTCCGCGGCGCTGATCGTCCGGACGTTCGCGCAGGCGGCGGCGAGTGCCGCCCGGGCGTCGTCGTCGAGTTCGTCCTCGGCCGCCCCGCTGAGCAGCTCCGGCCGCACCAGACGGGTGACCGTCTCCTCTCCGAAAGCGCGAACGTCCTCCTCGGCGGCTTCGATGACCAGTCGGAGAATGGAGGCCTCAAGCTCGCTGTAGTTCACGCCCGCAGCCTAGGGCTGCCGGAGGTCGAGGAGGGGCCGATGCCGCCAGAGAACGAGGCGCGGCGGCACGAGTGGCGGATCGAGGCCCGGGAGTACGCCCGCCACGAACGCCGCCGCGGTCGCCGGTTCGCGTTCACGCACCTCGTTCCCGCCCGTACGGCGCTGGTGGTGCTCGACATGGTGCCGTTCTTCGTGTCCGCCAACCCTTACTGCCAGGGGATCGTGCCCGACATCCGTCGGCTCGCCGACGCTCTGCGGGCCGCAGGCGGCACGGTCGCCTGGGTCCTGCCCGCGGTGGGCGAACGCACGGCGGTGGGCGACGAGTTCTTCGGACCGGAAGCGGCCGAGGCGTACCGTACCGCCGGCGGCACCGGGCCGATGGCCGAGCGCCTGTGGCGCGGCCTCGCGGTCCGTGCCGACGATCTGCTGGTGGAGAAGTCGGCGGCCAGCGCCTTCTTTCCGGGGCGGTGCCCCCTTCCAGGTCTGCTGGAGGAGCGCGGGGTCGACACGGTCCTGATCACCGGCACCGTCACCAACGTGTGCTGCGAGTCCTCCGCGCGCGATGCGAGCACCCTCGGGTTCCGGGTCATCATGGTCGCCGACGCCAACGCGGCACGCCGCGACCAGGACCACAACGCCACCCTGCACACCGTCTACCGGTCCTTCGGCGACGTGCGCCCGACGTCCGAGGTGCTCGACATGATCGAAGCGAACTCCTAGCGCGCCACCCGTCCGTTCGGAGCGTCGGCCCGGGCGGTGGAGAGGGGGCGTATTCCCGCGGTCCTGCGGCCCCGAAGCGCGCGTTGCCCTTCTCGTTCCTTTACGGACAGTACGTAGTGTCCAGATCAATCTTGTTCTCGGACCGTTCGTGGCCAGGTCACGGACGAACACAAACGGAGGAAAGATGAGTACTGACGAATTTGGTCAGGCGACCCATGTGGGCTCGCACATTAATCTGCTGAGAGATTTATCGGGGGTCGGCGGTGTAGGCCCTGGCACGGTGGACGCCATTGTGGTTCCCACGGTCGCTCCACACCGCGTGGGGCCTGTGATCGCCTTGGCGGAGGCGTTGAAGTGCACGATCGTCCTGTTGTGCAGCACATCCGTGCAGTCGCGGGAGATCAAGACGAGGTACGCGCTGCCCTCGAACGCACTTTGCCTGACGGTCCCGCCATGGCACAGTCACCCGCTGCTCGACTTCGAGCGGCGAGTGATGGAGAAGCATACGGACATCGCGTTGAAGAGGAACATCGGCCTTCTCCTGGCCCGCCTGTGCGGCTGGCGGACGATCCTCTTCTTGGATGATGACATACGAGGCATGGAGCCTTCGCTGATCCGGAGGGCCGCCGCTCTGACCGAGCAGTATCGGGTGGTGGGATTTCAAGTTCCCGATTTTCCGGATAATTCAGTTGTATGTCATGCCAACCGGGTTTCCGGGGGAGCGCAGTCGACCTTCATGGGAGGCAACGCGCTCCTCGTCGACACGCGTCGCGCGGACACGTACTTCCCCGCGATCTACAACGAGGACTGGCTGTTCATGTACGACGCGGTCGCCGATCGCTCCGCGGGCGTCGCGGGGAAGTTGTGGCAGCTGCCGTACGATCCGTTCAGCCGGAACGCCGCCACGGAGGAGTTCGGCGAGCTCATCGCCGAAGGCCTGGTCCGGGCCCTGCACTCCGGCGCGGACGTGACCACGCTCTACTTCTGGATGGACGCGATCAAGAAGCGCTCGCGTTTCATCGAGGAAGTGGGGGACCGCCTGCGCGGGGCTTCTTCCGTGGGGGACGAGCGATCTCCGGATCGCGACCGGATCCTGCGGCGCCTCGACGAGGCGAAGAAGCGTCTCCTGGAGATCTCCCCGCTCGGCTGCCTGTCGTTCTACCGCACCTGGCGGGGGAACGTGGGCATCTGGCAGCGGCAGCTCCTGGACCTTCCCACCTCCCTCACCTCCCAGCAGGCGGTTCGCTACCTGCGACTGTCGAGCGAGTAGGGCTCGCTGGCGGGGGAGGGGTGAGACAGCAAGTGTCCGACGAGCCTGGCCACCCGCGGCCGGTCTGAGTCAGCACGACCGGTCCCGGGGCCTGAAGCCCCGGGACCACCGGCTTCGAGGAAGGGTTGAGCCTTCCCCTAGGGCACGATCGTTCCGTCCCCCGCCACCGCTGCCTGCCGGTAGTCGCTGGGGGAGGTGTCGTAGGCGGCGCGGAAGGCCCGGGTGAAGGCCGAATGGTGGGTGAAACCCCAGCGGGCGGCGATCTCGTGGACCGGCACCCCGTGCTGAGCCGGGTCGGCCAGGTCCCGGCGGGCGCGTTCCAGGCGTTCGCGGCGGATCAGTGCGCCGACGGTGACGTCCTCGTCCTGGAAGAGACGGTACAGATGGCTGGTCGAGATGTGGTGCGCGGCCGCGACGACCGACGGGGTCAGCTCGGCATCGTGCAGGTTCCGAGCGACGAAGGAGCGGATGCTCAGAGTCAGGGTCCGCCGGTGGGCCTCGGGAGAGAGGTCGCGGTCGGCGTCGAGGGTGTGGGCGAACAGGGCCGAGACCAGATCGGTCAGGACGGCGCCGAGCCGGGGGCCGTCGGTGGCCAGGTAGGCGGCGGTGTCGGTGCTGAGGCGGGTGAGGAAGCCGCCCAGTAACGCTCCGACGCCCTCCCGTGCCGACAACGGCCGGCCGATCGCGCGATCGGCGCTCCTGCGCGGGAGCGCCAGGACATCCCGGGGAATCTCCACGCCCACGCACCTGACGGACTGGTCACGCCGCCCGACCTGGACCGTGCAGGGTCGCCAGGAGTTCTGGCCGTGCAGGTCGTAGGGACGGTATTCCGCCTCCCGGTCGTCCCAGCTGGCGCGTGCCACCCCTTCGACGACGAGGGTGAGGTTGTACGTCCCGGGGTCGGAGTGCCTGATGAGTTTCGCCGTCCGCCGGGACAGCAGCGGCTGGACGGTGGACGGCCACACGGTCACCGCGCCGAGTTGCAGGATGCGCTGGTGAGCGCGGAAATCCGCGGCATATTCGCTGCTCAGGTCCACGGGGGCGTGCGTACGCCCCATCCATTCCCGCCAGCGGTCGAATCGTTCGGCCGGGGGGAAGTCCTCGGTTCTGTACACCGTTTCGATCACTGGCTTCCCCAAGTCCGCTCGTTATGGCCATGAGGTTACTGGTCGCTTCTTGGGCGGGCGCCCTTCGCAGCCGTGGACGCCGTGCCCATGCCCCGCCGCGCGGGCCGGTCGAGAGCGGCGCGGATCCGCGAACAGGGTCAAAGAATCGTGGAGGCATCGTCAAAGACGAGCGGAAGCAATTCAGGCATGATGGCGGGAACATGAGTGGGCCGCCCGCGCTCCCCGCGACTCACCTGCTTCGAAAGAGCCACTGGCAGAAACCGCACCGGTTCGCTTCAGTAGGGAGACGTCCCATGGTCGAGTGCGGATGGCGAACGACGGAAGATGAGGACTGCGGTGGACGCTCTACGGCCCGGGGACCCTCGTGCGATCGGCCGGTACGCGCTGTCGGCCCGCCTCGGCGCCGGGGGAATGGGGCAGGTGTTCCTCGGTTCGTCTCCCGGAGGCCGGCCGGTCGCCGTGAAGCTGGTCCATCCGGGTCTCGCCGCTGACGCCGAGTTCCGCCGGCGGTTCAAGCGCGAGGTGGAGGCCGCGCGCCAGGTAGGCGGCTTCCACACCGCCCCCGTCGTCGACGCGGATCCCGACGCGGAGATCCCATGGCTGGTCACGGCGTACGTGCCCGGGCCCTCGCTCGCCGCCGCGGTCGCCGACCACGGTCCGTTCCCGCCGGTCTCGGTACTCGCCCTGGGGGCGGGGTTGGCGGAGGCCCTGGAGGCCGTCCACCGCGCCGGCGTCGTCCACCGCGACCTCAAGCCCTCGAACGTCCTGCTCGCCGCCGACGGGCCGCGGGTCATCGACTTCGGCATCGCTAGGGCGGTCGACGCCTCCGGCGTCACCGCCCTAGCGGGGACTCCCGGCTTCATGGCGCCGGAGCTGATCTCGGAGGGCACGCTCACCCCGGCGTGCGACGTGTTCGCCCTCGGCGCCGTTCTCGCCTACGCCCTGGGAGTCCGCCCGTTCGGGGAAGGACCGGTGGAGGCGCTGACCTATCGGGTGGTGCACAAGGCGCCCGCTCTGGACGCTCTGCCCGCTCCGCTGAAGGGCGTCGTGGCGGACTGCCTCGCCAAGGACCCCGCCGCCCGCCCGAACCCGGCGGACCTGGTGGGAGTCCTCTCCTCGGCCGGTGAGGGCGGTGCGTGGCTGCCCGCTCCCGTGCAGGACATGCTGACGCGGTATCACGTCACCGGCGCCACCACCCTCCCGCCGGTGAACGCCGCGACGGACGCCTTCGAGGACGACCGATCCCGGACCACTCCGCTGCCCGACCGCCACGGGTCCGTGCGGTTCGAGGCCAGTGTCGCTCCCGTGATCCTCGCGCTCGTCGGACACGCGCTCCGCCTCCTCGCGGGGATCGCTCTCGGCCTGTTGACCGTGACCACCGCGGCCGGCTCGGTCGGCTCGGCCGGCGTGTTCTTCGCGCTGCTGCTCGCGATCATGTCCGTGCTGACCTTCTGGCTCGTGCGCGAGCCCGCGGTGTGGACGCTCCCCCTCCTGAACGCGCTCTGGAGGCCCGGTGAACTGACGGTCGGCGCCGACGGCCTCGAACTCCGGTACGGCGGCCGCCGGGTCCATTACGGGTGGCACGAGATCGGCCGGGTCGTGGTGCGGCGCGCGAAGCCGGCCGGGTGGGCGGTCTGCGTCTTCCCGCTGCCGGGGACGCCCTTGCCGGCGGCTCGGGGGCCACGGACGCCGTTGTGCTACCTGGACAAGGGAAGCGGCTGGATCGTGGTCGTACCCGTCCACCGGCTCAAGGGCTCCCGCAAGGAGATCGAGATGACTCTCGCCAGGTACGCGGGCTCCCGGTGGGGAGGCAACGCCTGACCCCTCCGGCGCCGGCGCGCCGCCGGCCGGCCTCGGGCCACCCGCCCGGCGAGGGCCCGGGCGGGCGGCCTGCCCGTGAGATGGCGGTCCGCGAGCCGCCGGGTCCCGCCCAGCCCGATCATGCCGTCCGCACATCCGGTTCCGTCCCGCCCGCCGTTCCCGGACGGTCAGGCGATCAGTCTCAGGCCGGGGACCGCCAGCGTCAGGGGGCCGTCGTAGGACTCGCGAGCCTCCCGCAAGGCGGCCATGGGGTCCGCCCAGGGCCGCAGGTGGGTGAGGACGAGGTGGGCGGCGCCCGCCTCCCTGGCCAGGCGTGCCGCCTGCGCCGGGGTGAGGTGGGCGGCGGCGGAGCCGGGGGTGCCGACGGCCGCCGCCGCCTCGCAGAGCAGGACGTCCGTTCCCCGGGCCAGTTCCAGGAGCTTGGCGCATTCGCCGGAGTCGCCGGAGTAGGTGAGGCTCGCGGATCCGGCGGTGACCCGGACGGCCTGCGCCGGCACCGAGTGCCGCACCGGAGCCGTCTCGATCGTCAGCGGCCCGAGCCCGGACGGCCCCGCGGGCGGCTTTCGCCAGTCGAGGGCCCGCGCGTAGCCGGACGGGGCGGCGACGTGCGCCTCGGTGCCCGCCGGGGCGATCACCGGCAGCCGGGCCGTGGTGCCCCTGCGGTCCCGCAGGTAGGCGAGGGGCATCAGGTCCGAGCAGTGGTCGCGGTGCCGGTGGCTGATGACCACGGCGTCGATCGCGCACGGGTCGGCGAAGCGCTGTAGCGGTCCGAGCGCGCCCGTCCCGGCGTCCAGCAGGAGCCGGAAGCCGTCGTGTTCCAGCAGATAGCAGGAGCAGGCGGCCTCCGGCCCCGGGACGGTGCCCGCGCAGCCGACGACGGTCAGGATCACGGCAGGACGCGGGCCACGAGGTCGGCGACGGCGCCCTCGGCGCAGGGGCCCACCACCACGTCGGCGGCGGCCCGGACGGTCTCGGCGCCGTCCCCGACGGCGGCGCCGAGACCGGCGGCCTGGATCATGTCCAGGTCGTTCGGGTTGTCGCCGATCGCCGCGACGGCGCTGAGGGCCACGCCGCGGGAGGCGGCCAGCTCGCGCAGCGCCGTGCCCTTGGTCGCGCCCGCGGGCAGCGCCTCCAGGTAGGTGCTCTCGGACCGGACGAGGGTGACGCCGGACACGGCCGCCGAAACCGCCTCCTCGGCCGGATCCATCAGCTCGGGGCGGTCGCAGATGAGCATGACCTTGACGATGTCGTCGAACGGCAGGTCGCCCCACGAGCCGATCCGCTTGAGCTCGATCCCGTCGCGGCGGGCGTACTCCAGCAGGGCGGGCGAGGAGCCCGTGGTGTGTGCGCGCCCCTGGGTGAAGGCGACCGGCCAGACCCCGGCGGGCAGCTCGGCGAACAGCAGCGTGAGCTTCGCCCAGGCGGCGACGGCGAGGGCGCGCCGGTGCAGGACGGCGCCGGTGCTGAGGTCCACCACGCGCGCCCCGTTGTAGAGGATCGCGGGGGTCGTCAGGCCGAGCGTCCGGTAGTACGGCAGCGCGGCCTCCTCGCTGCGCCCGGTGGCGATGACGACGGTGCCGCCGGAGGCGACGAAGCGGCGCAGCGCCGCCAGGCTCGGCTCGACGATCCGCAGGTCGCGCCCGACGAGGGTCCCGTCCAGGTCGGTGACGATCCAGTCGACGGTCCGCAGTCCGGTGGCGCTCAAGCGGGCTCACCGGCCTTCACGAGGCCCGCGACCTCGGCGATGACGGAGCCGTCCAGGTCGAAGCCGGCCACGCACGCCAGGTAGCCGGGGGCCTCCCAGTCGCGGCCGCCGGGCTCCCCGTTCAGCGGCAGGTAGGTGCCGCCGGCCTGCCTGACCAGTAGGACGGCCGCCGCGACGTCCCACGCGTTGACGGACGTGCCGTAGGCCACGTCCGCCCATCCGGCGGCGACGTGGGCGAGGGTGAGGGCGGCGCTGCCCGGGCGGCGGACGGTGGCGAACGCGTCCACCAGCGAACCGAAGCTCCGCAGCGACTCCTCACCGCGGCGGTGCATCTCCCGCGCGTTGGGGTAGCCGGTGACGAGCACCGCGGTCTCGTCGCGGGTGGCGCCGCGGCTGCGGATCGGTTCGCCGTTGCAGGTGGCGCCGTCGAGCGTGGCGGTGAACATGTCGTCGCGCACCGGGTCGTAGACGACGCCGGCCACCAGCTCGCCGCCCATGGCCGCGCCGATGGACACGCAGAAGAACGGCAGGCCGACGGCGAAGTTGGCCGTTCCGTCGATGGGGTCGACGAACCAGCGCAGGTCGCCGTCGCCGCCGCCCACGCCGCCCTCCTCGCCGACGACGACGCTGCCGGGGGTGTGCTCGGCGAGCACCTGGCGGATCGTCTCCTCCGCCGCCCGGTCGTGCTCGGTGACCGGGTCGTGGATGTCGCGCTTGTGATCGACCTCGGGACGCGACCGGAACGCCGTCCGCAGACGGTCCCCGGTGGCGCGGGCGGCGAGTTCGGCGATCCCGGCGAGCTCCCGCGAGGCGGGGACGTCGACGCTCATCGTTCTCCTTCTGTCGTGGCGGTGAGCAGGTCCAGCAGTCCGTGCCCGTCGTCGACGACGGCGTCGGGGCGGCAGCGGACCTCGTACGGGACGTCATGGGTGCCCTTGGCCACCATCAGCACGTTCCCGCCGACGCCGGCGCGGTGCCCGCACAGGACGTCGCGGTCGAAGTTGTCGCCGACGTACCAGGCGTCCGACGGCTCGACGCCGAGGGCGCGGGTCGCGATCCAGATCATCTCCGGGTTGGGTTTGCGGATGCCGACCTCGTCGCTGTACACCTCCAGGGCGAGCTTGCCCGCCAGCCCCGTCGACGCCGTGTAGTCGCGGTGCACCGCGCCGGACAGCGCGTTGCTGACGACCGCGCAGGGGATGCCGAGCCCGGCGGCGGCGTCGAGCAGTTCGGGGATGCCAGGACGGGTGCGGCGGTCCTGCCGCAGTTCGCCCATTCGCTTGCACAGCGGGGTGGCGTGCGCGACGACGAGCTGCCGCGCGGGCGCGGGCCAGTCGGCCGCCACGTAGTCGCCCCAGAACGCGGCGTGGGTCGTCTCGCGCGGCGCGTACGGGCGGGACATGGCGTCCTTCCAGCACTTGTCCGCGGCCGCGCCCGCCCTGATGTCGGTCTCGATCGCGGCGGCGTCGAGCTCGCGGGAGCCGGCGCCGGTGAGAAGGGCGTGGACCTCCTTGGCCAGAGCGGCCTGCCAGCCGTCCCGCTTGGAGGTCTCGACCAGCACGCCGCCGAAGTCCAGTAGCAGCGCCCGCGGCCGGCGCAGGGGCGCGGTCACAGGGCGGCCTTCTTGACGGGCGCGACGGCGTCGTCCCAGGCGCCCATCCGGGAACCGTCCTCGGCGAACACGTGGAGCCGCCCGGGTCGCGTCCAGCAGTGGAGCCGGTCGCCCGGGGCCGCCTCGGGGTCCTCGTGGGTGACGGCGAACAGGTCGGTGTCCAGGACGCGCAGCTGCACGGTCCAGCTCGACCCGGTCGGCAGGACGGTCTCGACGACCGCCTCGTCCCACCAGGCCGCGTCGGGCACCTCGTCCCGCGACTTCGCCAGCTTCAGCGCCTCGGGACGGACGCCCGCGCACGCGGGCCCGCTCAGCCCGGCGTGCTTCTCCACGAAGCGCAGCAGCGACCCGGCCAGCCCGTCGGGCTCGTCGCCGAGGGGGACGATGTTCATCGGCGGGCTTCCCACGAACTCGGCGACGAACCGGTTGGCGGGCCGCTCGTACATCTCCATCGGCGGCGCCACCTGCTGGAGCTCCCCCTCCGCCATGACGGCGATGTGCGTGGCCATCGTCATGGCCTCCATCTGGTCGTGGGTGACGAACACGACCGTCGCGCCCGTCTCCTCGTGGATGCGCTTCAGCTCCGTCCGCATCTCCAGGCGCAGCCGCGCGTCGAGGTTGGACAGCGGCTCGTCCAGCAGCAGGACGTCGGGGTCGACGGCGAGCATCCGCGCCAGCGCGACGCGCTGCTGCTGGCCGCCGGACAGCTGGGACGGGTACCGGTCCATGCAGTCGGCGACGCGGACCTTCTCCAGGGCCTCCCGCGCGCGGGCCTTGCGGCGCTCCGCCGGGACCCGGCGCATCCGGAGCCCGAACTCGGTGTTGCCGCGGACGGTGAGGTGCGGCCAGAGCGCGTAGTTCTGGAACACCAGTCCCATGTCCCGCTTCTCCGGCGGGACGTAGACGCCGCGCTCGACCGAGTCCAGGACCCGGTCGCCCACGCTGATCTCGCCCAGGGTCGGCTGCTCCAACCCGGCGATCATGCGCAGGGTGGTGGTCTTGCCGCAGCCGGACGGCCCGAGCAGGCAGGTGAAGGACCCGTCCGGAATGACGAGGTCGAGGTCCTTCACCGCGGCGCGGTCGCCGCCGACGTAGTTCTTGACCACTCCGCTGAGGGTGATGGCCGGCATGGTCAACCTCCGATGCCCGAGGCCAGGCTGCTCTTGGTGAGCCGCTGGGCCAGGTAGGTCATGGTGAACGAGAGCAGGGCGATGACGAGCACGACGCCGTTGGCGAGCTGGGTGTAGCCGTAGTCGACGAGCCCGATGGACAGGGTGGTGAGCAGCTGCGTCCCGGACGTGGTCAGCATGATGACGATGCTGAGCTCCTTCAGCCCGGAGATGAACGGCAGGACGACGCCGGTGACGAGCGCGCCCCGCTGGATCGGGATGATGATGCGGACCATCCGGGTCGGCCAGCGCGCCCCGCTGATCTGCGCGGCCTCCTCCGGCTCCCGGCCGAGCTGCATCATCGCCGAGATCCCCGACCGGGACGAGTACGGCAGGTGCGTCACCACCATCACCAGGACGAGCAGCGTGATCGTCCCGTAGAGGGCGGGCACGGGGCCGCGCCGGACGGCGAACAGCGACAGGCACGCGGCGGCGAACGCGATGCCGGGCACCAGGTACGGCAGGAACGACACCTGCCGCAGGAAGGCCGAGACGCGGCTCCCGGCGCCGCGCACCACCACGTAGCCGATGAGGAGCCCGGCGAAGCCGCAGACCAGCGCGGCCAGCCCGACGATCCGCACGCTGTTCCAGGCCGCCTCCCACAGCTCGTTTCCGCGCAGCACGCCGTGCGGGAACCCGACCGCGCCCTCGATGTCGGATCCGAACCAGTACTTCAGCGTGAAGTTGCCGGGGCTGAACACGCCGGGCGTCTTGGTGATGGTGGACAGCAGCAGCGTCAGCACCGGGATGACGACGCTCGCGGCGAACACCGCCATCGCCAGCCCGAACGCGGGCCACCGCCAGCGGCGCAGGTCGCCGCGGCGGTCCATGGCGCCCTTCCCGCCGACGGTGACGAACTTGCGCTGCTCGCGCACCAGCCGGGTGTCGACCACGACGACGAGCACTCCGATGAGCACGATCACGCTGGCGATCGTCGAGGCGACGCCGGTGCTGCGGTCGCGGATCGCGTGGTACAGGCTCGTCGACAGGACGTTGTAGTCGCTCGGCAGCCCGAGGATGTAGGGGGTGCCGAACGTGCCGAGGACGCGCCCGAGGACGAGCAGCACCGCCGACGACAGCGCCGGCAGCATCAGCGGCAGCGTGACGCGGCGCAGGACCGTCCGGCCGCCGGCGCCGAGGATGCGCGCCGAGTCCTCCAGCTGGGAGTCGATGCGGCGCAGCGCGTTGCCGAACAGCAGCAGCACGAAGGGGTAGTAGTGCAGGCCGAGCGTCACGATGATCGGCACCGGCCCGTAGGCGAGCCAGTCGGGGGTGTGGATCCCGGCGCCCTGCAGGTAGCCGACCTGCCCGCCGGACCGCTCGTTCTTGAACAGCGACAGCCACGCCAGCGCGAACGTCCAGGACGGCAGCATGTACGGCACGACCAGGGCGCCGGCCAGGAACTTGCGGCCCGGGACGTTCGTGCGGGTCACGAGCCACGCCATCGACCCGCCGACGGCGAGCGCGAACACGATGACGCCGACCGCGACCGTGAGGGTGTGCAGGAGCGGTTCCCAGAACAGCAGCCTGCTGACCGGGGAGCGGAACACCCGCCACAGGTAGTAGCTCGTCCACGAGCCGGCCCCCTGGCCGGAGCGCGCCTCGTCGCCGTACTGGACGCGGCCGGCGTCCGAGACGACGGAGACGAGCGGGGCGATGACGAGGTAGAGCAGCGCGGCGCTCAGGACGAGGCCGAGCAGCACGGTGGGGTTGCGCAGCAGGACGCGGGACCGGTAGAGCACGCGCCGGCCGCGTGACACGGGCCGTGCGGAGGCGGCGACCGCCATGGGTTCTTCCTCCGGGGTGGAGCCCGGCGGGCCGCTCGTGCGGCCCGCCGGGGGTCGGGCAGTGCTCAGGAGTGGTTGACGCGCCAGAAGTCCTTGATGTCCTGGCGGTTGCGGAAGTCGGCGAGCAGCTTGTCGGAGGAGAACCAGTACAGCTGGGTGTTCCAGTCGGTGAGGCCGGGCGGGTTGTGCGGGCTCACCCCGACCGCGTCGTTGCCGGACACGCCGCCGGAGTGGGCCTCGAGGTCGAAGCCCTCCTTCGACATCGCGAAGTGGACGAACAGCTTGGCGGCGTTGGGGTGCTTGGACTTCGCCGCGATCGTCGCGAACTTGGGGTAGGCGAAGCCCGTCCAGGGGTTCAGGCCCTCGCAGACCTTCATGTTGAAGCCCTTGCCCTCCAGATCGCGGAACTTGGCGATCGAGAACAGCCCGATGGTCGTCCGGGTCTGGTTGGGGGCGCCGACGGCGGTCGCGACGTCCTCGTCCTCGGTGGTCAGCACCGGGTCGTTCTTCGCCAGCCGCTTCACCCACTCGTGGGCGGCGTCGTCCTCCCCGGTCTTGAGCTTGCCCTTGCCGAGCTGCTCGTAGGCGGCCGCGAGCTTGTCGGAGCTCCGCTCGGAAAGCTGGGTGAACCACTGGGTGAAGACCTCCTTGCCCAGCGGGTCCTGCATCATGACCTTCCCCTTCCACTTGGGGTCGGTCAGGTCCCAGACGTTCTTCACCGGGCAGCCGCCGGGGTTGAGCTTGGGGTTGTAGGCGAACACGTACGCCTTCGAGATCATCATCAGCGGGTTCCGGTTCTTCTCGCCGATGGTCGCGGCGAGGTCCGGCGGGATCCAGGTGGTGACGATCTTCTGGGGGAGGAGCTGGCCGACGAGCATCGGGCCGTCCTCGAACAGGCTGACGTCGATGGTGACGTTGCCGGCCTGCGCCTCGCGCGTCATCTTCTCCGCGGTCGCGGCGGCCTTGGACTTCTCGCCCTCGGCCTTGATGCCGTACTTCTTCTCGAACGCGGCGGCCATGTCCTTGACGTCGCCGCTGCCGTCGTAGGCGAGGAGGCTGCCCTCCTTCTTCGCGGCGGCGATCAGTGCGTTCAGGTCGAAGGACGCCGCGTCCTCCACGGTCACGGAGGGGAGGGGCCGGTCGGCCCCGGCCTGCCCCTCGCTGGACGGCGCGCACGCGCCCAGCGCCGCCGTGGCGAGGGCGGCGGCGACGGCGGCTCCGGCCCGTGCCCGGCGCCCTCTCATCATGGTGCGGATCATGGTGGGTTCTCTCCTCGCGCTGTGCCCGCAGCCCCGACCTGCGGCTTCATGGTTCGATCAGTGACTGCGTTTGAGCATCGCGTCCGACAACGCGTCGGCCGCCTCGCCGAGCCGCCGCCCCACCGCGTCCAGGCGGTCGAGCAGCTCGCGCCTGCGCAGGACGTCGATGTCCAGCGGTCCGGCGAACAGCCGGGTCAGCGCCGCCTGCCGGGTCTCCCGGACGCGGTTGCCGGCCTTGCGCGCGCCGAGCGCCGCGACGGTGACCGCGGCGGGCTCGGCGAGGACCTTCCGGACGGCGGTGTCGAGGGAGGTCAGCCCCTCCAGCACCGCGTCCAGCGGCGGTACGGCGAAGCCGAGTCCGGGCGGCCCGAACAGGTCGGCTTCGCGGACGAAGTCGCGGAGGTTGTCCAGGACGTCGTCGACGGAGCGGGAGAGCCGGTACAGGTCCTCCCGGTCTATGGGGGTGGCGAGGACACCGCGCAGCATCGCGGCGAGCGCCGCGCGCTCGGCGTCCCCCGCGTGCTCCAGCTCGGCCATCCGGGCGCGGGCCTCCCCGGAGGGGACCCGCCCGGCGGCCATCTCCCGGGCCAGCTCGGCGCCGTCGCGGACGGCGCGGATCTGCCGGGCGACCTGCCCGACGACCCGGTCTCCGGAGCGTCCTCGCAGGTCGTCCCAGATGAGCCGGACGCGGCGGACGGGCCGGACGGCGGCGCTCACAGGGTCCTCACCGCGACGCCGCCGAGCGTCCCCGCGGCGAACGCGAGCGGCAGCGTGAACAGCCACGCGGCGCCGATGCCGACGACGTTCTGCCAGCGCACCCGGGAGGCGCCCTCGCTGGCGGCGACGCCGACGACCCCGGCGGTGACGGACTGCGTCATGCTGACCGGCGCGCCCGCCAGCGAGCTGGCCGCGACCGACGCGGCCGCCGCCGCCTCCGTGGACACCACGTGCAGCGGCCGGGCCAGCACGAGCCCGCGCCCCAGCCGCTCGCCCACCCGGTGGACGGCGCTCAGCGCGCCGGCGCAGAAGACGACGGCGATCGCGATGAGCACCACCGGGGTCGGCTGGACGGGGCCGACCCCGCCGAGCCGCCGCGTGGACACCACGTGCCGCGCCACGCTGACGACGGCGAGCATCTTCTGCCCGTCGTTGGCGGCGTAGGCGGCGCACTGGGCGGTGTAGGCCAGGACGTGGGCGGTCCGGACGGCTCCGGGCATCCCGGCGAAGGACGGCACGCGCCGCGACGCGAGCCCGAGCCCGAACCCGACGGACGTGCCGACCAACGGGGCGGCGGCGCCGACGGCCAGGACGAGGCCGAGCCCGCCCCAGGCCACGTCGAGGCCCATGCCGAGTCCGGCGCCGCCGATGCCGCCGACGATCGCCAGCGTCAGGCTGGTCGGCAGGCCGCGCCTGGTGAGCCCGGCGACGACGGCGAGCGCGACGGTCACGCCGAGCAGGAAGGCGAGCGCGCCGCGCCGGTCGCCGAGGTCGGTGAGGCCCTCGGTGAACGTCCGCGCGACCGTGACGGTCACCTGCGGGACCAGGACGAGGGGCACGAGCACCAGCGCGGTCAGCAGCAGCCCGGACGAGCGGGGGTAGCGCCCGCTGAGGCCGAGCAGGGCCGCGCCGTCGTTGACGCCGGTCACCCAGACGAAGGCGAGCGCGACCGCGCCGAACGCCGCCGCCCAGATCATCGGAGCTCCGCGAGCGGGACGCGGCGGCCCTCGCGCAGCGAGAGCGTGGCGGCCTCGGCGACGAGGAACGCCTCCAGCGCGTCGTCGACCGTGCAGGGGCTGTCCGCGCGGCCCCTGGCCATTTCCAGGAACGTTCCAATTTCGTTCGCGTAGGCGGGTTCGAAGCGCTCCTGGAAGTCCGTCCACGGATCGCCGGGCGGCCAGTCCACCCCGGGCTCGGCCGACCGGAGCGGGGCGCGCTCGTCGAGCCCGACCACCCAGGTGCCGGCGGTGCCCGACAGTTCCATGCGCACGTCGTATCCGGCGCCGTTGTACCGCGAGCCCTGCATCGTGGCGAGCGTCCCGTCGTCCATGACCAGGACGGCGGCGCTGGTGTCCACGTCCCCGGCGGCCGAGAAGTAGGCGTCGCCGCGGTTGGCGCCGACGGCGGTGACCGAGGCGACCTCCCGGCCGGTGACCCAGCGCAGGACGTCGAAGTCGTGGATGTGGCAGTCGCGGAAGATCCCGCCGGACGAGCGGACGTACTCGGCCGGCGGCGGCGCCGGGTCGGCCGTGATCAGGTGGACGCGGTGGAGCGTTCCCAGCCGCCCGTCGAGGACGGCCTGCCGCGCCGCCGCGTACCCGGCGTCGAACCGGCGCTGGAAGCCCACGTGCACGGGCACCCCCGTCTTGGCGGCGCGGTCGCGGACCTCCAGCGTCGTGCGCAGGTCGGGCGCGACCGGCTTCTCGCAGAAGGCGGGGACGCCCGCGTCGCAGGCGCGGACGAGCAGCTCGGCGTGCGTGGACGTCGGCGTGGCGATGACGACCGCGTCGAGCCCGGCGGTGAGCACCGTCTCCGGGTCCCCGGCCGTGGCGCCGATCGGGCCGGCCAGCGCCGCGGCGCGGCGCACGTCGGCGTCTCCGATCAGCAGGGTGTCGACCTGGGGATGGCCGCCCAGGAACCGGGCGTGCGACGCCCCGATCCGCCCCGCGCCCAACAGTCCGACCCGCATGGTGCCTCCCATGGCTGTCCGATCGGATGGCGAGTTCATCTGATGGACCGGCGGCGGACACCGGTTGTTCATCTGCTCGTCATCTTCGTGTGGCTTGGGCCACATTTGTAGCCCGCACCGGAACGGCAGTCAAGACTTTGTTCTTACATCTTGACGTTCTGACTTGGACTGGAGTCTTCCCCGGGCCGGCCGTGGCCGTGCGGAGCTGCGGGAACGGCGGGACAAGGCTCGGCTCCGCCCGGCCGCGTCCGGCCAAAGGCGTGCGCGAGCCCCCCACGCACGGTGTAATCGCGTGCCTCGGGCGCGGCGGATCCACGTGCCGCGGGCATGGCTGAAGGGCGTGCCGCGGATCCGGCCGGAGCCGAGAGGGCACGCCTTCCGGGCGTCGCTTCCGGCCCGGGCTACCGGGTGGTGCCGCGCTCGTCGAGGACGGGCGGGACGGTGACGCGCCGGGTCTCCGCCTGCGCGCCGTCCCCGATCCGGTCCAGCAGGATCGCGGCGGCCGCGCGGCCCATCTCCGCGGCCGGCGAGGCGATCGTCGTCACCCCCGCGGCCCGCGCCCCCGGCGGATCTCCGTGGACGATCAGTGAGACGTCGTCCGGCACGCGCCTCCCGGCGCGCAGCAGCGCGGCGAGCGCGGCGACGCCCGTCGTGTCGCCGAGCGCGAGGACGGCCGTCGGCGGTTCGGGCGGACGCCACAGCTCGTCCGGCCGGGCGACGACGGCGCCGGCCGGGCACGCGCGGCGCAGGGGCGAAGGGCGGGGACCGAGGTCCAGGCAGGCGACGCGGTGGTGGCCGAGGTCCGCCAGGCGCCCGAGCGCCCGCTCGACGGCCGCGGCGCCGTCACCGGTCACGCAGTCGACGCGGTCGGAGCGGACGGAGCGCCCGACCACGGTCACGGCGCATCCGGCGGCGGCGCGCTCGATGTCGGCGGCGGGCAGCTTCGGCCCCGCCAGGACGACGCCGTCCGGGCGCAGGTCGAGCAGGTCGTCAAGGGCGGCCCGCTCGCGCGCCGGGCCGCCGCGCCCGGTGGCCAGCAGCAGGCGGACGCCGCGCCGGGCGGCCTCGTCGGCGAGCCCGTCGTAGACCGCGCCGTACCAGGGATCGCGGAGGTCGGAGAGGAGCACGCCGATCATGCCCGTCCGGCCGGCCGCGAGGCTCCGCGCCATCATGTTGGGCCGGTAGCCGAGTTCCCGGGCCGCCCGGAGCACCGCCTCGCGGCGCTCCCTGCCGACCTTGGGGGAGCCGCGCATCACCAGCGACACGAGCGCGCGCGACACTCCGGCTCGCGCTGCCACGTCCTCCAGGGTCGGGTGGGTCATGCGGTGTTCTCCCGGGTACGGCGAGTCGCCGCCATGAAGGGCATGGCGGCGACTCGCGTCGGTGCGGTTCGCTGCTAGCCGCGCGGGTCCCAGTCGCCGGGCGTGACGTCCAGGTCGAGCGGGTCCGCCACATCCTCCCAGTCCACCAGCTTGAAGTTGGTGTTCTCCCGGACCTCGCCGTTCCCGTCGGTGACCGTGGGGGTGTTGACGCCGTCGTGGACGACGAGGAGGCCGTTGTCGAAGCCGCCGACGGGGGCGCTGGTCACCATCGCCCCGTCGCAGACCTCCGACCCGTCGACCGTCGGTCCGGCGGCGACGCGGAAGTGGCCGAGGTACTGGCGCGGGTCCTGGCGGTCGTAGACCACGAAGGTGTCGTCCCCCTGGCTGGAGGCGAGCAGGTAGCCCTCGCCGTCGTCCTGCCGGTAGATGGACAGGCCCTCGGCGTCGGCGGTGAGGTGCGTGCCTCCGACGCCGGGGTCGGGCCCGCTCGGGGCGCACTCCTCGGTCTCGGGGTCGTAGGCGGCGGGGACGCCGTACTCCCGGACCTTGTCGACGAGCTGCGGCGAGCCGCTGCCGAGCGGGATGCGCCAGATGCCGACGTCCTCCTGGGCGGCGAAGAGCACCCCGTTCTCGGGGTCGGCGACCATGCCCTCGACCTGCGGTCCCTCGCCGGGGTCCTCGCAGGGCGCCCAGGTGCCGCCGCCCGGCAGGGCGAACGAGGTGGGCAGGTCGACGTCGCGGACGTGCCGGTAGGTGACGGTGCCCGCGGCGGTGGCCTCCAGCCGGACGGTGCCGATCCGGGAGGTGTGCCGGCGGCTGAGCGCGACGTAGGAGGCGCCGCGGGAGTCCTTCCAGGACGCCAGCCCGTACGCCGTCGCCTGCTCGTTGATCTCGTCGAGGGAGGAGGAGAAGACGGGCGGGGCCGCGGGGTCGGTGACGTCGGTGAGCGGGGGCCGGTGGGCCTCGGCCTTCGCGGGGTCGATCGTGTAGGTGCGGACGGTGTCGCGGCCGCGGTCGGACACGACGGCCAGGTCGACCTTGCGGCGGCCGAGCTGGAAGCCGTAGATCAGGTCGACGTTGTTGAACCGTCCTGGCTCGTCGCCGGGCCGGGGCGGGGTGGGGGCGGCGAGCCGCTGGATCTGCCGGCCGGCGGCGTCGTACACCGCGAGGCCGCCCTGCTTCAGGGTCGCGACGATCAGGTCGCCGTCGCGGTCGTCCGGGTGGCTCCAGATCGCCGGGTCGTCGGCGTTGGCGTTGCCGCCCGCGTCGTCGTCGAGGTTCGCGGGCGTCTCCAGCGCGGCGCGGACCTGGGCGAGCTCGTCGCCGTCGGCGGCCGCGGGTACCGCGGACAGGAAGGCCGCGGCGAGCGCGGCGGTCGTCGCCGCGGCCGCCAGGCGGGCGCCCTGGGGGGTGGGTCGCAACTGCATCGGGTTCCTCCTGATGCGTGGGGGATGCCTGAACGGTAGGCATTAGAGCGCTCTAATTCAATAGAGCGCTCTAATTGATCAAGAGATTTTCACCGGCCGTTCGCCGGACGGGCCCCGGCGGGCCGGCTAGCGCTCGACGAGGGTGAGGGCGAAGGAGTACCGGTCGGCGCGGTAGACGTGGCAGCCGTACTCGATCGCGCCGCCCTTGTCGTCGTAGGCGGTGCGGGTCATGGTCAGCAGCGGGACGCCGCGCCGCTCGTCCAGCAGCCGGGCCTCGGCCGCCGTCGCGCCGCGGGCGCCGATCGTCTGGTTCGCGATGCGCAGGTTGATGCCGGTCGCGCGCAGCAGTTCGTACAGGCCGTGCTCGGCGAGGTCGGCCTCGCCGATCCTGAGCAGGTCGAGCGGCAGGTAGTTGGTGAGCAGGGCGAGCGGCTCGTCGCCGGTGAACCGGATGCGGCGCATCCGGGTGACCTCGGCGCCGGGCGGGACGCCGAGCTCCTTGGCCACCTGGTCCTCGGCGGGGACGGTGCCGAGCTCCAGCACCTCGGTGCGCGGCTCGCGCCCGGCCGCGGCCAGGTCGTCGTGCAGGCTGGTCAGCTCGATCGGGCGGCGGATCTCCGACTGCACCACCTGCGTGCCGACGCCGCGCTTGCGCACCAGCAGCCCCCGGTCCACCAGGTGCTGGATCGCCTGCCGGACGGTCGGGCGCGACAGCCCGCACCGGTCGGCCAGCTCGACCTCGTTCTCCAGGCGGGTGCCCGGGGACAGCTCGCCCTCCCGTATCGCCGCCTCCAGCTGCTGCGCGAGCTGGTAGTACAGCGGGACGGGGCTGCTGCGGTCCACGGTCACGCGCGGTCGGTACACCCGGCGCCTCCTCTCGTCCCCACGATCGTACCCGCCGCCGGTGGTTAGCTTATTACCTCATAATGTCATAACAAACTATTGACATACCTTCCCGGCTTTCAGCAGACTCGGCGAGGCCGATGCCGAGCACGGAACCGGGCCCGTCCCAGGGAGATGGTGAGCCAATGATCAACGACCGCGTCGCGGGAGCCCCGATCTCGTGGGGGGTGTGCGAGGTGCCCGGCTGGGGGCACCAGATGGACCCCGGGCGGGTGCTGGGGGAGATGCGCGATCTCGGGCTGGCCGCCACGGAGTTCGGGCCGGACGGCTTCCTGCCCGCCGGGGCCGGGGAGCGCGCCGCCCTGCTGGCCGAGTACGGGCTCCGCGCGGTGGGCGGCTTCGCGCCCGTCGTGCTGCACGACCCGGACCGCGACCCGCTGCCCGAGATCCGGCGGGTCCTGGCCGGCTTTGACGTGGAACGCTCCAAGTCGGAACTGACGCTGGTGCTGGCCGCCGTCCACGGGCTGGAGGGCTACGACGAGCGTCCTCCCCTCGACGCCGCCGGGTGGACGGCGCTGCTGACCAACCTCGACCGGATCGCCTCGCTGGCCGCTGAGGCGGGCGTGCGGGCCGTGCTCCACCCGCATGTCGGGACCATGGTGGAACGATCCAATGAGGTTCGGCGCGTCCTCGACGGGTCGGGCGTCCCCCTGTGCCTGGACACCGGCCACCTGCTGATCGGCGGCACCGACCCGGTGGAGCTGGCGGCGGGCGCCGCCGAGCGGATCGCGCACGTGCACCTCAAGGACGTCGACGCCGCGCTCGCCGAGAGCGTGCGGCACGGCCGCACGCCCTACACCGAGGCCGTCCGCGCCGGCCTCTACCGCCCGCTCGGCGCGGGGGACGTCGACATCGCCGCGATCGTCGGCTCTCTCGAAGGCGCCGGATACGACGGCTGGTACGTCCTGGAGCAGGACACCGTCCTGGACCGCGAACCCGCCCCCGGCGCCGGGCCGCTGGACGACGTCCGCGCCTGCGCCGAGTTCCTCGCCGGGATCGGCTCATGAGCGGCGCCGCGTCCTTCGACGTCATCACCATGGGCCGCGTCGGCGTGGACCTCTACCCGCTCACCTCCGGGGTCGGGCTGGACGAGGTCGAGACGTTCGCGCGGTTCCTCGGCGGCAGCGCCACCAACGTCGCGGTCGCCGCCGCCCGGCACGGCCGCCGCACCGCCGTGATCACCCGGACCGGCGCCGACCCGTTCGGCCGCTTCGTCCGCCGGGCGCTCGCCGAGTACGGCGTCGACGACCGGTACGTCTCCGACGTCCCCGGCCTGCCGACCCCGGTGACCTTCTGCGAGCTGTTCCCGCCCGACGACTTCCCGCTGTACTTCTACCGCTTCCCGAAGGCTCCCGACCTGGAGATCCGGGCGGACGAGCTGGACCGGTCCGCGATCGAGGGCGCCGGGGTGCTGTGGGTCACGATGACGGGGCTGTGCGCCGAACCGTCCCGGACGGCGACGCTGGCCGCGCTCGGCGCCCGCCGCCGCGACGCCCTCATCGTCCTCGACCTCGACCACCGGCCCATGTTCTGGGAGTCGCGGGACGAGGCGCGGCGCTGGGCGGGCGAGGCCCTCGAACACGCCACCGTCGCGGTCGGCAACATCGCCGAATGCGAGGTGGCCGTGGGGGAGGCCGACCCTCTCCTCGCGGCCCGCGCGCTGCTCGACCGGGGCGTCCGGCTCGCCGTCGTCAAGCGCGGTCCGGACGGCGTGCTCGCCGTCGACGCCGAGGGCCGCACCGCCGAGGCGCCGCCGGTGCCGGTCGAGGTCGTCAACGGCCTCGGCGCGGGCGACGCGTTCGGCGGGGCGCTCTGCCACGGGCTGCTGTCCGGCTGGGACCTGCCGCGCGTCCTGGGCTTCGCCAACGCGGCCGGCGCGATCGTCGCGTCCCGGCTGGCGTGCTCGGCGGCGATGCCCACGACGGACGAGGTGCTGGCACTGACCGAGCAGGTGGCCGCATGACGATCGACATTCCGGTGCCGCCCGCCGACGCGCGGGCGGAGCGGATCGCGGGGCTGACCGAGACGCGGGTGACGCGTCCGGAGGCGGTCGCCGAGGCGGCGGAGCGCAGGACCAGGCAGGACTCGCTGGTCGGGGAGTCGGGGCGGTTGATGCTGCTGGCCGCCGATCATCCGGCGCGCGGCGCCCTGGCGGCCGGTGGCGATCCACTGGCGATGGGCGATCGGGGTGAGCTGCTGGACCGGTTGTGCGTCGCCTTGGAGCGGCCGGGTGTGGACGGCGTGATGGGCACGGCGGATGTGATCGAGGATCTGCTGCTGCTGGGCGTGCTGGAGGGCAAGGTCGTGATCGGTTCGATGAACCGGGGCGGCCTGGTGGGTTCGGCGTTCGAGATCGATGACCGCTTCACGGCCTACAGCGCGGCTGCGATCGCGGCGTCGGGGCTGGACGGCGGCAAGATGCTGGTGCGGGTGGACGATGACGACCCGGCGACCGTGCGCACGTTGGAGGCGTGTGCTCGGGCGGTGTCGGAGCTTGCCGAGCGTGGGCTGATGGCGATGGTGGAGCCGTTCATCTCCCGGCGGGTGGACGGGCGGGTCCGCAATGACCTGTCGCCGGAGGCGATGACGCGTGCGGTCGCGATCGCGTCGGGGTTGGGGACGACGTCGGCGTACACGTGGCTGAAGGTGCCGGTGGTGGCGGACATGGAGCGGGTGATGGCCGCGTCCACGCTGCCCGCGCTGCTGCTGGGCGGGGAGGTCGCCGCCGATCCCGTCGCCGCGCGGGAGGGCTGGCGCCGTGCCCTGCGTCTTCCCACGGTCCGGGGCCTGGTGGTCGGCCGTTCCCTGCTGTACCCACCGGACGGGGACGTCGCCGGAGCCGTGGACGCCGCGGTGGAACTCCTGTGAACGAGGTATCGAGGGGAGTGCCGGGTGACGGCCGGCACTCCCCGCACGCGCCGGCCGGGACGGCGCGTATCCGGAAGAGCCGGGAGGGGCAGCCGGCGGAGCCGCGGCTGCCGTCGCCCCCGGCACGCGGTGTGGAGGAGCGGTCATGAGATTGACGGTGGCGCAGGCGTTGGTGCGTTTCCTGTCGGTGCAGTTCAGCGAGCGGGATGGTGTGGAGCGGCGGTTCTTCGCGGGGTGTTTCGGGATTTTCGGGCATGGCAACGTGGCCGGGATGGGGCAGGCGCTGCTGGAGTCCGGTGGTGGGCTGCCGTATTTCATGGCGCGTAACGAGCAGGCGATGGTGCATGCGGCGGCGGGGTTCGCGCGGATGAGTGATCGGCTTTCGACGT